>PLBW01000222.1 GCA_003135475.1 Acidobacteriaceae bacterium
GCGGATTCGCCTCTGGTGCGTCAAGGGAGGCTTTCCGTCGTGCCATTGACGCAGGCACAGTACAAGGCTCTGACGGGCGAATAGTGGCAACCACGACATAAATCGCTTTCGCTTTCTCCCCCGTGCCGAATTGACATAGGCCTGCCTGGTGAAGCAGAATTCTGGCACTTAGTTTCCCGAGTTTGACCGCTTGTGGGATTCCCAAGAGAAGGTTTCACNNAGAAAGAGGTCTGTCTTGACAAAGAAGCTGTTACTTGCCGCAATCACGCTCTTGCTCACTGCCGGCTGCATCGCACAGGCGCAGACGTTAACGCCACTTACTCATCAGCCCCCGGACGGAGCCGGGATCGGCTTTTTGCTGACCGACGGAACGGTGATGTTTCAAGGCGGCAATGGGAACGATTGGTGGAAGCTGACGCCCGACATCAACGGAAGTTACGTCCATGGGACCTGGAGCCAACTCGCCAATCTGCCCAGTAATTACGATCCCCTTTACTTCGCTTCGGCTGTACTATCCGACGGCCGGCTTTTGATTGAAGGCGGTGAGTACAACTTTGGCAATTTCACACTCACCAATCTGGGCGCCATTTACGATCCCAGGACCAATACCTGGACCCCGCTGAATCCTCCCACCGGCTGGGACTATATCGGAGACTCGCCGTCGGTAGTGTTGCCCAATGGCCACTTTCTTATCGGCCGGAAGTTGGATATGCAGATGGCGGAACTGGATCCGGCCACGCTGCAGTGGACGGCAATGGGATTCAGCGGCAAGAGCGATTTCAATGCCGAAGAGGGCTGGACCCTTATGCCTGGCGGCACCGTTCTGACCGCGGATGTCTTGACCAATCCCAACTCGGAAAGATACATCCCTTCCATGCAGCAGTGGATCTCGGATGGCAGCACGGTTGCGAATCTTCAGGGGCCGCCAGGAGAGGGTTGTATCCCGTACCCAGGAGGTCAATACTGTCCTCCGGGCGAAATCGGCCCCGCCGTTTTACGGCCCGACGGCACCGTCTTCGCGACCGGAGCGCGGCATCTGGGCGCCTCAACCGGACACACCTCGGTCTATCATCATGGAGCCAGCCCCACCGATCCGGGTACCTGGGTTCCTGGCCCGGACTTCCCCAATAACGATGACGCAGGCGATAATTTTGCAGCGCTGCTGACCAATGGCAAGGTGCTGGTGGAGGGTAACTCGGGTAGATTTTACGAGTTCGACGGGACCAATCTGACCCCCACCCTGTTCAGTAATGGAGGCAGTTTACTGGTGCTGCCTACGGGCGAGGTGATCGTCGGGGGCGCGGAGGTCTATACCGCCTCCGGAAGCTACATTCAACCGTGGACACCCGCCATCTCCATTTATCCATCTACCGTTGTCCGCGGTCAGAGCTATACGATCTTCGGCCGGCAATTCAACGGACTGTCACAAGCGGCTGGGTACGGTGACGAAAATGAGACCGCCACAAACTACCCATTGGTGCGGATCAAGAATGTCGCCACCGGACATATTTTCTACGCCAAGACACACGACCACAGCACGATGGCCGTGGCCACCGGCGCTGTCCCCACGTTCACGCATTTCGATGTACCTGCCGGAATGGAGACTGGACCAAGTACTCTAGTTGTAGTGGCGAACGGTATCCCCTCTAACCCGGTTCATATAACCGTAAATTAGCGCCACAACTCAAGGGGTGAATATCATTGTCCCTCCTGTGCCGCAGAGTTTTCTGTGGCACAGGAGGAGAATGACTTTCCAGAGCCAGATCTTAACCGACTGGCCGAGTCGATATCACTGTCCGCCTGCTCTGCCTCTGCTACACTCGAATGTTTTACAACGCGTTTAGACGCGCTAAATAACTTTACTTGAGGCAATCATGGACATCAAAACAGTCGGAGTTATCGGGGCGGGCACGATGGGCAATGGCATCGCTCACGTCTTCGCCAAAACTGGATACAACGTGGTGCTGGTCGAGGTGGAGCAGCGCTTCCTCGATCGCGGCCTGCAAACCATCAGCAAGAACCTGGAACGCGAAGTTGCCAAGAACAAGTTGACGGCCGAGCAGCGCGACCTGGCGCTGGGGCGCATCGCGGGCACAATCGATCGCCAGCGGTTGGCCGGCTGCGATTTCATCGTGGAAGCAGCCAGCGAGCGCTTTGAGATCAAGGCCGAGCTGTTCCGCGATCTCGATGCCATGTGCCGTCCCGAGGTCCTTCTCTCCTCAAACACCTCGTCTATTTCGATAACCAAGCTGGCAGCGGTGACTAAGAGACCTGACAAGGTCATCGGGATGCACTTCTTTAATCCCGTGCCGGTGATGAAGCTGGTCGAGCTGATCCGCGGATTGGCCACCTCAAACGAGACGTTCGCGACGGTCAAAGCACTTGCTGAAAAGTTGGAGAAAACTCCCGTCGAGGTGAACGATGCGCCCGGCTTTGTCGCGAACCGCGTACTGATGCCGCTGCTGAATGAAGCCATGTACGCGGTGATGGAAGGCGTGGCCACAACCGAAGCCGTGGATGAAGTCTTCAAGCTGGGTATGGCGCACCCCATGGGTCCGCTGACCCTGGCGGACTTCATCGGACTCGACGTCTGCCTTGACATCATGCGGGTGATGCAGGCCAGTCTCGGCGACCCCAAATATCGGCCGTGCCCGCTGCTGATCAAGATGGTCGATGCCGGATGGCTGGGACGCAAGTCCGGGCGCGGATTTTATCGGTACTAGCCCAGGGGAGCGGTGTCAGGGCTCCGGCTACGCAATCTGGCGAGGCCGCCTCGAGACCGCCAAGTTTTATTGACATGCAGCGGCCCCGCACGATAAAGTTTGTTCGCTACGACCGGTGGTTTTGCCCGTCCTCCTGTCCGGTGCAGACGACATTCCTCATGCCTACACGACACACTAATCTGAATTAGCCACAAAGAAGGAAGAGATCTCTAATGAAACCTTTGTATTCGCTTTCCTCGCCTAGCATGCGCCGGGCAGTGCTTACCTCTGCTCTGGGACTGGCCATCAGCTTGGCAGGCGCCATGCCAGCTTCCGCGCAGGGCGTTTTTCGACAGCTCAGTCAAGACAGCTTCACCGATCCGAGCGCTCAGCACATGACTGAAGTGGAACCCGGCGCTTTCGCTCAAGGACCCGTAATTGTCACCGCATTTCAGGTCGCCCGCATCTCCAGCGGCGGCGGAGATGATATCGGTTGGGCGACCACACTGAATGGTGGGATCACCTGGACTAACGGGGTATTGCCCGGCCTTACCGTTTACGGCGGTGGTGGTGGAACCAATAGCGCCGCCAGTGACGCGTCGGTCGCTTACGATAAGAAACATGGCGTGTGGCTAATCTGCACCCTGCCGATTGCAAGTGGTATAGATGTCGCGGTGAGCCGCTCGACCGACGGCATCCATTGGGGCAACCCGATCTACATTTCACGCGACGGCGGTGACGACAAGAACTGGATCATGTGCGATGACACGTCCACCAGCCCCTATTACGGAAATTGCTACGCGGGATGGGACACCCCCCTGATCCAGATGAGCACTTCCAGCGACGGCGGACTGACTTGGGGATCAGCAAAAGCTACGGCGGCGTTCGACTACGGTATCGGGGTGAATCCTGTGGTGCAGCCCAATGGCACTGTGGTCGTAGGGTTTGGTGACTACAACGGCGGCATGTCGGCCTTCACCTCGACCAACGGAGGCCAGAGCTGGAACGCAGCCATAAGCATCTCCAGCGCTCCCAGCCACTATGAAGATGGTGACCTTCGCAGTGCCGGCCTTCCTTCCACGGCCATCGATGGCGCGGGCAAAGTGTATGTATCGTGGCCGGATTGCCGCTACGAAAGCGGTTGCGCTGCCAATGACATTGTGTACAGCAGTTCGACCGACGGAATTCACTGGAGTTCGGTCGTCCGGGTCCCCATCGATCCCATCAATAGCGGCGTGGACCACTTCATTCACGGCATGGGGATTGACATCCGGACCTCGGGAACTTCGGCCCATATGGCGATCACCTACTACTACTATCCCGTTTCGGCTTGTGGGAGCAACTGTCGGCTGTACGCAGGCTTCACTTTGTCGAACGATGGAGGACAGACGTGGACTGCGGGCCGGCAGCTTTCGGGCCCCATGCAGCTAAGCTGGCTGCCGGACACTTTCTCCGGCAGAATGGTGGCCGATTACGTGGCGACGGTGTACCCGGCAGGAGGCAGGGCTTTCCCGATCTATGCCATCGCACGTCAGCCAGCGGGTGGCTTTTACCAGCAGGCGATCTACACTGAAGGCTACGGCTTCACCTCGGATGAGATGACGGAGCCGCGGATGAGTTCAAAAGACGACCAACCCATACCGGGCGCCAAGTCAGACCATCCGGCGCGGAGACCCGAAGATCGTGACAACCAACTTCCGGTGCAGCCCGGCAAGACGCCTCCAGGTAAATAACGGCTAAGATGACTTAACTTCAGGGCCGCTAGCGCATTCGAGCTGGCGGCCTTTTTTCATTGCACCGGACGCGCACCTCGATTTGATGCTTACGGCTGAATCGGGTAGAATGCCTTTCACTAATCGTCCGTATCAGGTCAGGCTTGCTGTTATCGAAGTTCTGGCGCTGGGCCCCGAGAACAGGGAGACAGATCGATGTTCGACCCTCAGTAGTACGCCATCCTTGCGAATCCGCTGACCCTAATCTGCTGACGCGGAGTCCTGTTTCACGCACGAATTACAACGCGCCGTCGCCGGTTTCCACTTCATGGCGTGGCGCGAAGACGGTAGGTCGTCATGGATGTTGTTTCCCCAGCCACGCCCGATGCGCAGCCCAGCCTGTGGAGCTCGTTGCGCGAGTCCATTCGGGGCTCGCATCAGGATTTCACCGCGGGAAATCTAAACCGCGCGATTCTTTTGCTCGCCGTGCCCATGGTGCTGGAGATGGCGCTGGAATCGCTGTTCGCCGTGGTTGACGTTTTCTGGGTTGCGCATCTGGGAGCCAACGCCGTGGCCACGGTGGGGCTGACAGAATCGCTCCTCAGCCTGGTATTCGCCGTAGGCCTGGGGCTGAGCCTGTCGACCACGGCGATGGTGGCGCGACGCATCGGGGAGAAGGACCCTGCTGGAGCGGCCGTGGCCGGGGTGCAGGCGATCGCGCTGGGGCTGGCGGTTTCGCTCGCCATCGGCGCACCTTGCCTGGTTTTCGCGCCTGATCTGCTGCGGCTGATGGGAGCCTCACCCGCGATCGTCGCCGTCGGCAGCGGCTACGCCAGGATTGCCTTGGGCGGAAGCGGGGTCCTGCTGCTGCTGTTTCTGAACAACGCCATCTTTCGCGGCACCGGTGACGCGGCGGTCGCCATGCGCATCTTGTGGGTGTCCAACATTATCAATCTGGCCCTCGATCCATGTTTCATCTTCGGCTTGGGACCGTTCCCGCGATTGGGTGTCACGGGCGCAGCAGTCGCAACCCTTAGCGGCCGAAGCATCGGACTCGGGTACCAGTTCTATCGCCTGCTGCGCGGCACCGAGCGCATCCGTATTCTTCATCGGCAGATTCGCATCAACCTGCACGTTCTTCTGCGTCTGGCCCCGCGTGTCGGTTACCGGCGTCCTGCAATTTGCCATTGCACATACCAGTTGGATTGGGCTGGTGCGTATCGTGAGCATGTTTGGCGCGGCCGCGCTGGCCGGGTACACGATTGCGATCCGCATCGTGATCTTTGCCATTTTACCGGCCTGGGGATTGAGCAATGCCGCCGCCACTCTGGTGGGTCAGAACCTCGGAGCCCGGCAGCCGGAGCGCGCCGAACAATCGGTGTGGAGAACGGGAATCTACAACATGTTGTTCCTGGGAAGCGTGGGAGTGCTGTTCATCTTCTTCGCGGAGCCGTTGATACGGTTGTTCAGCCATGATCCCGCCGTGGTGCCGCTGGGTGCGGCCTGCTTGCGCATCGTCAGCTACGGCAACATCGGTTATGCGTATGGCATGGTGATGCTGCAAGCCTTCAACGGAGCCGGTGACACGGTGACCCCAACGTATGTGTATTTATTCGGCTTCTGGCTGCTGGAGATCCCGCTGGCTTATTGGCTGGCGATCCCGGTGCACCTGCGTTCGAATGGGGTTTTCGTGGCCATCGTGATCGCGGAGACGGCCATCGCAGGGGCGAGCGCCGTTTTGTTCAAGCGCGGTCGCTGGAAGCGGCAGCAGATTTGAGCGCAGGGGACGCTGCTTTTGAAGCAGCGGGCGTCTATGCCCATAAGCAAACGCGTTTCATCATTTTTTTACGTTGACATTCGTGACAGGAATCAGTCCATGTACGTCGGGCTTGCCGCCGGTGGCGTCTTCCTGGCGAAACGGGGTCCTGGTTCGTCTCAACATGATGAACCTTTGGGCACTTTGGTGCGTATTACACAGAGGCCACAGCAATTCATAACCGCGGGAAACACAAACCGACGCAAATGCCGGTTTCAGGAGATAAGGAAATGTTTGTTGCCAGATTGGTTGAAGGCGCGCTCCGAAAGACGGTCGCGCTGGGGATCGTGGGTCTGCTTGTAACAGCGAGTTATGCCCAAAATGCAACTCCACAAAGCACCCATACGAGCATGCCACCGCTGACGCCGCTGACGCAGGCTCCGGCGCCGCAGCATAATGCTCATTTGTATTCTGACCAGGACTACTCGAAGCCAAAATCTCCATTCCCCGGTGTGCTCGCACCCTACACCTCGCGCAGCGTACCGGCGGCGAACCTGAGCAACTCCGCGCGGACCGATCAACTGTTCCGCGACGGCAAAATGTACTTGTCCATCAACGATGCGGTGGCGATGGCGCTGGAGAATAACCTCGACATCGTCCTGCAGCGTTACAACCTCTCCATTGCGGATACCGATCTGCTGCGCACAAAATCGGGCGCCGTTGCCCTGGGGGTTAACGCCAACGTGGTGCAGGGCACCCCGGGAGGCGCAACCGGCGCTACCTCGGTGGGAGGAACCGGCAGTTCCGCAACCGGGGCAACGGGCACCGGCGCGGGCGGCACGCAACTGGGTCCTGGCGGGGCCGGGGCTGGCGCCCTTGGCATCGTGACCTCCACCCTGGGGGGTGGCCCTCTGATTGACAGCTTCGACGCGACCCTCACGGGAAATATTCAGGGCGAGCGCGCCACCACGCCGCAGTCCAACATCATCTTCACCGGAACCCCTACCCTGGTACAAAACACCAACCTTTACGACTTCGGTTACACGCAGGGGTTTTCCACGGGTACCTTGATGACGGTGGGGTTCAACAACAACCGGGTGACCACCAACTCGCTCTTCAGCTTGGTTTCGCCGGCCTTGAACCCAAGCTTCCGTTTCCAATTGCGGCAGCACCTGCTGCAAGGCTTCGGGTTTGATCCCAACTTGCGCTACATCCGCATCGCCCGCAACAATCGCGAGATCGAGGACGTGGTGTTTCGCCAGCAGATTATCCAAACCGTTTCGCAGGTTGAAAATATCTACTGGGACCTGGTGACCGCCTATGAAGCGGTGAAGGTGAACGAGCGCGCGCTGCAACTGGCGGAGAAAACGCTCTCCGACGATCAGGAGCAGATCAGGATTGGCACGTTGGCTCCCATTACCTTGCTCCAGGCCCAGAGCGGGGTTGCCACGGCGAAACAAAACCTGATCGGCGCGCAATCCAATCTTCAGCTTGAGCAACTACTGATGAAGAACGCCATCACCAAGAACATGGGAGATCCCATCCTGGCGGTGGCGCCGGTCATTCCCACCGACACCCTGCGATTCAATGAGCAGTACGAGGTCCGTCCGGTCGAAGACCTGATTCAGGAAGCTCTGCAGGCGCGTCCCGAAATCGCGGTGGCGCGCATCAACCTGACCAATCTCGAGATCTCGCGTAAGTCGCTGCAGAACGCGCTGCGGCCGACGCTGGACCTGTACGCGTTTTACGGGGCCTCGAGTTTGGCGGGTGACCAGAATCCTGCCTTCCCAGATTGTCCCCCGGGGGTACCTGCGGGACAAAACTGCCTGCCTCCCGGCACGATTCCGCGCAGCGGCTACCCAAACGCTTTTCACGATCTCTTTAACAGTTCAGCGCCCGACAAAGGAGTCGGAGTGAACCTCAACATTCCTCTCCGCAACCGTGCCGCGCAATCCGAACAGGTACGGTCGCAGCTGGAATACCGTCAGTCGCAGGTTGCCCTGCAGCAAACCGAGAACCAGATATCGTTGCAGGTACGCAACGCGCAATTTACCATGCAGCAGAACTATGCCGCCCTGCAGGCGGCGATNNGTATTGCAGGCGTCCAGCAGCCTGACCCAGTCCGAATCCAACGTTCTCAACGCGGCTGCCAATTACGAGAAGTCGAAAGTACAGCTGGATCTGTACACGGCGGAAACCCTGTCCAAGCTGGGTATTGATATGTCGGATGCCGAAGCGGGCCAGGTGAAGCATGTGCCGGCGGTGAAAGGTGTTGTCCCGGCCAATGTGCAAGAGTTGACCTCGCCGACGCCGCCCTATGTGCAGCCGCAAGGAAGTGGCGCGGCTCCGGCTCCGCCTAGTGCGCCGCCGCAGGGAACAACCCCACCTCCGTCCGGCCCGGGGGAGGCCGAGCCGCATCGTTAGTCGTATGCCCACCGCGAGTTGGCCTGAGTCGCGGCTGTTTTCATTTTCGGAAGGCCAACGGATTGCCGGAAACCAGCCGCGCAGCGGCGGCTTTGGGTAAAGTGGGAGATTTATTGGAGCCGCGTAGCGGCGATACTACTCCAGAAAGCCGAAAGCCGGAGCTGGTTGGCTCCGGCTTAGGAAGTGAACTGCAAGGAGGATTACCGGTTCAGTTTGCGGCGAATCGCTCCGAATGCTCCAACCAATCCCGTGCCGAGCAGCAACAGGGAGCTGGGCTCCGGCGTGGTGCCTCCGCCCGGGCTGCCTTGGACGTCGAACGCGCCAAGCGGGTTCCCCGTGCCATTGCTGTTCCAGACGCAACCGGTCCCACCACCGTCTTGGCATCCGCTGGTGGCATATAGATCCAGACCGTTTACACTCTGGCTGTTCCAGTTCCACGCTTCCCAAGTGGTACTGGAGTTAGTCATCGGACCGAGGAGCATGAAATACGACTGTCCGCCGGTCAGAGTGACTCCACTAATGCCGGTGACGGTAACCAAGCCGCAGCAGCTTCCGAAGGGTTCGCTGCTCGACAGGTTACCCCAATAGGCGCCACCCACCTCGGTTCCCGGGAGACCAGCGTTGTCCGTCCAAATGCTGGCGAAGAACGAGTTGGTGCCCGTCACGTATCCTACGCCGAGGTCAAAGGACGTGACGCTGAAGTTGCCGCTGCCACCAACCGTAAAAAGGTTGGCACCGGTAAAGCTAGTGCCAACGGTTCCGCTTCCGGAGATCGTCCATCCGGTACCGCCTTGGTAGACGTTACCGGGGATTACTTCCCACTCCAGGGAGCAGGTACACCGTCGGTCAGAATTCTTCACGTCCCCAAGCCTGCGCTCAACATCGCAGAGTTCTTCCGCTGCCTGTGAAGACGTGGTCCACCCCTCGCCGACACATCAGGCCTCCTAATTCGTTGCTTTCCCTATCGCGAAAGTCGACAAGACCGGATTCGCATCGGTCGAGAGAATGACGATCTTGGTCGGCGAAACGACAAACAGGATGCCCTGCAGCGTACCGCCCGGGTTCGATTCGACGAGGGCCCGGCCGGTAGCGTCAACCAGGTAAGTGACAGCAAACTGATTAGTCTGGGGACCACCGGGGCCGCTGCTGTCTTGCGAAACGCTGATGTTGCCATTCCCGTCAGAGAATAGCCAGTCAACCTGATTGGTCACCGCCGGCAAGGCCGGCAGGACCGAGCCTCCCACATAAGCGCCGAGCACCGAGACATTGCTGAGGGTCACACCCGTCGTACCTGCCGCTTGCGGCGCCAGCAGTCCGGACGTGACATTCCCATCGGTGCCGACCAGGAACGCCTGGTTCGGGTTCACCACGTATAGGACAGGCGGGGTACCGCCGAAGCCGTTTAAGAGTACTCGTCCATTCAGCGGGTTAACTTTGTATTGGCCACCCGCGATCTGCTGCTGGGCCAGCGTCCCGCCCGTGTTCTGGTCAAACAATAGGGTCGCGTTGCCGAAACCATTTCCGTCGGTAGTGCCATCGCCAGTGAACAACCCGGCAACCCCAATCGCTTGCGGGCTCCCGCCATTGGGATTGACCGCGTTGGTTTGGACAACGCTTACCCCTCTCAAGGCTACGTTGGTGAAGCCCACGCCTTGCGTAGTCCCTTTGAGTGCCGACGTCAGCGTCAGAGGAGAAGTACTCGATATCTGGTCGATGCTGACCTGAATCATCTCCGTGGCAGACACCAGGTAGTAGCTGAAGTTTTGGGCTGGGCCGCTGTTAATGCTTAGGCTGGCCGTGCCCCGGCCGGTGCTGGGATCGGGCGTAGCGTACGCGCCGCCCAGGATAGCGGCTGGAACCACTATGCCCCCGTCATTGGTGTCGATTGAACCCCTCGTCAAAGTTCCGGAGGCATTGATCTGGAACGTTCCAGCGCTGGCGAACCGATTGCCCGCCACGTCAACTCCGCCCGAGCCGAAGACAAAATTACCGCCAGTCAGCGAAACAATCGTTTGCGGCTTAATCGCACCGGAAGCGTACTCCTGCGGATTGGCAGGATCGCTCTGAATGAGCATGCCCGCCCCGTGGCTGTCCACCGCTACCGCCAAAACCAGAACCGGACCTTGGGTCGGGTTGAAGGTCATGGTACCCAGCCCGTCAGCCGTGATCGAATAGGTCCCAGTGAATGCCAGGTTGGTCACCGGAGGGCTACCGGCCGTATTCCCGTCGAGCAAGCCATTGCTGATCAAGCCAGTTCCGTCCGCCGTGAATCGACCGGCCATGACGACCGGCGTTCCGTTGTTGTAGCCGCTGAACGAGAAGGCGTAATCGCCGGTCAGGACCGCATTGGTCAGGGCAGAGTTGATGTTGAGTGCGAAAGGCGGTGAGACGAACACAGCCGGTGGTGAAGCCGAATCTGTAATCTGGAATTCAATGGAAGTACCGCCGCTCGCAGTCGGCGTTCCCGAGATCACGCCCGTGCTGGGGTTGAGGGTCAAACCGTTGGGCAAGGTCCCGAACCGCAGCGACCAAGTGTAGGGTGGAGTTCCGCCCGCAGCACTCATCGTGGCGCTGTAGGGCACCGACTGTGTCCCCGCAGGCAACGATACGGTCGTAATCACCAAGGGGCCCGAATTGATGATAAGCGTCAGGCCGGAAGAAGAGGCCGTATTCCTCAGGGTGTCAGTCACCTGCGCCGTGATGGGGAAGCTGCCGCTGCTGCCGGTGGGCGTTCCCGAAATTACACCGGTGCCGCTTAGCGTCATGCCCTGAGGCAACGGTCCCGAGGTAAGACTCCATGAATACGGCGGAACTCCGCCCGTGGCGGCCAATGAATTTGAGTAGTGGACGCCTTGCGTACCGGCCGGCAACGAACTTGTTGTGACCTGGAGCGGCGGTGTCGGGTTGATGGTGATGGTGAACATCCCGGTCGCCGTTGCGGGAGTGCTTTCCGAGTCGGCCACTTGCACTGTGATCGGATAGCTGCCTGTTGTCGTAGGTGTTCCCGAAATGACTCCGGTGGTAGCGGTCAGAGATAATCCAGGCGGCAAGGTACCAGAGGTCAGGCTCCAGGTGTAGGGCGCCAGTCCGCCCGTGGCAATCAGCTGCGTGTCGTAGAAGATGGCCACATTGCCGTCTGGCAACGAAGTGTTGGTGATGGTGACAAACCCTTCGATGGAGATACTCAACGAACCCGAGTTTCCGGTGGCAGGGGGGGTCTCCGCATCAGCCACCTGGACGGTGAACGTCGAGGTGCCCAGCAGAGTCGGGGTACCGGAAATCGTGGCCGTGTTATCGGGATTCCCGGTGAGCGTGAGTCCAGCCGGCAGAGTACCGCTGCTGACGCTCCACGTATAAGGCAATACGCCGCCGGTCGCCGACAAGTTTGCGCTGTAGGGGATAGTTACCTGGCCTCCCGGCAGCGAGGGGGGCGTGATCGATACCGCACCGCGGATGTTGATGCTCAGGCTCCTGGTCCCGGTGAGTGACTTCGCGTCCGTTACCTGCAAGGTGAAGGTGGCATTCACAATCGTGGTCGGGGTTCCAGAGATCGTCCCGGTGCCGCTGTTCAAGCTCAATCCGGCGGGCAAACTCCCGGACGTGATGCTCCACGTGAAAGGTGACGTTCCGGTTCCCCGGGTCACATGCACGGTGGCGCTGTAGGGAACATTGACCGCGCCATTAGGCAAGCTCGATTCAAATATGACTGGCGGACTGGGTGGGGCGGGTTTGGAGCCACCACCGCAGGCCGCCAAGAACACGCAAAGAATAAGTGCCAACCCTAGTGCTGCAAATGCCTTACCTGACGCCATCGGATCTCCTTGTGGACCTGGTATTGCGTGCTCCGGCCAACTCCCATCACAGAAGCCGACTGGCATTCTACACGCTGGATCGGAAAAAGCTGGAAGTGCAGTGTGAGAGACCTGCTTGCGTGCACCACTCTTCGACCAACGCGGTTGCAGCCCCGCCGCGGGGGGCGACGCTTCCATGAAAAGAGTTGTGCTCCATGGTAACTCCGCAAGGCCTATGTGCGCGAGTGGAAAGTTTAAGGCTGTAGA
>PLBW01000193.1 GCA_003135475.1 Acidobacteriaceae bacterium
GCCGATAAG
The DNA here is from genome assembly GCA_003135475.1 of Acidobacteriaceae bacterium. Classification (GTDB taxonomy): domain Bacteria; phylum Acidobacteriota; class Terriglobia; order Terriglobales; family Acidobacteriaceae; genus Bog-257. Next base: position 10 of record PLBW01000193.1, read on the forward strand.
AAGCTGATCATTGCCGACGGCCACCATCGCTACGAGACCGCCTTGACCTATCGCAATGAGATGAGGAAACCGGCCAGCCCCGATCTTCGAGCCCCGTTCGAACGGGTGATGATGACCTTCGTCAATATGGATGCTCCCGGACTGGTGGTTCTGCCAACCCATCGCGTGGTGTTTGGCATGGAGGGATTTGCGATCTTTGACACGGTGGCGAAGCTTCGGAAGAATTTCGAAGTCGAGGATTTGGGCCCGCTGACAGATGCTGCCGCCGCTCTCAATCGGCTGCACGCGGCTGGCAAAGACACCACCGCGTTACTTGCGGTTACGTCACATAGCAGCTTTCTGTTGCGTTCGCGCGCTGCCCAGCACTCGAAAAGCCTCGCCGGTCTGTCGCAACGCCAGCGCGCGCTGGATGTCGTGCAACTGCATAAGCTGGTGCTGGAAGACGCACTCGGAATGTCACAGGATGACATTCGCGATCAGAAGTACCTGAAATATGTGCGGGACGCGGGCGAAGCGATTGAGGAAGTACGAAACGGCGCCAACGTCGCGTTCATTATCAATCCGGTACGCATGCAGCAGATGCGCGACGTCGCGTTCGCCGGCGAAGTTTTGCCGCAAAAGTCCACGGATTTCTATCCCAAGATGCTGAGCGGCCTGACCATCTATTCGCTGAGGGAGGCCGCGCAAGGATCGGCATCGGGAGGACACTAGGTTGCCGCTTTCCGGTCGCAGATCGCGGCTTGCCATGGCGATCACCGCCGGTTTGGCTCTGCTCTTTGCGGCCCTTCTAACTCGCCAAGCCGGCGTTCACGCGCAATCGCCCGCACAGAATCAGCTTACCGTCTATTCTCCCCGGACCTCTTACTCGGTCCCACTGCTGGACATGAATGGCCAGCCTTACGCGGGTTTGGTGGAACTGTTGGAGCCGCTGGGGTCGGTGGATGCCCGCATCGATGGCAAGAAGTACAAGTTGCACTTTACGCCTCCGGGTGGCCGTCCTCTGGAGTTGCAATTTACCGGCGGGAAAGATAAGGGTAAGGTCCGCGGAAACGGTTACAAGCTGCCGGCAAATTTTGTTCTTCAGAATGGCCGGGGCTACGTCCCGCTGTCCGTTACCAGCCAAATAATCTCGAGGCTGCTCGGCAGCGATATCGAATTACACCCGGCAGCGCGCCGTCTATTCATCGGCAGTGTTCAGCTGCGCTACACTCTGGAGCTGCACAAAGACAACCCCTCGCGTTTGCTGTTGGGCTTTCCTTCTCCGGTCAATCCGACCATCGCGACTGAACCCGGACGAGTACGCCTCACCTTTCGCCGCGAACCCATCGTTTCCAGCGGCCCTGAAAACGTACCTTACAGCGACCCGCTGATCTCGGGAGCGACCTTTTCAGAGCACGATGGCCTGGCTGAACTTGATGTGACGGGAACGGCTCCCCTGATGGCCAACTTCGCCGACGGTGGCAAGACCATCATCGTCACCGGTGCTCCTGCTCCGCCACCGGTTGCCCAGGAAGCGCCGCCACCACCGCCGGCTCCGGCCAATCCGCAAAACCCGGTGCCGCAGCCGCGGCAGCCCGCCACCCCACGCTTCCTGGTGCTGATCGATCCGGCGCACGGTGGCAGCGACATCGGGGCGGCCATCACCCCTTCGCTTCCGGAGAAAGATGTTGTGCTGGCGCTGGCGCGGCGGGTGCAGCATGAACTCGCCAATCGTGGCATCGCCGCCGGCCTGCTGCGCAACTCCGACGTTGCGATTACTCTCGACCAGCGCGCCACCTGGACGAATGCAGCGCGTCCCGCGCTCTACATCGCACTGCACGCTGCCAATACCGGACAGGGCGTCCACGTATTCACGGCGATGCTGCCTGCGGCCAACCTTTCGCCGCAAGGCTTTCTGCCGTGGGACACCGCGCAAGCCGCATTCCTGGATTTAAGCGGCTCGGTCGCCGGCTCGGTGGCCGCGGAACTGGAGTCCCGCAAACTGCCCAATGCCACGCTGCTGGCGCCGCTTCGTCCCATGAACAATATTGCCGCTCCTGCCATCGCGGTTGAAATCGCCCCTCCCTCCGGGGAGGTGGACGAAATTGCGAGCGCGGCCTACCAGGAGCAGGTGGCGCAATCGATCGCCGCCGGTGTTGCCGCCGTCCGCGCCAAGCTGCCCGAGGTGAGACCGTGACCCGGCGCGTCCTGGTGATGTTCGCAGCGTTGGCGCTGATTGCCCTCGGCCTCACCTTCTACGCCCTGCACCTGAAGCGGAAGGTGGCCCGCGATGAGCAACTCGCCGCGGAACAACAACGGGCGCTGGCTCCGCTCACCAATGGTCCGCCCACGCCGGTCACGCTTTACATTGCTTCCGACAGCGATGGCACACTGCGCCGCACGCAGGTGAACGTGACCCTGCCGCCGGAGCGCACCGAACGGGATCGCGCGGTGCTGCGGGCCCTGTTCGGAGAGTATCTACAATCCTCGTCGTCACATCCCATCGGCGCTGACGCGGATGTCCGCGACGTTTATTTATTGGGAGACGACACAGCCGTAGTGGACACGAACGCCGCCTTCGCGGACGCGCATCCTTCCGGTGTGCTCGCCGAAGAGCTGACCGTTGCCTCCATCGTGGTGACGCTCAACGCCAACGACAGCAAGATCGAACGGGTGAAGATCCTGGTCAACGGGCAGGAACGCGAGACGCTTGCCGGGCACGCTGACTTGCGTCGATTCTACGAAGCCAGCAATATTGGCCAGGTCGTAAAGGATTTGCAGTGACCCTACCGCGCATTGGCGTTTTCGATTCGGGAGTCGGCGGCCTCACCGTGCTGAAGGCCATGGCCGAGCAGTTGCCCGCGCACTACTCGTACTTCGGCGACACGGCCCGCCTGCCTTATGGCACCAAGTCAGCGGAAACCGTTGCGCGTTATGCCATCGGAGCCACTCGTTTTCTCGAAGCGCAGAATATCGATTTGCTGGTCATTGCCTGCAACACCGCGACCGCTCTTGCGTTTCCGCGAATTCAAGAAGCTGCGCATGTGCCGGTCGTGGGAGTAGTCGAACCGGGCGCGGCCATGGCAGCCGAACTGAGCAAGAGTCGCGCGGCCATCGTGATCGCCACCGAAGCCACGGTGAGCAGCCACGCTTATCGCGACGCGTTGCAGCGGCATGGCGTGGCAGCTCATGAAAAGGCTTGTCCGCTTTTCGTGCCGCTGGTTGAAGAAGGATGGATCGAGCATCCCGTGACCGAGCAGGTTGCCAGGATCTATCTCGGCGAGGCGCTGGCGCAGGCGCCCGAGCGGGCCGATGTTCTGGTGCTCGCTTGCACCCACTATCCGCTCATCGCGCCAATGCTGCGTCGCATCGCCCCTGAGCACATGCAGATTGTGGATTCTGCCGAATCAACCGCGCGCGTGGTGAAGAGGATCATCGAGAAGGATGAGATTTGTCATCCTGAGCGGAGTGAGGGAGCGTCAGCGACCGAACGCAGTCGAAGGACCCCTATTCAACCAACATCGTCAGCTCCTGCCGAGCATCGCACCTTTCGCTTCTATGTCACCGACTCCACCGACAAGTTCAAACGCCTGGCAACGCGCTTTCTCGGCCGCCAGGTCGATCACGTCGAGCATGTGGACCTGGGCGGGTAGCTGAAGGCTGACGGCTGATAGCTAACAGCTACTTCACGTACAATCGCCGCTTATGATCTATCGCTCCGATAATCGTTCGCCTGAGCAGATGCGGCCGGTCAACATCGTCCCCGACTTCATCTCCACCGCTGAAGGCTCGTGCTTGATCGAACTTGGCAACACTCGCGTTATCTGCACCGCAACCATCGAAGACACGGTGCCGCAATTTCTGCGCAACCGGGGCAAAGGCTGGGTAACCAGCGAATACGGCATGTTGCCGCGCTCCACGCTGACCCGCACGCCACGCGAGGCTAACAAAGGACGCCAGAGCGGGCGCACTCACGAGATCCAGCGGCTCATTGGCCGCTCGCTGCGCGCCGTAACCGACCTGGAGAAGCTGGGTGAGCGCACCATTTTCCTCGACTGTGATGTCATTCAGGCCGACGGCGGCACGCGCACGGCGTCCATCACCGGCGCCTTCATCGCCATGGGGCTGGCCATGCGCCGCATGATCGAGTCGGGCGCGCTAACGGTCGCGCCCATCCGCGATTACATTGCCGCCACCAGCGTCGGCATCGTGGATGGCGAGATCATGCTCGATCTCTGCTACGAAGAGGACGCGCGCGCCGACGTGGACATGAACCTGGTCATCACCGGCAGCAAGAAGATTGTCGAGGTGCAGGCCACAGCAGAACACCGTCCCTTCGATGACGCCCAATTGGCCAAGATGATGTCGCTGGCAAGGAGCGGCATCGAGTCGCTGATCGTGCGCCAGCAGGCAGTGCTGACGGGCTTGCATCTGAGGCAGTGATGGTTGTTGACCTCTTCAGCAAGCTGTCTAGCCTGATTGGTTGTGATAACGCCTGTTCTCGCCAATTGACACCTGAGACTAAAATCAATGCGATGAAAGCGCATACAGTTATAGGGCTTCTTCTGCTACTTGCGGTGTCCTTTGCCGCTGCGCAAAATCAACCGTCGCAAACGAAGTACACGGTCTATGAGGTGCGCGGCGACGTGAAGGCACCCCGGCCAATTTCGACACCAGTGCCAGCCCCACCCGATAGCGTGAACAAGCCGCTCAAGGCGAAAATCTCTTTCGTTGTCACGCCGGACGGCTCCGTAGCGGATGTAAAGCTGTTAAAGCGGTCTACGCCGGAGTTTGATAGCTACGCAGTTGATGCAGTGAGCAAATGGAAATTTGAACCCGCAACGAAAGACGGCGTTCCCGTTGCCGTGCGACTTGAAACCGAGATGCACGCGCACCAGTAGATCACTGTCGTAATATCGCCGTTTCACAAGCAATCCTCTGACTGGTACGTGACAGGCGCTCGGGAATAGCCCGCCACCCCGCTCAGAAGTCCTCGCACACGGTGCGGGAATTCAGTTAGAATTCTCTGTTCTGCAACTGCGGGCCCAACCGCTGTCCTGCAGGACCAAATTCGAAATCCGTTCATACCGGGCGCAGCGCGCCTGAGGAAGGTTCTGTCATGAAACTAACTCCTGGGAAACTTGCGGGCATCAAGGCCGTTTCGAACCCGCGCGGCGTCATCGCCGCGGCCGCCATGGACCAGCGCGGTTCGCTCAAGAAGGCACTGGGCACGTACGCCACTGACGCGGGGCTGGAAGAGTTCAAAATCCACGTGACTGAGGTGCTGACCAAGCACGCCAGCGCCATTCTGCTCGATCCCGAGTGGGGTTTGCCTGCCGCCAAGCGCCGCGCCAAGGGTGCGGGCCTGCTGCTGGCGTATGAGAAGACCGGCTACGACAAAACTCTGCCCGGCCGCCTGCCTGACCTGCTCGATCTGTGGTCGGCGAAGCGCCTGAAGGAAGCCGGCGCCAATTGCGTGAAGATCCTGCTCTACTACACGCCGTATGACGACCAGAAGATCAACGATCACAAGCACGCGTGGACCGAGCGCATCGGCGACGAGTGCAAGGCCAACGACATTCCCTTCTTCCTCGAACTGGTGGGCTACAAAGAGGGCCTGGACGAGAAGGGCGCCGAGTACGCGAAGCTGAAACCTGAAGTTGTGGCCAAGTCGATGGAAGAGTTCTCCAAGGATCGCTACGGCGTGGATGTGTTGAAGGTCGAGGTCCCGGTAAACCTGCAGTTCGTCGAGGGCGCAAGATCGTTCAAGGGCGCCAAGGCTTACACCAAGAAGGAAGCGCTCGACCATTATCGCGCCGCTGCTGGCGCAACCGGCAAGCCGTTCATCTATCTGTCGGCCGGGGTGAGCAATTCCGAGTTCATCGAAGACCTGGAGTTCGCTGCCGAATCTGGCGTGAAGTTTAATGGCGTGCTCTGTGGACGCGCCACCTGGAAGGATGGCATTCCGATTTTCGCCGAAAAGGGCGGAGCCGCTTTCCGCGCCTGGCTGGAAGATGAAGGCGTAAAGAACATCGGTAATGTGAACAATGCGCTCAAGGCCGCAACTCCGTGGTACAGCATTTACGAGGTGCAGGAGGCGGTCGCCACCCGCTAGAGCCGCGTTGCGAGGACAATCAACGATTTCGAAACTATGGCGCGCGGAAACCTCTGCGCGCCTTTGTTGTGGACCCGCGGCGGCCCAGCGGCGACGCTGCCCGCGATCTCCAACCTCTATCAATTATCAAAGCATGAAAAATGGAGTCGATCTTGTGATCTCACGAGCACACATTCTCTTCACTTCGATTGCAATTGCGAGCATCGGAGCGGCGCTCTGGCTGGCGCCCTGCGCTGCCGCCCAGAATTCCGGCTTCCGCAACGCGCCTGCATCGGCGGCGGAGATGAAGAACCCCTACAAAAGCGCCTCCGTCGCGGCAGCCGGCAAGAAGCTGTATGCGCTGAATTGCGCGCAGTGTCACGGCAGCAATCTGCAGGGAATAGGACCGGCGCCATCACTCGACCGCGCTCCCGTCAAGAACGCGAAACCCGGAGAGTTGTTCTGGTTCATCACCAAAGGAAAGCTGGAATCGGGCATGCCCTCGTGGGCAAACCTGCCGCAACAGCAGCGCTGGCAGATCGTGACGTTCCTGGAGTCGCGAGGCAACACCAAGGCCGAAGCGAAGTGAGCATCCGCTTCGTCGAAAATCATTCACCACGAAGACACAGAGGACACGGAGTTTTTGATTTGTATCGAGTCCTCTCCGTGAATCTCCGTGGTTGATTTTCACTGTATGCAGGTCGGGATTTGCCCTTCTTGTCACTGCTGCGATGACGCGAAATCCGCTATAACAGAGTTGTGAGTGCAAGCAATCCCTTCTTTGCTCCCAAGACGGCCTTGATCACTGGAGCGTCCAGCGGCATTGGACTGGAACTGGCGCACCTGTTCGCCCGCGATGGCTATCGTTTGGTGCTGGTGGCGCGCAGTCGCGGCGCGCTGCGTGAACTGGGCGACGACCTGCAGTCGCGCTACAACGTGACCGTGCGCATCTCTCCCAAGGACCTGGCCCATCCGGCAGCACCGACCGAGCTCTACCAGGAATTGCAGGAAGCCGGCATTGTCCTCGACGTGCTGGTGAACAATGCTGGCTTCGGCGGCGGCGGGACGTTTCTTACCACCGACTGGAACAACGAAGCCGAGATGATGCAGGTGAACATGGTGGCGCTGACCCACCTCACCAAGTTGTTTCTGCCGCAGATTCGCGCACGCGAGGGCAAACTGCTCAACGTGGCCAGCACCGCCGCCTTTCAGCCCGGGCCCTTCATGGCCGTCTATTACGCCAGCAAGGCCTTTGTGCTGCATTTCACCGAAGCGCTGGCGGAAGAGTTGCGCGGCACTGGCGTCACCGTGACCTGCCTCTGTCCCGGACCGGTGAAGACTAACTTTCAGAAGCGCGCGCATCTCAGCGACACGCGGTTGGCGACAAGTCCTCTGCTGGTGGACGTGCGCGAGGTCGCGCGCGTGGCCTATGAAAGCATGAAGCAGGGCAAACGCATGGTTATTCCGGGATGGAAGAACCGCTTTGGCGTGCAAATGCTGCGCTTGTCGCCGCGCGAGATGGTGACCAAAGTGGTGAGGAAGATTCAGGAGTCGAAGTAGCAATTTTTTGAAGTGTCATCCTGAGCGAGGTCGCCGCGGCGACCGAGTCGAAGGACCCCTATTCCTGCGCGAAATTCAGGAATCTGCTCTATAGCCCAATCCCGGCGGCAACCATCGCTTCACCTGCTCATGATGCGGGCTCCATGCCTGCCAGGCTGAGCGCGCCCATTCCCAAACAGCTTGCGTATGTTCGGTTGCGCCTCGAGCGTTCCATACATGCAAAACGGTTTTGTCACCCAGCGATTTCGGCGGGGTCAGCCAATGGAACAAACGTTTTTGCCGGGACAACGCTGGCATTGCCTTCGCTGCCGCCGCATCCGTAAAGCCGCGTTCCACAATCAGACAAAGCCGAAGCAGGTGAACGCCGACGGATTGTATAGTTTGCGGAGAGGGCGTTCCGGGGTGTTGCACGGCATAGGCATCAACGGTCAAGCGGTGGACCGTCATAAACGCAGCGTCAGAATACTCGCGTGCCAGGACCTCACCGTAGATGGCCCAGCAGCCCGGCGACGACTCCAGGTAACGATGGGTCGGGCCAGCCTGTTGCGGAACCAGCGCTCCGCAACCGATGCAGGGGATGCGTGGTTCCGACATGGTGGTCATGGCTGAAGTCTGATTGCTGACTGCTTCCTACAACCCAAACAACTCCCGCAGCCGTTTGGTCTGGGCGCGGCTGACTGGGACCTCGGTCTGCTTTTTGTCTTCCATGCGGATCTGGTACGAGCTCTTGAACCAGGGCACGACTTCCTTGATGCGATTGATGTTCACCAGATATGAGCGATGCGCACGCCAGAACATGTTGGGGTCGAGTGAGTCGAGCAGCTCTTCCAGAGTGCGGCAGTTCGATTGGCCTTCCATCCCGGTTGCCACAACGGTGATGATCCCGTCCTCAATCGAGGCGTAGCAAATGTCCTTCTGGTCCACCAGAAAGAGCCGGCCGGCCGACTTGAGCAGCACTTTCGCGGCTGGCGGACGCGCCTGCTGCTCCAGCATCTTGACGATGGTGCCGATCTGGTCGCCGGGCGAGCCGGCGGTCTCCAGCTTTTGCCGGGCCTTCTCCACAGCCTTCGCGACCCGCTTTTTGTCGAACGGCTTCAGCAGGTAGTCAACTGCGTTCACTTCGAANNATTTGCGGCAGCGGCACTTTCTTGTCGATCAGCTTTTTGATAGCGCCGAAGCCGTCAAGCCCAGGCATTTGCACGTCAAGGAAGACGAGTTCCGGCGAGAACTCCTTGATCAGGTTAACGGCTTCCATGCCGTTCTTGCCCTGCGCGACGACATCCACATCGAGATCGCGCAACAGATAGGCAAGCTCGTCACGTGCAAGCTGCTCGTCATCCACAATGACAGCGGATAGTGACATCCAGTCTCCTGAATACAGAACTGCTCAAACACAACTATACCGAGATGGAGCGCCGGAACCAACCTGCGCAGGGAATCGGAGTACCCGGAGCGACATACCTGCGGCATCCTCAGGGAGCATAGCAATTCAGTCGAACGCAGGTCCCTCTGCCCAGACTTAGTCCTTGGTCCGGATGACAAGTCTAAGGAATTCGACAGCTCTGGCTGATAGCCGACGGCTGACAGCTGACAGCTCCCGTGTCGTACACTAAATTCAAACATGGTCGTCATCTACGGCATCCATTCGGTCAGCGAGGCGCTGAAGTCGGGGGCGCGCAGCTTTGAATACGTCGGCATTGCGCGCGAGCGGCATGATCAGCGGGTGCAGCGCCTGATTGACGACTGCCGCGCCAGCGGTGTGCAGGTGCGCTTTCTGCCGCGCGAACAACTCGATCGCACCGCCAACACCAACACTCATCAGGGCGTCATTGCTGTTACTAGTAGCAAGCAATACGCGGACGTGGACACGCTGCTCGACCAGCGTCACGGTGAGCACAGTTTTCTGGTGGTGCTCGACAGCGTGGAAGATCCGCACAATCTGGGCGCGCTGATCCGCACCGCCGACGCAGCCGGCGCCGACGGTATCATCATCCCGGAGCGTCGCGCCTCCGGATTGACGGGCACCGCCGTCAAGGCTTCGGCGGGAGCGTCCGAGCATCTGCCGATTGCGCGCGTCACCAACATCTCGCGCACCTTGGATGAGTTGAAAGAGCGCAACGTGTGGACCGTTGGCCTGGACGAGCGCGGGACCCAGAGTTACGACGAAGTGGATTACAACATGCATTGCGCAATCGTGCTCGGCGCCGAAGGCAAAGGGCTGCATGACCTGGTCCGCAGGCGGTGCGACTTCCTGGTTTCGATTCCCATGCTTGGCCACGTGCCATCGCTGAATGTATCGGTGGCGGGCGGGGTGGTGATGTACGAACTGGTTCGCCAGCGCCGCTCTGGGCAAAGCTCCGGGAAGGTCCAATCCTCCAAATGAAGCGGTTGCCGCTATTGTTGTTACTGGCGCTGGCAACGGCGCCGCCTGCGCTGGCGATTGATCGCGAGGCTTTCACCATCTCGCGATATCAGCTTGAAGTTCAAGTGGACCGCAGCGCGCATGTCATCGCGGTCACCGGCAAGCTGACTCTGCGCAACGATTCCAACAAGCCGCAGAAGCTGGCTACTTTGCAGGTATCCTCCTCGCTGGCATGGAATGCCATCGCTTTGGATGACAAGCCCGTTCAGTGGCTGGGCGATAACTACACCTCCGACATCGACCACACGGGGAGCCTTTCGGAAGCAATCGTCACGCTGCCCAAGGAAGTGGCTCCGGCGGCTACGGTCACTCTCGACGTGCAATACGGCGGCACCATCACGCCGGATGCAACGCGTTTAACGCGCATGGGTGCTCCCCCCGACGTGGCGGCGCGCAACGATTGGGACGAGATCAGCGATCCCTTCGCCGCGGTGCGGGGACTCGGCTATGTCGCGTGGTATCCCGTGGCAATCGAAGCGGTGAGCCTGAGCGACGGTAATGCTGTCTTCGACGCCATCGCGCGGTGGAAGCAGCGGCACGACCGCAGCGAGTTCGACACTGCGTTTGCGATCGAAGCCGGGGATGGCAAACAGCCCTTGCGAATCGTGACCAACATGGCTGACTCGGGCGAAGGCAAGCTGATGCCAGAGGTGCACGACGACAAGACTTCCTACCGACTGGTGGCCAAGACCAGTGTGCTTGGGCTGGGGGAAACCGTCCCAACTTTTGCAGTCGCCGATTACGTCGAGCTGGCCAGGCCTACCGTCACGCTTTTTCATGTTGCCGATCACACCTCGCTGGCCCGTGATTACGCCGTTGCCGCCGAAGCCAACGACCCCCTGCTGCACGACTGGCTGGGCGAACCGGCCCAGCCGGCGCGAGTCATCGAGTTGACGGATCCCAACGCCAATCCCTGGCAAAACGGCGCGGTGCTGTTCACGCCGCTGCGTGAGGCGCCAACCGCGACCTTGCAGCTTCTGCTGCTCCCGGCGCAGGTCGCGGCCCGGTTCCATTCTCCGCACGCCTGGATTCAGGATGGGCTGGAGCGGTTCCTGCAAACCGTCGCGGTGGAACGCCGCAGCGGACGACATGCGGCCTTGGAGTTTCTTGACCAATATCGCGAGCCCCTGGTGCAAGCGGAAGAGGCCGCGCATCCGAAAGCCACCAAATCCTCGCCGGACAGCAACGCCGCCAACAACACTCTTCTCAACACCAATGACGATCTCTACCTGCGGGGCAAGGGCGGTTTCGTGTTCTGGATGCTGCGCGACATGACCGGCAATGACGCCATGCAACGCGCCATTGCTTCCTATCGCGGCGGCGCCGATAAAGACCCCAGCTACTTTCAGCATCTGGTGCAAAGCAGCGCCAAACGCGATCTGGAATGGTTCTTCGACGACTGGGTTTACCGCGATCGCGGTTTGCCGGAGTTTCACGCGGCGTCGGCGTACACTCGCCCCCTGCTCAGCGAATCCAACAAGAGCTTCCTGGTGACCGCGACCATCGAGAACCGCGGCGGCGCAGGAGCGGAGGTGCCGGTGTTGATTCAGACTCCTTCCGGGGAGAAGAGTGTTCGCGTAGTGGTGAAGGCGGGAGAAAAGGGTACGGGCCGCATCGAGGTGCCAGTAGCGCCCGACAAAATTGTGGTTAATGATGGAAGCGTTCCGGAAGCCAACCTGGGTAACAACGTCTATGAAATTCCGGGCAAGCAGCCGTGAAGGAAAACCTCTACCACAGAGGCACAGAGGAGAAACAATACAAGTAACCACGGATTTTCACGGAGGAACACGGATCAGATCTTCGTGTTTCCCGTGTTCTCCGTGTCGAAGCCTGCCCTGAGCAAAGCCGAAGTGTGGTGAACCGCCTTTTCTCCGACACTGTTATCATTCTGAGTCGCGTCTGCGCGACCATAACGCACAAATGAGGACCTCTTGAGCTACATCCAGTTTCTCGGCGCGGCCGGAGTGGTTACCGGCTCGAAGCACCTGATCCATGTCGATAGCAATGGCACGCCACCGTTGCAGGTACTGGTGGACTGCGGTCTCTTCCAGGGGCAAAAAGAATGGCGGGAGCGCAACTGGCAAGACCTGCCGGTGCCGACGAACTCGATTGACGCCGTCATTCTGACGCACGCCCACCTCGATCATTCGGGATGGATTCCGCGCCTGGTGAAGCAAGGCTTTCACGGCCCCATCTACGCGACCCCTGCAACCATCGATCTGTGCAGCATCCTGCTTCCCGACTCCGGACACCTGCAGGAAGAAGACGCGGCGTACTACAACAAGACGCGGGCCAGCAAGCANNCTTCGACGAAGCCAAGCAACTCACGGGCGCACTGTCGTTCCGATTTGTTCGAGCGGCCCATATCCTCGGCTCCGCCATGGCTGAAATTACGCTCACTTCGAACGGCAAATCATCAAAGCTGCTCTTTACCGGCGATATCGGCCGTGTGCGCGACAGCCAGATCGCTCCCGGCAAAGTTGTACACTCCGGTCCGACCGAGGGCGAAGAGTGCGATCTGCTGGTGATGGAGAGCACCTATGGAAACCGCCTGCACCCGCACACCGACCCGCGTCCCGAGCTGGCGGAACTGGTCCGCAACACACTCCAGCGCGGCGGCAGCGTGATCGTCCCGTCGTTCGCCGTCGAGCGGACGCAGAAGTTTTTGTTCCTGCTCAAGGAGTTGATGGAGACAGGACAGGTGCCGCGCGTGCCCGTGCACACCGACAGTCCCATGGCGATCAAGGCGGTGCAGATCTTCCTGAAGCACACGGAAGAGTTCAGTTCTGAGACCAAGGCGCTGATCCAGAAATACGGCTCCCCACTGGATTGGCCAAATTTTTACTTCGATGCCACGCAGGATGAGTCCAAGAAGATCAATGAGTCGAAGTATCCGGCGATCATCGTGTCGTCGAGCGGTATGGTCACCGGAGGACGCGTGCTGCATCACTTGATGCAGCGGCTGCCTGATCCGAAAAACCTGGTGCTGTTCATCGGCTTCCAGGCGCCCGGGACGCGGGGATTCACCATCAAGAGCGGCGCCTCGGAGGTCAAGATCTTCGGCCAGCAGGTCCCGATTCGCGCCCAGGTGGCAGCACTGGAACAGTTCAGCGATCACGCCGACACGCCCGAATTGCTGGAGTGGCTGCACACCTTCAAACGTGCGCCCAAGGAGACATACCTCGTCCACGGCGAACCGCCGGCAGCGGCACAGTTGCGCGACGCCATGGTGAAAGCTTTGGGATGGGACGTGCAGGTGGCAGCCTATCGCGAGAAAGCGCAAGTGGGATGAGCGCCTTCGCTTCGCGCCAGATTCGTAGGAATTCCTAGACCAAAAAGTGATGGAGAAACCCAGCCCAAGCCGCCGGTTCGAAGTGTTGTTCGATAACGCCGAACCCAGCCTTGTTTCCGATGACGCTTACGCACCCGACGGTAACTTCGGTTTCCCGGCTCCTCCGGCTGACCGCCCCTGGATCTACGCCAACTTCGTGCAATCGCTTGACGGCATCACCACGCTACTGGGCAAGCACGGCTCCGGGGGCGAGATCTCGCAGTCGCCGGAAGACCGCTGGCTGATGGACCTGCTGCGCGCTCACGCTGACGGCCTGCTGATGGGAATGAATACTCTGCTGGAGGAGCAGCGCATTCGCGGTCCCGAGAGCCGGGGCATCGTCTTCCAGGTCGCCGACCCCGAGCTACGCAAGCTGCGTGACCGTTTGGGCAAGGGTCGCGAGCGCAACATCTTCGTGACGCGCGCGGTTGATCTCGATCTGTCGCGGCACAAGGTTTTCGATGGCGATGTGGTGGACGCGGCGATCCTTACTTCTCCGACCGGGGCTGAACGCTTGCGCGCGCAGGGCTCTCATCCGCATGTCGCGCTCCTTGCCGCCGGTGAAGGCGAAACCTTTGACTTGCCCCGCGCCATCGGCAAGCTTCGCGAGGAGCTGGGTGTGAAGTATCTGCTGTGCGAAGGCGGACCAACTCTCTACGGCAGTCTGGCGCGCGCCGATCTGGTCGACGAAAAATTCATGACGGTCTCGCCGGTCGAGGTGGGACAAGCGGTCCCCCCCGAGCAGGAGCGCCTTGCCAGCGAGCAAGCCACTTCGCTGTTGCTACGTCCCACGGTCTTCGGCGGGCCAGGATATACGAGAGAGAACTTGACGCACTGGACCTGGCTGAGCTGCCGCAAGGCCGGTGACCACCAGTTCAGTCGCTACAGGCGGAAGGGCAGGCCAGGGACTAGTGGTCAGTGTTAGTGGCCAGGAGTCAGTGGTTCGATGAGATACCGCTGGCTTCTATTCGCTATGTCTGCGCTCTTGGCTGGCGAAAACCGAGGCGCAACCCGTTCCGAATGGCGCGGAAGAAGGTGGCCGGCCCTGGAATCAGCCGCTTGCGGCCCGTCGCCACTGTGTCGTTGCCCTTCTGCAGCATACCGACAACATCCGCCGCCGGAACGCGAGCGCTAACCCCGTCCACCGAGACGAAGCGCACAGCGCGATCAGGCGCCAGGATGAATACCGCTGGCTTGGCAATGCCTCCCTTTTCGTTCGGGTTGTAAATGCCCCATTCCTGCACGATGCGACGCTCGCTGTCGGAGAGGATGGGGAACGGCAGCTGCAACTGCTGCCGCACCGCCTCCGACTTCTCCGGGGCATCCACGGAAACAGCCACCAAGCTGGCCCCGACGGCACGAATTGCTGTGTAGTGCTCGCGATATTCCGCCAACTGGCGGAGACAAAAGGGTCACCAGTGGCCGCGATAGAACAAGAGGACCAGCGGACCAACGGCCACGAGCTCCGACAACCGGCGTGGCGTGCCGGTAGAGTCCGGGAGCTCAAAATCCGGCATTCGCTGACCGACCTTGGGCAGTGTCTCCTGGCTTGGCGGCGTAGGAGCCTTCATCGACATCTTCTATGGATTCCCGGCCGGCAGGGCAGGATTCAGGTCCTACGCCTCCAGACGCCTTACTTCGCTCTCTCCAACAATTCCGCGGCACGGTTGATGGCGCCCGTCAGCAACTGCAACTGCTGCTGCATGGTCGGCAGGTCTTTCTTGTCGATGGCCTCATTCACTCCGGGAATGACCACCGCTGCATATCCGGTGTATTCGCCCGGCGCATAGATGGCATGTCTGAACCAGGGACGGTCGGGCAGACCGTCGATGAGGAATGCGCGTTCGGTATTGCGCAGAATCAGGTTCATGCCTCCCGGATCTCCCAGCGGCTTATTCTGCGATTGCAACATGGCAGCCCCAGCTTTCTCCAATCGCGCCGCCGCTTTCGAAGCTTCGGCGAACGACGGCGCCTGTTCGCCGAAAGCCTTCCTTGCTTTCGGTTCGGCAGCCTTCAAGTACTCGCCAATCTCTTTGCCGTAGTCCTGATAATTGAAAGGCAAAACGTCGGCGGAGGCGATGCGAATAACTTCCAGACCATAGACCCGCGCCATCTCCTGCTCATAAACAAATGTGGGATCGCCAAACTTGGTGAACCAGGCGAAGTTGTCGAATGCCGAATGATAGACACCATAAGGCCCGCGGGAGCCGATGTCGGCGGAAGGCACGCCCAAGTGCTGCAGGAAGGCGGTGTAGTCGGAACCGCTGCCGAGATTGCCGACGCGAACATCGTGCTGGACCGCGGCTGCCGGTTCGACTGCCGGAGCAGCTGAGGACTCAGGCTCCGGCGGCTTGGTGCGCTCCTGCTCCTTCTTCGCGGCAGCGGCCTTCCACTGGTCGTACACGCTGCCACCTTTCGGACTGGGCACGGACTTGGCGACATCGCGCAGGTACTGCTTCAAACTTGGCACCGACGAAGCGCCAAAGTCGGGGCCGGCAACGGCCACGTCCATGTTGAAGTAGGCGACGGCCCGGCTGAGCTCCTTGGCGTGCTGCTCGGCGAACTCGGTCGAGCCTATCAGGCCTTCCTCCTCCGCATCCCAACTGGCGAAAACGATGGTGCGCTTAGGGTGCCATCCAGTCTTGAGCAACTGACCTACGCCGTGCACCGCTTCCAATTGCGCGGCAGTGCCGCTGTTGGGGTCCACGGCGCCGTACACCCAGGCATCACGATGATTGCCCGTGACCACCCAC
The DNA here is from genome assembly GCA_003135475.1 of Acidobacteriaceae bacterium. GTDB lineage: Bacteria > Acidobacteriota > Terriglobia > Terriglobales > Acidobacteriaceae > Bog-257. Next base: position 16,149 of record PLBW01000193.1, read on the forward strand.
TCGTTGGGAAGCTGCGATCCGCGCACCATCCCAATCACGTCGTAGATGGTGACGAACTGATAGTCCTGCTTCAGCGCCATATGCACCTTCACCGGCCCGGGGCCGACGTGATAGGTGAAGGGCAACGCACCTTGCCACTCGCGCGGCGACTCCGGTCCGCCGAGGTTGGCCATGATGGGCGTGGCGTCGGCATAGGAGAGCGGGGTAGTCGGGACCTTCGGCATATCGGTGGCGCTCTCGGGCGCGATGCGTTTGCTGTCGGGCAGATCGGGCACGGAGGCAATCCCCGGCGTGGTGGGATCGCCGGGATAGCGGAAGAGGTACTGGATGGAACCGCGCTGCACGGCTGTATCGGGGCGCCATGGCCCCTTGGGATACTTGTCGCCCTTGAAATAGCCGTCGTCCCAGGGATCGGAGTAGATGATGACGCCTGCCGCTCCGTACTGCTCCGCGACAAATGATTTCACCCCGCGAAAGTTCTCTCCATAGCGGACGATGACGATCTTGCCCTTCACGTCAACGCCCATCTCCTGCAACTTCTTGAAGTCCTCGAGCCGGCCGTAGTTGGCGTAAACCACGTCGGCGGTGACGTCGCCCGACGGCGAGAATGCGTTGAAGGCGGGCAGAATGCGCGGATCGTCCTGGTAAGGGTCGTCGCTGACGCGCTCGGGCGATGGGCCGATCATGGTGACACCCTGGGGCGCAACCACCTCGACCTTGATGTCGAGAGGCAGGTTCATCCAGACCTTGTACTGCTGGATGTAGGCATCGAGCCCGGCAGCCTTGTATTTCTCCAAAACGTACTGAGCCGTCTTCAGGTCTTCCGGCGATCCGGCAACGTGGGGCGCGGAGGTCAGAAATTGCAGATGCTCCCGCGCCAACTGCGGGTCGGGCACCGCCAGAAAGGTCTTCTCCGCTTTCAATTCAGGGCCGGGATCGCGAAATCCGAATATTGCGGTAGGCGGTGTGAATGGCTCAGCCGGAGATTTCTCCTGACTGCGGACCAGCGGTGAATAGAAGAGAGCGCAACCGAGCACAGCAATGAAGAAACGGATCAAATCGATACCCTCGAGTAAATTGTAGCGAGCGCGGATCAAATCAATACTATCGGGAAGATTGTAGCGAGCTTGGCCATGATCTCATAAATCGCTTTGTATCAGGGCACGGCTTCAGCCGTGCCGCAGCGGACCAACAACGACTTGGGCTTTAGCCCCTGACGAACCTGTTTTTGCAAGGGCTATAGCGCCGAGTCGACAGCGCGTCCTTACCAGCTACTGACTACTGGCTACTGACAACTGGCATAATTGCTTCATGCCATCCAGCAAAGATGTGCAGCAGAAGATTGACGCGTTGCGCGAGAAGATCCGCCACCACGAGCACCGTTACTATGTGCTCGACGATCCCGAGATCAGCGACGCCGAATTCGATCGCCTGGTGAACGAGCTGAAGGCGCTCGAGGCCCAGCATCCCGAGCTGATCACCGCTGATTCGCCCACCCAACGCGTGGGCGGCAAGCCGCGCGAGGGCTTCGTCAAAATTCCGCATTCCACGCCCATGATGTCGCTGGACAACGCTTACAGCGAGGAGGAGTTGCGCGATTGGGAGCGGCGCGTCCACGAGTTAAGCGGCGAGTCGCGCGTGGACTACATCTGCGAGCTCAAGCTCGATGGCATGTCGCTGGCCCTGCGCTTTGCCGCCGGCAAGCTGGCGCTGGGCATCACTCGCGGCGACGGCTCAGTGGGCGAAGACGTGACCCTCAACGTACGCACCGTGCGCAGCGTGCCGCTCACCATTTCCGCCAAGACCCTCACCAAGGCCGGCCTGCCGCCCGACTTCGAAGTGCGCGGCGAATTGCTGATGCCGCTGGCCGCCTTTCAGCGCATGAACGACGAGCGCGAACAGCAGGGCCTGCCGAAGTTTGCCAACCCGCGCAATGCTACGGCCGGAACGGTGCGAGTGCTGGAGCCGAACATTACCGCCCAGCGCCGGCTCGATTTTTTCTCTTACGCGCTGTTCGCCAAGGGACGCACTATCTTCGAGCGGCACTCGGAAACGTTGAAGGCGCTGCAAACCGCCGGCTTCAAAGTCAATCCCAACCACCGCCTGGTCCACAACCTCGATGAGGTCTGGGCCTTCATCCACGAGTGGGAAGCCAAGCGTGACAACCTGGCCTACGAAATCGACGGCATCGTCATCAAGGTCGATCGCACTCGCTTGCAGGAAGAGCTGGGCTACACGGGCAAAGCGCCGCGCTGGGCGATCGCATACAAGTTCGCCGCGCGTTCCGGCGTCACCCAGATCGAAGACATCCTGGTGCAGGTGGGCCGCACCGGCAAGCTGACCCCGGTGGCCGCGCTGAAGCAGGTCGCGATCGGCGGCACCACCGTCAGCCGCGCCACCTTGCACAACATGGACGAGATCGATCGCCTGGGCGTGCGCATCGGCGATTGGGTTTCGGTGGAGCGCGGCGGCGACGTCATTCCCAAAGTTGTGAAGGTGCTGGAGGACAAGCCACGCGGCCATCGCAAGTTTCACATGCCGGAACGTTGTCCGGAGTGCGGTGGACACGTAGTCCGCGCCGAGGGCGAAGCCGACCATCGCTGCGTCAATGCCAACTGTCCGGCCAAGCTGCGCGAAAGCATTCGCCATTTCGCCTCGCGCGGAGTCATGAACATTGAAGGCATGGGCGACGCGCTGGTAAACCAGTTGGTCGAGAACGGCATGGTCAACAACATTGCCGACGTCTACGACTTGAGCGAAGAAAAGCTGCTCACCCTGGAACGCATGGGCAAGAAGTCGGCGCAGAACATCCTCTCCGAGATCGAGAATTCGAAGAAGCTGCCGCTGGAGCGGGTGATCTACGGCTTGGGTATTCGCATGGTCGGCGAGCGCACGGCTCAATTTCTAGCCGAGCACTTCGGCTCGATGGATGAGCTGATGAAGGCGACGGAAGAAGAGCTGCAGCAGGTGAATGAGATTGGCCCACGCGTCTCGGCCAGCATCCGCGAGTTTTTCGACGAGCCGAAAAATGTGGCGCTGGTCGAACGGCTGCGGGAAAAGGGGCTGACCTTCAAAGGCCACAAAAAGCAGCGCGCCACCACGCTCGCCGGAAAGACGTTCGTGCTTACCGGAACTTTGGAGCGCCATACTCGCGACGAGGCCAAGAAGCTGATCGAGGATGCCGGCGGCAAAGTTGCCGGTTCGGTGAGCAAGAAGACCGACTACGTGGTCGCCGGAGCCGAGGCCGGGTCGAAGCTCGACAAGGCGCGAGAGTTGGGGGTCAGCGTGGTTGACGAGAACGAAATGGAGAAGCTGGTGGGTAGTCAGTAGCCAGTAGTCGGCGCCCGCAGGCGGCATATGCGTTGCACAGCATGTGAGAGTCTGTGTGAGAACCAAGGTTGGTATCTGCCAGTGGAATTTGCTGGCCGAGAATCCAGCGCCGTAGGCGCGGCACAGTTTAGCCCAGCACGGAGCCGCAGGCGGAGTGCTGGGTAAGTTGTAAAATCAACCCGAGTCCCGTAGGGACGGCAGAGGTTCTCCGCAGACTCGGCAGCCTTGAGGAAGCGTCCTACGACACCGATCAAGTTAGCGCACCATTCCTGCCAGACTCTTCATTTATTTACGGTTTCACATCGTCAGGCGTGAGGCCGAAATCAGCGAGCACCTCTAGGTGCGCAATTCCCTGACCCCTGTGTTGGTGAAACCAAGCTTTAGAATCGGCGACAGCCTTACACTCTTCCTCTGGCTCGGGTTCATCATCCACCGGGGCGTTGGCGATTGCGCGTGCGACGGGATCGAGCACGGGGTCGGGTTTGCGAGGTCGGCGTTTTTCATCTGACGAATCATGTGTCATGAGAGTATTTTGAAGTGCTATTAAGCCTGGCCAGAATTACTCTGCCGTCCCTACGGGACTCGGCTCATTTACTAAGTTTACCCAGCGCTGAAGCGCTGGGCTAAGCTCTTTCGCGTCTACGGCGCTCGCCTTGGCGACCTATGTCGTCCTCAATTCTAAACGGGGGTCCCCTACTCGTACCTCAGCGCCTCTACCGGGTCGAGCTTGGAGGCGCGCAGGGCCGGCACCATGCCGCTCAACACGCCGACGATCAGCAGCGAAATCGCTGAACCCATCACCGCCATTGCCGAGACGCGCAGGTGAATGTCGCCCTTGCCGGAAGTGTCTTCGAACAGCGGGCCGAGCATGGGCAGCGTGGGAATCACAGCCGAGAGCACGTATGACAGCGCAATGCCGATGACGCCACCCAGCAGCATCAGCAACATGGTCTCGGCGAGAAACTGAAAGCGGATGTGCCACTTGCGAGCGCCCAGGGCGCGCCGCAGCCCGATCTCGCGGATGCGCTCGTCCACCGACACCAGCATGATGTTCATTACGCCTACTCCGCCAATGCCGAGGGTAAGCGCGCCGATAAACATCAGCAGCACTTGCAGGCCGATGGTGAGTCCGTCAATGATCGGCCGAAACTCTTCGCGTCCGAACATCTGGATGGCTTTGTCATCGGTGGCGGAGAATCCCTGGCGCTCGGCAATGGCCGCCAGCACCTGGGCTTTGGCCTTCTTCTCGAATTGCGGCGCTACCGGGGTGAACACCATCACCTGCGCATAGCGCGTGTTCCACAGATCGCCTGCCGCCGAGAACGGAATGAACACTGAACGATCGTCGCTGGTGAAATAATTGGAGAGCTGCAGCTTACGGTCCATCACTCCGACCACGGTGAAGCGCACGCCAGCGATCTCGACGGTTTCCCCGATGGCATTGCGCCCGCTGAAAAGCTGGTCCTTCACGCGATAGCCGAGGAAGACCACGCGGCGGCGCTCCACTTCGTCGCTGGAATTTAGCCAGCGCCCCTCGACCGCGTTCTCGTTGCGCATTTCGCCGTATTCCGGGCACACCCCACGGGTCGCGGTATTGACCAGGCGATCGCCAAAGGCGATGGGCAGCCATTTCACCGTCTCCAGGCAGGCGTGCTTCACCATATTGGCTTCACTGCGAACCGCTTCCAGGTCCGCCAGTTCGAACTTGACCTTCTTGCCGGCCCGCTGGCCGCCGGGCTGCTCGCTCGTCTGTGCGGGCCACGCGACGACGGTGCTCTTGCCAAACGCGTTGAAAGCGTTTACCAGCACGGTGCGAAAGCCGCTACCATAGGCGATGAGCAAGGTGACCGCGACAATCCCCCAGACGATGCCGAGCATGGTCAGCAGACTGCGGGTGCGGCTGCGCGCCAGCGCCGTCCACGATTCCCGCAGGATTTCCTTCATCATGCTGAGCATTAGCCGCCCGCCTCGTAACGCAAAGCCTCGATGGGATCGATGGAGGCAGCCTGGCGCGCTGGATACATTGCGGCCAGCACCGCTATCAGCCCCAGCAAACCCACCGACAGCAGTCCCGACTGCCACGTTGGCAGCAGTCCGGCGAAGTACTGTGGCATGGGCAGCAGGTTAAACAGGGCGCAAATGCCGAAGGAGATTCCCATGCCCAGGCCCCCGCTCACGAAGACCACAAGGATGGTCTCGACAAAGAACTGCATCATGATGTTGTGCGATTGCGCCCCGACGGCTTTGCGCACGCCGATCTCGCGCGTGCGCTCACGCACCGCCACCAGCATTACGTTCATTACTCCGAGTCCGCCCAGAAACAGTGTGGTGAGCCCCACCGCTCCCAAGAAGTACTTCATGCCGTCGGTCATGGTCTGGAAGGCCTGGGCCTCTTCGATGGTGTCCCATACGTTGGCGGCTTCCTTGTCGTGGGGATCGAAGGTATGGATTCGGCCGAGCGACGCCAATACCTCGCCCTTACAAGATTCGTGCTGCGCCACGGACTTGGGCGTTACCAGCAGGCGGTCGAGGCCGTGGGATTTGGCCGGAGGCTTGTTGGGAAAGTCATTGTGCATGGCGGGATAGGGCACAAAAATCTTGTTTACATCGAAGCCATCGTAGCTGCTGTCCTGGTCCTTGGCCTTCATCACGCCGATGACCTTGTACGGAATGTCGTCCAGATAAATGGTTTCACCGATGGCATTCCGCCCCGCAAATAACTGCTTCTTGACCTCGGTGCCGAGAAACGCGACCCGCCGTTCGTTCGCGACATCGTTCCAGTCGTAGAAGCGTCCATCCCCAATGGCCACGCTGCGAATCTCGGCGAAGGCCGGATACGAGCCCGTGACCATCTGCGCGCTGGCATTGAAGTTGCTGTGGATGCGAACGTCGTTCTGGCCGACTTCAGGCAAGATCCATTGGCAGTCGGGACTGTCCTGTGCCAGCCTGTCGAGGTCCGTATCTTCGAACTCAATGCGCCGCCCGGCGCGGGTGCCACCGGCCTGCAGGCTGGTGCGTCCGGCGAAGATGATCATCAGGTCGCGGCCGAAGTTCTGCGAGACTTTGGCCTGGCCAACGCGCAAGCCCTCGCCCGCCGCCACCATCAGGACAATCGAGATGACACCCCAGGCGATGCCGAACATGGTGAGCGCGGTGCGCAGTTTGTGCGCCCAGAGTGTTTGGAATACATCGCGAATGAGGTCGCGGAGAACCATGAGAAGCAGATAACCCGCAGGTTGGACGCGGGTCCAGCTAGGTGGTTATACGCGCAGGGTCTGGGTGCAGTTCAGGGAAAACGGGCCTCGTCACCGGGGATGTTTCCCTTGAAACTATCTCCGGGCAAACATTTCGACCAGCACGGAAGACACGGTCTGGGCTGCGCTGGGCGAGATGTTGCCAACCTTTTTCAGCATCCGCTGCCGATCCACGGTGCGGAGTTGATCCAGGGCGACTTCGCCGGGCTTGCCACGAAAGGTTAGCGGAACTCGGGTAGGGTATCGTCTTTCACTTGTGGTCATAGGAGCCACAATGACGGTCCGAAGGTGCCGGTTCATCTCATCCGGCGAAACCACCACGCAAGGCCTCGTCTTTTGCATCTCGGCCCCGCGGGTTGGATCTAGGGACACCAGCCAGACCTCATCGAGTCGGGGGTCGCTCACCACTTCCATTCCTTGCGATCGAACTCATTCGCCCCGACGCCTTGCAACAGCAATTCGTCTTCCGCCGAGGGGCCGGCGGCGCGAAATGTTTCTTCCCAACCCTGGCGTGGCGCACGTTGGGGAGAAACGATGAGACGATGGTTTTCCACGCGCAGTTCCACCTGTTCGCCGAAGCCACATTGCTCGATGATCGGTTTGGGAATTCGGATTCCGCGGGAATTTCCGATGCGCACCAGTTCCGTCCGCATTACCAAGTCCTCCTGGTAATTACATTGTAATCACATGCGTCAAGGTCGTGCAATGACCGGCGACGGCGTTCCATTTGCTTGCGGATCACGCGCCATCTTGGTTTCCGCCAGCCCATTATCGTTACATTGGAAAAGACTCGAGGACCCTTCGTGCGTCCAAACACGCTAAAATAGTAACTTCACCGTAACCCGCCTATTTGCGCCGTTACGGCCGGAGACCATGTTTGAAGTCACTGTAGAAGACACCTTTTCCGCGGGACATTACTTGCGCAACTATCACGGCAAGTGCGAGAAGCCCCATGGACACAACTACCGGGTTCGCGTCACCCTCAGCGGCGAAACCTTGGACCACGCCGGCCTGCTGCTGGACTTCAAGGACCTCAAGGACGTTTTGCGTCCGGTGATGAATTATCTCGACCACCAGATGATGAATGAGTTGGAGCCGTTCACCACCATCAATCCCTCGGCGGAGAACCTGGCCAAGTATTTCTACGATGAGACCAACTCGCGGCTGAAACAGGCCAGCAATGGCCGGGTCCGGGTGAAGGACGTCACCATTTGGGAGACCGACACGACCACCGCGCGCTACAGCGAATAGCTCCGCTTCCATGCAGATCATCGAGATTTACAAATCGCTGCAAGGTGAGTCTTCCTACACCGGCCTGCCCTGTGTCTTTGTGCGGCTGGCGGGATGCAATCTGCGTTGCAGCTGGTGCGATAGCGAATACACCTTCAAGGGTGGCCAGCGCATGAGTCTCGAGGAGATCGAAGCTGAGGTGCATCGTCTCTCGCCGGAGGGCGGGCTGGTCGAGATCACCGGCGGCGAGCCGCTATTGCAGGAACGCGAAGCGATCGCCCTGATGGGCCGGCTCCTGGCCGTCGGGTACACCGTTCTGCTGGAGACCAGTGGCGAACGGCCGCTGGAGAGCGTTCCCGCCGCAGTGGTCAAGGTTGTGGACGTAAAATGTCCTGCCTCCGGCGAGGGCGATACGTTTCGCATGGAAAACCTTGCCGCGCTGGGCCGCCAGGACGAAGTGAAGTTTGTCATCGCCAGCCGTCAGGACTATGAATTCGCACGCGACTTCATCCGGCAGCATGGGCTGAATGCGCGCGTCGGTCCCGTGATTTTGTCCCCGGCGTTTCGCAAGGACGCATCCGGAAGCCGTGACGCTTCGCATTGCATGGTTGATCCCCAGCACCTGGCCGAATGGATGCTGGCGGATGGACTGAACGCGCGTCTGGGGCTGCAGATTCACAAGTTCATTTGGGAGCCCGAACGGAAGGGCGTTTAGGGACCCGAAATTACGATGCACGATCAGGCACAGGTGGTGGTGGCGCTCAGCGGAGGGATGGACTCCTGCGTCTGTGCGGCCCTCGCCGTGCGCGACTTCGGGGCCAACGCGACCGCTGCGCTTCACATCAGTTACGGGCAACGCACCGAGCGCCGGGAACTGGCCGCATTTCAGGCGATTTGCGACCGGTTACAGATTGGCCAGCGCCTCGCCGTTCGCACGCCGTTCTTTCATGCGATTGGAGGCTCCGCGCTCACCGACGACAAGATCTCGATTCCCGATGCCGGCCCCCAGATCGGTCTGCACATTCCCGTTACTTACGTTCCGTTTCGCAATGCCCACTTCCTGTCGGCGGCGGTGAGCTGGGCAGAAGTGCTGGGCGCGGCCCGGATTTACATTGGAGCGGTGCAGCAGGACAGCTCCGGCTATCCCGATTGCCGTCCTGAGTTCTACCAGGCGTTCAATGAAGTGATTCGCAGGGGCACCAAAGAGGGGAGAATTCGCGTCGAAACGCCGTTGATCGCGTTACGAAAGGCCCAGATTGTGACGCTTGGCCTTGAATTGGACGCTCCCTTCGATTTAACTTGGTCATGCTACGGTGCGGAAGATCGGGCTTGCGGCATGTGCGAGAGTTGCGTGTTGCGGCGGCAGGCGTTCGCAACGGCCGGAGCGGTTGATCCTATTTCTTATGCGTCGCCAACGGTGACTCAGTTTCGGGATTAGTCGCCGTTGCTGTAGTGAGGCAGTCATCATTCCGTTTCATGGTT
>PLBW01000211.1 GCA_003135475.1 Acidobacteriaceae bacterium
GAGCGGCGTGTGACCGAAACTGTTCCGGAACCTCTTTGATGGTTTCTTCCGGCGCTCGCGGATCTCTCCTCGGTCGATCACGATGTCATAGCCGTACTCAATGCCATCGATCCGAATTTGCCCAAACGAGAACTGCTGGAATTTCATAGCGCGCCTCTGAGAAGGATACAACCGGGGCGCGGCATGGCCTGCCAGCGCTGCGTGATGGCAAGTTGAGGGTTATCCTGTAGGCATGGGCGGAGGCCCAATTATGCTCGAGATCAAGTCGGTTCGCGCGGAATTTTCGGCCGATACCAACAAAATTTGTGGCCAATCACATTTCATCTGAGACGCCTTTGATAGCAGAGAGTTTCGTATGTGTTTCTTACTTTCTGACACTGCTGCGACGGACCGGGGGCACCCGCACACCATAAGCCTGAAACTGCGCGACACGAACCAGCTCTTCAATTCGATGGACCCTTCTCCGTTCATTGAAAAGGATCTGGACGATGACGCGGAAGAATTCATCGTAAGCTGGGCCCAAGAATTCTCTCCTAGCGCTCCGATCAAATTGCGTATCCACTTGGAGCAGTGGCCGGCCGAGGACCCCAAAGAACTGATCAAGACGGCCGTCCACAACCATTTTGCTCATCGTGCCAAAATCACTGACTTGGAGTTTAAGCGCCTCCTAAGACAAGGCCGCACCAGTCTTTTCATCGGCCTGCTGTTCTTGGCTGCGTGTCTATTCCTCAGCAAGATGTTGTTAGGTCATGAGGCGGGCACTTGGGCTGCCGTCGTGCGGGAGAGCCTTACGATTGCCGGGTGGGTCGCCATGTGGCGACCGATGCAGATCTATCTTTATGATTGGTGGCCTCTCCTACAACTGCGTCGGGTTTTTACCAAGCTGAGCCACATGCCCGTGGAACTCGTCCAAAAGGGCAAAAGTTGAGTAGCCACGGCCTTGGGTAGTCCGCCGCAACCGACCAAGCTGCGAAGGGCCAGGGTCATACGGATGTGGCCGGCGCGGCAGGTGCGCCGCTGGAAAAGGAAGAACGGAATCGAAGGCTCCACAACCCCCGCCCTCGTATCGTCTCGACACTTCATTATTGTTTTTCGCGGCCCTTCCGCCGATTCTTCCTTCCTTCATCTAAGGTCGTGATTGACGTCCCCGATGGGAAACGTGCGAGTGGTGCGGGCGGAGAACCCAACGCTATAAACCGAGGCGACATAGACGAGGGCGCAGTGGTTGGCCTGTCTCTGGACTCAGGCTTTAACGGCCGCGCTTGTCTCTGGGAGAATGGCGTGATGACCGACCTCAACACCCTCGTTCCTGCCGGCTCCAATTTGTTTCTGCTTTCGGCCTGCGCCATCAACGCTCGCGAGGAGATCGCAGGCTTGGCCATCACCAGCCAGGGAGAGTTTCACGCCTTTCTGGCGACCCCGAGACACTGAGCATTCGGCAGCGCGAGCGTCCGCTGCACAAACTCACTGCATCTGCCAACCAGCTGAGCCGGCGAGAAATTACAAAGCAGCCGTCATCTGCAACAAGCGAGCGGGCATGCAACCCGCTCGCGTGGTTCGCCCCAAATTCCTCGGTATGGGTCGCGGTGAGCCATCGATTAGTTCTCCGTCGACCGCGCGGTTGCCCAATTGATGGACGACGGGCTACACGGAAGTTGGGTGTCATTTGACGCTAACAGGGCGTTCCTTGAACTGAACCGTGCCTCTACTGCGATTTGCGTTTCATCGGTTTGCCAATTGCGACCAGGAAGATGGCAGCCTTGCCTGTTGCGTGCGGCGAAAAGAAGTTGATCACGTCATCATCAAAAAACGTCAGCCCGGTCGCACCACTGGCAGTCGGATACGTCGGTTTTCCTGCCGGGAACATTCTTTACATGCTGTGCATTGACGAGACACACCTCTAGCCCGCGGGACTCGAGGATCTGATACACGGGAATCCAGTACACACTCGTTGACTCCATTGCCACTGAGCGGATCCCGCACAGCTGTAGCCAGTCCGCAAGTGCATTTAGATCGCGGGTGAAGGTTGGGAAACTGCGGACAGGTTGGGGATCACGATCAGCGCTGACTGCGACAAACAACTCGCTCGCACTTATATCGATGCCGGCTGCATGCTGGTGCAAGATGGGCAATTGCTCGCACCGTTTCTTGGATCTCTTCGCCATTGGCTCCTCCGAGGACCGGCCGGATGCCCAAGGCGCGAATCAAAGGCAAACTCCCAATCGAGATCGTCGTCAAAGCTGACGAGCGTCATCACACATCTGTACGCAACCCCGGACCCACGCTTATCGTCGGGCTTCTGCAGCGCCAGTGTCGGCGCGGGCTGTAGCTGTCATCCGACCGGCGCCAATCATCATCGCTCTTCTCCTGTTCCTTTGCATCCTGTCTGGCAAACGCCAGTTGCACGCTTATCGGGAGTAATCTCCCACAAGAGGGTTTCTGGCCAATGGCGGTTGGCCATCCGGGGAATTGGAGACCTCGGTTCACGCGAAGCCCTATTTTCGCCAACTGAGTCCACTTCCAAATAGCCCGTAGCCCGCCATACGAGCCGTAGTACACCTAACTTCCCAAAAGGCGACAACGCCTTGCCTGCCTGCAATGGCGCTGCCCAGGATCACTTGTCAGAGGGTGAGTGGCGACAGTCATCCAAAACTAAAACTGAAACTTCAGTGCAGCCCGTCCGCAATGTAGATCGCGTACAGTCCGCGCCTGTGCCGATACGCTACCGTCTTGCCATCCGCGGAGGTGACCATACGTGCATACATGGAGCCCAGCATCGCCATTGGCTCAATCGTCTGAACGAGTTGCCGCCGCCCGGTGGCCACGTCCACCTGCGATAGGCGCGCCGGCAGATCCTGGTTCCATACATTGACCATGCTGCCATCGAGGTTCCATCCCAGCACCTCGTCATCCTTCTCGAGGCCGGGGATCTCACTTACCTTGCCGGAAGCGGCATCCACCAGGACATATTTGTCCGCGGCAATATCCAGGGTGACGATCCGGGTTGCGTCAGGCGACAGCTTTCCCGCCCTGGTGCCAACTGGGGTGACGGGACGCAGTTTGCCATCGCGCATATCGAGCAGGTAATCGCGAATTTGCTGCTTGGGGTCAAAGGCGGAGAAAACCGCCCATCGTCCATCGCGAGAGAACGTCAGGTCATTCTCCCAGGTACCGAATGCCGCGCTGAGTTCTCCCAGGTCGATCACTCTCTGTTCGCCGGCGCCGGTGGGATACAGATAGAGCTTGTGGAGCTGCGAGTTTTGCGCTGCCGCCACCAGGCTCGCGTCCCAGTTGATGCCCGCGCCGTATCCGTCGCCCAGTTTGACCGCCGTCACCCCGTCCGCCTTCTTCACGTAAGCCTTGTAGTCGCTGCCCTGGTAGCGGTTGAAGACGATCCATTGCCCGTCGGGAGAAATAGATCCGAGATCGACCGAGGTTTCGATATCGCGCGCCCGGCTGTCACCGCTGCGCTTCACTCCCATCTCGATCTGGAAGCGCACGCTTTCCAGCAGCACCCTCCCGGCCGGGGAGATATCTTCAATGACCAATTCTGTCGGCGACCGCAGGACGGTGCGGGTTTTCGCGGCTAGCGTGACCGCGTACATGCCGGGATCCTCGCCTTCGAGGCTCGCCGCATACCACACCTCTTTACCGTCGGGGGCCCAGCAGAGGCTGCGGCCGGTGGCGTATAACGGCGTCAGACGCCGGATGCCGCCTTGCCGGTCCACCAGCGCAACAGCGCCACGATCGTCGGGAACCAGGGGATGTTCGATAAACGCCACTTGCGTTCCGTCTGGGCTGATGCGCACATCATTCATCCATCCCGACGTTTCGAACAGCACTTTGCCGATGGGAAACTCCAGCCGCTGCTTGCCTTTCTCGCTGCGCACCACAGCGAATTCTTTTCCGTCGCGGGTGATGTCGGCTTCGTACACATCGTCGAGGATGGGCCGGGGCGCTCCGCCCTCCAGCGGCATCCGTGCCAGCGTACCGCGCTGCAGCCATGTCGCCAGGAAGCGGCGTTTCAGGATGACCGCCATATCGCCGTTGTCGGCGATGCCGAGCACGTCTGCGTCGAGGTTGAGCGGTGTGGCCTGCGCACTGTTAGTGCGTTGCGCGTACAGTTGCCTGGCTCCGCCGTTCCATGATGCCGAATACACTACGGTGTTGCCGTCGCGAGTGAACCTCGCCGGACCCGCATAGCCCGGCTCAAAGGTGAGCTGCTGGTAGGAGGCGGTGGAGGACGACCCATTGCCTTTGCCCAGGAAATACGCCCCCAGCACGGCTGCGACGGCCACCAGCGCCAGCACTGCGGCCCTGATCCAGCGCCTGCCTTCCGGCGGCAGGGCGCGCCGGCTGACCACACTCGAACTGGAGCTGCCCGAGATTGCCTCCAGCGCATATCCCACGTCGCGTGCCGAGTGGAACCTCCGCGCCGGCTCTTTCTCCAGGCAGCGCCGCACAATCCGCTCCAGCCCCGGCGATAGTTGCAGTTTGTCCGTTTCCAACTCTGGCGGATCATCCTTCAGGATGGCATTCATGGTCTCGATCGACGACTCACCCTTGAAGGCACGTTGTCCGCTGAGCATTTCGTACAAGATTGCGCCGAAGGCAAAGATGTCAGTGCGCGCGTCTACTTCCTTGCCACGTACCTGCTCTGGCGACATGTACCCGGCGGTACCTAGAACCATGCCCGGCATGGTGTGGGCCGGGACCGTCGCCGTGGCTCCCTCTGTGCCCTGGGCACGGGCTTCTTCTATTCGCGCGAGCTTTGCCAGTCCGAAGTCGAGGACCTTCACCCGCCCATCCTTGGTGACGAACACGTTCTCCGGTTTCAGGTCGCGATGCACCACGCCTTTGTCATGTGCGGCGGCAAGTCCCTCGGCGAGCTGGGATCCGTATTCGATCGCACGCCGCTGAGGCATCGGGCCGTCGTTCATTTTTTCGCGCAAGGTCTCGCCGTCCAGAAGCTCGCAGACCATATACGGCGATTCCTGGAGCTGCCCGATGTCGTACACGCCGAGTATGTTGGGATGATTCAGCGCCGCTACTGTGCGCGCTTCCTGTTCGAAGCGCCGCAACCGGTCGGCATCGCGCGCAAACGACTCCGGCAAAACTTTGATAGCCACCTCTCGGTCGAGGCGAGTGTCGCGGGCACGATACACCTCTCCCATGCCGCCTGCGCCCAGCGGAGACTGAATTTCATAAGGCCCGAGTTGGGTGCCTGGGGTGAGGGCCATGTGAGGTAGCGAGGATTACAACTCTACAGGGTCGGGCTCCTTTTCCCAAATAGTCATGGGGACAGCTTGACGGCCATGGCTCTATCGCGCCGAAGAGTGGCTTGGCAGGACGGGCCTCGACCCTGTCCGAGCGCACTAACTAGGCAAGGACGGACTCCAATCGACGCGGGCCAGAAGTCGGCTTCTGGGAAGTTTCAACCGATAGGTAATGGAAAACGCCCCAGGCTCCGGGAGCA
>PLBW01000153.1 GCA_003135475.1 Acidobacteriaceae bacterium
CAAGGCGAAAGCGGCACCGGCAAAGAGCTGATCGCCAAAGCCATCCACATGAACTCCACGCGCCGCGACCGCGCGTTCGTACCGGTGAACACCGGCTCCATGCCGGCGGACCTGCTGGAGTCCACGCTCTTCGGCCACGTCAAGGGCGCCTTCACCAGCGCCATCGCCAGCAAGAAAGGCCTGTTCGAGGTGGCCGACCGCGGGACCCTGTTCCTCGACGAGATTGGCACCATGAACCTGGAGACGCAGGCCAAGATCCTGCGGGTGCTGCAGGACCGCAAGTTCATGCACCTGGGCGGCGTCAGCGAAATACAGGTGGACGTGCGCATTATCGCCGCCACTAACGTCAATCTCCAGCAACAGGTGAAGGACGGCAAGTTCCGCGATGACTTGTTCTACCGTCTCAACGTCATCACCATCGACCTGCCGCCTTTGCGCCAGCGCAAGAATGACATTCCGATGCTGGTGCAGTACTTCATCGCCAAGTTTGCCGAAGAGAATGAGCGGCTGCCGCTGCGCATAACTCCCGAAGCCCTGCGTCCGCTGCTGGAGTATGACTGGCCGGGCAATGTGCGCGAATTGGAAAACGTGATTGAGCGCGCCGTGGTACTGGCAACGGGCCCTAACCTCACCGTGGACCTGCTGCCCGACAATCTGATTGGCAAGGGCAGCAAGTTTGCCATCATGGAACAGCGCCCTGACGCCTCGCTCTTCGAAATCATTGAAGACTGCGAGCGCCGCGTCATCAGCGATATGCTAGAGAAATGTGCCTGGAACCAGACCGAAGCCGCCGACCGCTTCCGCATTCCACTGTCCACCCTGAACCAGAAAATCAAGCGCTTGAATATTGAGATCAAGAAGAAAAACCGGGAAAACGGGAACAGTTAGCAGCAGTTCGGATCGTGCGGGCCGGCTCGGAGTCGAAGGATAAGCGTTTGCTGCGCTTAACAACGGAACTCTGAGCCCGCAGGGCGAAATAATCCTAGCCCAGGACGTGAGTCCTGGGTGAGCGTCTTAAATGATTCGAGTCCCGTAGGGACGGCACGCCGACCGACAGATTCGCGCAAGGATTGAAACATCAACGGAGAGCGCGCTCAATACAGTCTGAAATTTACCTCTACGTTGATCGCGACAGGCACCGGCTGATCGCCAAACTTGCCTGGTTGGAAACGCCAGGTCGAAACCGCGGCGATGGCCTTCTCGTCGAATCCGGAACCGAGCGGACGAATGATCGACATCGTTGTCGGCCGTCCGTTCGTATCGACAATAAGCAGCAATACAACGGTACCTTGCTTCCCGGCCCGCCGGGCATCTTTAGGATACTTGGGATCGGGCGCCGAGATAACCTTGGGGAGCTTGATTCCACGGCCAACGTGATATGCGCGTTCTCCCCTCGGAAAGCAAGAAGGATGCAACTGATCGAGGCTTGTCACGGGCGGAAGCTGCGACTTGTCGGGTGGATTCGGTATTTTCCGCTGGAGTTCCTGTTCCTCCTCGGTAGAACACTTCATCTGTTCGAGCTCTGACTGCTTCACAAAAACTAAGTTCAGCAGAGGTGGGACTGATTGGCTGGCCGGCTGGTTGGGTGGGAGAGAGATTTCTACTGTGACGCTGTTGCCGACGTCAAGAAGCCTACGAGCCCCAGTGGCCTTATCATGGACTGGAACAGGATGATTACCTGTCAGGATTAGTTTGTCAGGTTTAAGTTGGACCTGTTGGACATAAACGAGCCCATCGGTTGGACCAAAGCCAGGGCTGCCCTTGGATATCAATTTTCCATCGCTGTCATATTCAAGGTGCCGGTCGATGTAGTAGTTGCGCAGAACAAGCTCGTGCTTCACGAGTGTTGACGATAGTTCCACCTCATATTGCGCCGAGGCGTAAGTAGGCAGCAGCAAGACAATGGCGACGAAAAGGGACGTAGCGTTCATTCACGGTTCCGGCAACCAGTTTCATCAAAACTAAGGGACTTTGTTTCAATACTCTTCACGCTGGCTTCCCAATCCTACACCGTCTCTTGCTACAGCCTCCGCACACCCAGCGGCCATCCGTCACACCAAGACGTGAGATAGATCACAGCAGGGTGGTGCGGCTTGAGACCACAATCACAGCAGAGTGAGGCGCAGTCAGGCGCCGCCGTTGGGGAGGGAGCCATGTCGGAAGACAAACGCGATGTGCTGGAGGTTTTGCGGTACGAACTCAACTTCCTGGAGCAAGGAGGTTATGGAAATTGGTATAGCACGCCGTGGGGGCCGGCTTCCGTCTTCCAGGACTCGCTTACATGCCTCAACCACGGAGACCCCACCCGGAAGCATGCTTGCCATGAGTGTCTGCTCTATGACTTCGTTCCCGAGGAATACCGCACCGAAGACGTGCCCTGCCATCACATCCTGCTGAATCGCCAAGGGGTTACGGTCGCGACGCCGAATCAGACGGAAGCAGAGCTGCGGGAGAACGTAAAGCACTGGCTGAAGCGCACCATCGCGAGGATTGAAGCTGATCGCGCCCAGCAGAAAGCAGAACTGGTGACGCAGAAGGCGGGATAGCCGGATAGTTTGAAGTCCACTAGTCGAAAATTATCCACTACAGAGACACAGAGGACGCGGAGGTTTTTGCTAAGAGGTTTTTCTCCGTGCTCTCCGTGCCTCCGTGGTGAATTGGGTTCTTTGTCCCATTTCGGAACCGAACTTACGAAAGAATCTGAGCGCGTGGAATTTTCCGGCCTTTTTGCGGATAGAATGCGGCATCGGGCCAGCGCCTGCCGGAGCCAACATGAAACGCAGTTTCGCCTCCCTCAACCCTCAGGAAGCCCTGCACGTCGCCATCTTCATCGAGGAACGCAACGCCGAGTTGTACCACCGCTTCGCCGAGATGTTTGTCGAGTTCCGCGATAGCGAGTCTCTGGAAATCGCCAGCGTTTTCTGGGAGATGGCGGCGGAAGAAAGAAATCACAGCTCGGCCCTGCAAGACAAGTACATCGAAGAGTACGGAAACTCGCGTTGCGCGCTTACGGAAGAAGACCTGGTCGAGTGGATCGAAGTCCCGAAGTTGGAGGACGGCGACGTCTTTGCTGCCACCCGCGAAGGCTGCACCACCAACCCGCGCGGCCGGGCCCTGCAGGTGGCGCTCACCGCGGAGTTAAGCGCCCAACGTTACTACTCGGATCTGGCAGAGAAGACGCAGGAAGGAAAGCTGCGCCGGCTCTATCGCGAACTCGCCGAAATGGAAGACAGCCACGTGACTTACATTCAGCGCAAGCTCGTCCCCCATCCCACCAACGACAAGAAGGCCAACTGACAGCTGATAGCCGTCCTTACGGCTTGCTCAGATCCTGCGGAAACGATTTGAACTCCACCTGTCGCGGAGTTGCTTTGTCGTGATTGCCGGCATCGCTTGTGTGTTGCGTTAGCGTGCCCTTGATTACGCGGTAGTCTTCCTGGCCGGGCCGCTTGCCCGGCGTGATCGTGATGACCCCAGTGAACTCGTACCAGACTCCGTGCACCGTCTTGGTATTGAACGACAGACGGTGGCCCGCAAGGCTGGCCTTGTCGAAGAACTGGTCGATGAACTGGCCCTTGTCGCTGTCGGCGTCCCCGAATCGCGAAACGTAACCGGAGACCTTGCCATCTTCTACCGCGAACTGCACTAACTCGCCTTCACGCAAGAAGGAATACATCCCGGAGGGATCGTCCGCGGGAGAGGCGGGCTTCGCCGTCTGCTGGCCCGGCGATGCTGCCGTTGCCGACTGCCGTGCCAGCGCCAAGGTCACAAGCGACGTGACCAACGCCGCCAACATCACATATCTCCGGATCATGTTCGCTCCCGTGGTCATCCATCATTGCACGTCGCCGCGGGTTAGCGAAAGAGCAAGCTTGGCATCGCGATCACCCTTTCGCAGGCGCGGTTTTCCGCTATAATCCGAGTACTTGCTCCACGGTCGAGGATGATGTCGCACAGTACCGCAACC
>PLBW01000213.1 GCA_003135475.1 Acidobacteriaceae bacterium
GCTGCTCCTTCAGCTCCACCGCTAGTGCGAAGCTGTGGAGCAGCACTGCTCTTCCAAGCTGCGGGACCCTCAGTGTGAATACTGCACCCAGAACCCGGGTGGTCCATAGGGCGGTGGGGGATAGCCGAAGACTATGCCGAACGGCGAAGTCCGGACCCCTAGCCGGTGGTCGCGAACACTGGCCCAGTCATCAAATCCGTCGGGCGCCGGCGCCTTCTCCGTGGTGTGCTGCATTGAAGTTTTGTTTTGAAACCGCACCTGCTGGCCGGCATTTACCGTTACGGAATTGCCTGCACCAGTTGCGGCAACAGAGCCTCGCCGCACCGTTACCCATGTTTGGTCCTGATTGGGGATGACATTGACCCGGTAAACCCCCGGCTTCATTACGGTCAGCGTGGCATTGGGAGTATCAATTTCGTAAATTTCCCCTGGCAGGAGGTATCTAACCGTAAGACTAGCGACGCCTTGATTAACCCCAAATTGGACGGTGCCTCGATTTACCGTAGTGAGGGTGACACTCGTCTCCGAACTCATTCGAATGAATCCGTCTGCTACGTTCAGTTCAGCTCGCGAGTCCTTGTCTGCCCAGATGCAGATAGGGGGCTGCAGAGGCTGATTAAGCGCGGCCGCAGCCCAGTCGTTGCCTTCGCAGGGCGCTACCGACACTTGCCCCGACATGTACTGCACGCGAGCTATTCTTCCCGGATTGTTGCTAGGGTAACCCCTGGTTTGTCCAATTAGCGAACCAGCGGTCACGAACAGGAGAAGCGCAAAGGGAAGACGCTTCAGTTCAGTCTTCATCACCATCTCCGGTATAGCCTACTTTTTAGTTAACCGCAGGGTGGCCTGCCCGATTTCGCCTTACCAAGGTAGCGCCGCCCGAGCTTGAGACACTGATGGAGCGGCTCGGCTCAAAGCCCACGACCGGAGTCGTGGGCTTGCACCTTCTAGCTTGCCGTTCGGTTAGTTAGCGGCGTCCGCCGCCATGCCCACCACCACCGCTGAAACCACGTGCTGCGCCGTGAGATCCACCGCCGGTGCCGCCACGGTAGCCGCCACCTGGACCGCTTCCATAACCGCGTCCACCATAGGCCCCGTGGTAGGAGCCGCGCCCGTAGCCCGGGCCTCCGCGAGCGTAATTTCCAGGACCATAGCCTCCGCGGCCGTAATAGCCCACACCGCGCCCGTAATAGCCCCGACCCCAGCCGCCCCGGCCGTAATATCCCCCATACCATGGCCCGGCGCCCAGGAACACTCCACCGACAAACCAGTTAGGCCCGTAGTAGCCGTATGGCGCGCAGGCGTATGGTGGGTATCCGTAGTAGCCGTAGGAGCATACTGGCGGTCCGGTAACGTATCCCGGCCCGAATCCGATCCCAACACTGACCTGGGCTTGGGAGTAGGCCAGCGGAATCATCAAAACTGCCAGCAAGGCCACATATTTTAGACAACGCATTTCTTCTTCCCCCTGCCCCAGATCCACCACTATCAATCTGGAGGCACCTATTGACTTAAACGCGGAATCAGAAGGAAAGTTGCAAAGCTCGGGGGTCGCTGCATCTGTGGCCGAAAACCGGCGCGAATTCTGGCGATTCTGGACTCAGCCGCGAATCGGGCTACCCAGGCGTGGGGAGTCAGTTGATGAAAACAGGTCAGCAGGACGGTGTCCCGTCACAACCAAGCATGAAAAGAGGACGGAGGCTGATCCTTTTTGTCCAACAACCTAAGGCTCTTTTCAAGGGAGGGCATTGTATGAATTGGCTGTTCTTAATGAGAAGACCTGCGGAAAGCCGACCAATGATTGTGGATTTGCCGACACGACGTTGGCCCCAAACCCTCTTGTGGGAGATTACTCCTGTTAAGTCGGCATAGCGGACGCGATCTGCGGGGATCCTTACACATCCGTTGGATTTCCCCCGGGTGACGGGCAAACCGGAAGTTATGGACGTGGCTAGCACATCTGACATGCCTGACCAATCCGACGCATGGGCGTGCACAAGGTCAAGTCTGCCCTCTTAAACGTAAGCTCCACCCTAGACGCTAGGTTTACTGATTAAACTCGTTCTCTTTCGCCAGGTTTTCGAACCGCGTGTAGCGCTTGACGAAGGCCATCTTGATCATGTCGGTGGGGCCGTTGCGTTGTTTGGCGACGATGAGTTCGGCCATGCCCTCGAGATCGGGATCGTCCTTCTTGTACACCTCTTCGCGGAAGATGAAGGCGACCACGTCGGCGTCTTGCTCGATGGAGCCGGACTCGCGCAAATCGGAAAGCTGCGGCCGATGATCGCCGCCTCGGCTCTCGGGGGCGCGGCTCAACTGCGACAGCGCGACCACCGGCACTTTCAACTCCTTGGCCAGCGCCTTCAGCCCGCGCGAGATGGCGGAGACTTCCTGCGTCCGATTCTCGAATCGCTTGCCGCCGATGGGCACCGCCGACATAAGCTGCAGGTAATCCACGATCAGCAGGTCGAGCCCTTCCGTCTGCCGCAAGCGACGGGCCTTGGCGCGCATCTCGCTCACAGAGAGTCCTGGCGAATCGTCAATCCACAGCTTGGAATGCGAGAGTTGCTCGGTGGCGCGAGTCAGCTTGCGCATGTCTTCCTTGGTGAGGAAGCCCTGCCGTAAATCTTTGGAGTCCACTTGCGCGTGCGACGCGAGCATGCGCATCAGCAACGCCTCGCGCGACATTTCCAGCGAGAACACGCCCACGACTTTGCCGTCGAGCACCGCCGCGTTCTCGGCGATGTTCATGGCCAGAGCGGTCTTGCCCATCGAGGGACGCGCGGCGATGATGATCAAGTCGGAAGGCTGCAGCCCGCTGGTCAGCTTGTCGAGCAGCGTGTAGTGCGTCGCCAGGCCGGTGATTTCCTGGCCGCGCGCGTACAACTCCTCCAGCGAGCCGAACGAACCTTTAATGATGGACGGGATATTCATGAACCCCTGTCCAATGCGGTTTTCCGAAAGCTGGAAGATGGCCTGCTCGGCCCGGCCCAGCACCTCTTCGGCTTCGTCGGAGTGCTCGATGGCCTCGGCGATGGCGTTCTGCGCCAGGTTGATGAGGCCGCGCAACAGCGCTTTGTTGCGCACGATGCGTACGTAGTGCTCGATCGAAGGCCGGTCGGGCACGCCATCGATCAGCGACGACAGATACGCCACCCCGCCGATGGCTTCCACTTCTTTGTGGCGGTCGAGCTCCTCGACCAGCGTGATCATGTCCACCGGACGGCCGCTCTCCTGCAAGTCGCGCATGCGGGAGTAGACGCGGCGGTGTGCGTCCAGAGAAAAGTCGTCAGGCGTGAGATTTTCGGCGGCTTGATCGTAGAGCGAGTTGTCGAGCAGGATCGCGCCCAGGATTGAGCGCTCGGCCTCCATGCTGACGGGCAGGCCGCGTTCCAGGCTGTAGTCGGTGGTTGCCATCGGTGGGTGCAATTAGAGTAGCCAGATCGGCGGAGCCCATGCAACGGCTCATTTCATAAAAAACTGGTGTACAGGAAGATTCCTGAGTAAATTCCTGTACAAAAAATGTGGCTGCTGTGGAATTCGAGGAGGAATCTCAGCAGTTGTCAGTAGCCAGTAGTCAGTTGTCAGTTCTCAGCCATCAGCTTTCAGCGAGGCACCGGCGATTCGCTGTCTTCTGGCAACTGACTACCGGCTACTGGCAACTGACTACTGGCTACTGGTTAACCATCTTGTTACTACCGCAGACACGGGGTTCAAGTTATGCTCGCGGCATGGCTGTGTCGATCACGGTGCTGGCGAGCGGTAGCGCAGGCAACTGCACCGTCGTCTCCAGCTCCCGCACGCGGCTGCTGGTGGACGCCGGCCTCTCCTGCCGCGAACTTCTGCGGCGCATGCTTCTGTGCGGAGAAAACTCGCACGCGATCGATGCCATCCTGGTCACGCATGAGCATAGCGACCATATCGCCGGCCTGCGCGTGCTGGCCAAGCGGCTGAAGGTGCCCATCTACATCACCGGCGAGACCTATCAGGCGTACCAGAAATTTGCCCGCGACAGCAGTGGCAAACGCGTCAGCCTCGAGCGCCAGGAGCTATTCCGCTCCGGCCACGCCTTCGAGATTGGCGATATCACGGTGAAGCCGTTCACCATCCCGCACGACGCCGTGGACCCGGTGGGGTTCACCTTCCGCAGCGGCGGCATCAAAATCGGCGTCTGCACCGACCTGGGCTATATGCCCGCCAGTGTGCGCGATAACCTGCGTGGTTGTCACGTGCTGATGATCGAGTCGAACCACGATCTGGAGATGCTGCGCGGCGGCCCCTATCCCTGGAGCGTCAAGCAGCGGGTGATGAGCCAGGTAGGCCATCTCTCCAACGGTGCGCTCGCAGAATTCCTTACCGGCGACTATGATGGAAGTGCCGAGTTCCTCATTCTGGCGCATCTTTCGGAGAAGAACAATCATCCGGAGATCGCCCGGATGACAGCCGAGCGTGCCTTGGGCGAGCAGCCCGCCGCGGCGGGCAACCGATTGATGCTCGCGGCACAGCATGAACCGCTGCCTGCGGTCCGACTGTAGTTTCCGCCCTGCGTGCCCGCTGCGGCGGGGCAGGGTTCGGCGGGATTGATGACACCATGTACTCACCGCGTCATCGGCAAGATCCTTGCCGGATGGCGCTACGACATCTCTGGTCTCGCTCCTGAAATGCGCGGCGACTACGAGGCGCACCTGGTGGAGTGTGAGTTTTGCCGCTCGCGGCAGCGCCTGCATCGCGGCATCGATATCGGGCTGATGGCGCTGGCCTCGATATCCATGTTCGTTTTTCTTCTCGCCTATGGGGTGATTCGCCACTTCAAACCCAGCCACGCGTTTCTGCTGGAAATCGGCGCGCTGGGCGGGTTTTTGCTCTCCATGCTGCTGTGGCTGCTGGTCGCCGTTGCGACCCCGGCCCCGCTGGTGGTGAAAGATGTTGCCCTGATAGGCGCCCGCCGCGGACTGGAAAAGCTTCCCGAAGAGATTCGCGACCGCATTCCCGAAGACCTGAAGCTGAAGATCTCGGGGCAAAGCTAGGGGCAAGCCATCAGCTGTCAGCCGTCAGCCGCCAGTTTCAATTGCCCTTCGCGACTTTACAGGCTGCGAAAAAAATCTGAAAATCTGCTCGGGTAGTGCGGGCCTTCAGGCCCGCGTTGAGCAGCCATCTATGAGAGCCGGCTTTAGCCGCTGAGGTACCTCGTTTCGAAAGCGCCGCGAAACACCCACGTACTAGCGATATCGGGCCACGCACCCCAGGCCTAAAGGCCAATTTCTCATCAGCTCGTTGACGCGGCGCTGAAGCGCCGCACTACCCGAACATCGCTTTTTCCCGCAGCCTGTTTAGGTACAGCCCTCAGGGCTGCTCATCGCGGGTCCGCCACGCTCTCTGCCGCCGACAACTTGTAGTCCTGATAGCGGATGGTGAGCACGGCCTTGCCGCCTAGCCGGACGTCGGTGACCGTGCGGTTCAGCGCCGGCAAGTAGAAGCCGTCAACGTTTTGATACTCGTGATCGATCACCGTGCGCTTGGTCCAGAATGACGGATTTTTCGCCGGTTGCGCCTCAATCCGCGTCACCGCAAAGTCGGTCGCATCGATCCACACCGTCCCGCGGTACAGATACTTACTGGCGTGCAGAGGCTCGACCTGCATGACGTACCGGGGCCGGCCGCCGCCCGGCGCACAACCCAACAAGGAGAAAGTGTAGTTGGCGGTGGTAAGGGCTACCGCCGTACGGTTGGCTTCGTCAGACCCGGATTCCTTTTCCGATTCCAATAGGCGGTGGAGGACGCGGCTAAGGATGAGCTTGGAGCCGGATTCGGATTCAATCGTGAACTGCTTCGTGCCCGGCGCCGTGTAGGAAACCTTCACCTGCATCTCGGCGGCGAGCGACGAAGGAAAGCCGGTGTAGTGCAATTGGTAGTCGCGTGTCGCCTGGAAACTGAGCAAGTCCCGTGTGCGCGCTGCGTTGCGGCTCATCAAGCGCGCGACCACATCGGCGCCAGCCAGGTTGTTCGCGGCTGGGCAGGGTATGGGCGCGGCAGCGGTATCGGCGGCTGCGGCAATCCCGGCGAGGAGCAGGATTGCGACCGATAGTGCATAACGGATCAAGGTTTGAATTGGGCCCATCCTTCAACAAGATTCACTAACCCCTAGCCCCTAATCACTAGCCCCAAGCCCCACTCTACATCTCCCACAGGCAGCGTCCTTCGCGATACATGGAGACCAGGCCGTCCTCGCTGATTTTCAGGACCGTGCCATAGCGCGAAGCGGCGATGGCGGCGGTGGTGCGTCCGCCTTCGACCGGACGATTGATGGCTTCTTCGCTGCCCTGATGGTGAAGAATGGCGCCAAAGGCCAGCAGGTTGGCCTGCGACGTGAGCACCACCGCGCCGTCGATACGGGCAACGTTCTCCAGCACGGTGGAGGGGAAGTCGAAGATGCTCTTGTCGCGCAGCAGATAATGCAACTGGTCCTTGCTGGAAATTCCCTCCGCCACCGGCTGGTGATTCATGTGCTCCAGCAGATCCGGCTGCGACACCAGCGCCCGCGCCGACTCAGGATCGTCGAGCACCACGAACAGCGCGCCCCGGCGGCTCTCGGTGAGGTTCAGCGCCACGGCAAACAGGCGCTCCGCCAGCTCCGTGTGGCCGATCGCGTTCTTCCACATCTCGTAACGATAGCGCGCATCCACCAGCCGCCATTTGCCGTCGAGAAAGCGGAAGACGGGCACGCCATCGGAGAAAATTTTGACCTCGCCGTTCGGCGACAGGATGAGGCAGATATGTCCGCCGCACAAAGTGGCGCGGCAGTGGTCGCCGTAGCGTGCCGAGGTCGGGATGGGCAGCGGCATGTCGCGATAGGGCTCGGCCCACTCGTGCACGTCGATCAACTCCGCCAGCAGGCCGTCCCGGTCAACCAGGGCGAGGGTCTGCAAGCCATCGCACAAACGATGGAAGCTGCGGATGCTGGTCAGCTCGTGCGAATAGCGCATGGCCCAATCCGGCGTTTGCGGCGGCTCATGACACGGTTCCGGCATGGAGCCGAACAACAACACGCCCGTGGCAATGCGGCGGTTCTCGTAGGTGCTCATGCTGCTGGTGCGCAACACCTCGATGGCGTCGGCAATGCGATCGCGCACGCCGGCAACGGCTTCGCCGCTGGTGTGCGGAGAAGGATCGAGGAACGCCGAGACAAACCGGTCCTCAGGCAATCCGCGAAAGAGCTGAAAACTTTGCGCCGCCAGCGCCTGGTTGGTGATCAGCTGATAGCGCGCGGAAAGCACCATGCCGATGCTGCGCAGCAGCCGCCGTTCATGGTCCGACAGCTTCGAACTGGCGCTCAGCGAGTAGCCCTCGCCCATCCATTCGAACTCGACCTGACCACCGCTGGGCACCGCGCCCAGCAGGCCCGGCATCCGCTCCGGGCCGCCCGCTAAGCGTTCCAGCGTCGCTCCGGGGAAAAAATAGCGAATGCCATTCTCCATCAGGTCGCCGTAGAGTCCGCTGATAAACTGGGTACGATTTTCGAGCGGACGAAATGTGGCTGGGGTTTTCATCGCTAGCTAAAGCTTACAACAAATCAGCGGCTGATTCGGGTCTCTGGGCACGTCTGGCGGGAGTGGTTCCAGGGATTGGTGCATCCGGTCGTACGGACTACAAGAATAGATAGCTGCCGGGCCTGTAAGCCGAATTCTGTGTGCCGCTCCTTCTCTCCGCCGGCCTCATGGGCTGAAGCTGCGAAGACAAAGAGCGGCACGACGGTCATTCCTCTGGGCCGCGCATTACTGCGCGGCTCTAGCGACCTACCCGGAAGTTGTGACGCGCCGAGCCGGCACGTGCATCCACCGAGGCGGACGCTCCTCCCCTATTTGGTCTTGCTCCGTGTGGGGTTTTCCCTGCCACCGTCATTACTGACGGCGCGGTGCGCTCTTACCGCACCTTTTCACCCTTACCTCGCCCTGACCACCCCGGCAAGCGCAACATCGGCGCTCGCCGGGGACCCCGGTTGAGGCGGGGCGGTATGTTTTCTGTGGCACTTTCCGTCAACGACCCTTGAAAGTCGTCGCCCGGACGTTATCCGGCACATTGCTCTGTGGAGTTCGGACTTTCCTCTGTCTGCCCGCGCCACCTGATCTCCCGCCGAGGCGGGCCGCCGAAACGGACGACCAGTGTTCGCGGGCCGGCAGCGACCGTCCGGCCCAGCAGCTAACAGCTCAATTATAGATGTTCGCAGTAACGGCTGTTGCTGTTAATTCGTACAGCTATCATGCGCACTTCATCATGGTAGGTCCTCATCGCCGTGCAGCCTGCCGCCCATCTGCGCTCTGTGCTGGCGCTTTTCTTTTGTTCGGAATATGCTTTAGGCCAATACTCAGAGCGGCTCGACCGGAGCTATGTTGTGCGCGCTTGCCTCTTATTCCCCGTCACCAAAGAAATCTGCCCTTGCGCGACCAATCGTTACCGAATTCCTGCCGGCAGTGTTCCTAGCATCGACACAGCGGCGGCGGGAAAGAGGAAGCAGCCATGAAAACCAAGTGCCGGGCCGCCATAGTCACATGGCTGACGCTGGCGCTGTCCGGGGTGGCGACGGCGGCGCAACAAACCACGACTCCCGCGCCGGATGCCCAGCCAA
Organism: Acidobacteriaceae bacterium; assembly: GCA_003135475.1. GTDB lineage: Bacteria > Acidobacteriota > Terriglobia > Terriglobales > Acidobacteriaceae > Bog-257. The sequence goes on from PLBW01000213.1 coordinate 8,624, forward strand.
GCCCAGCGACCAGCAGCTCTACCTCAACGCCGCAAGCTTCGCCGCCGGCCACGCCACAAACCATAAACCCGAATACGCCAGAAATGTCCTCGCGGGAAGAGACCTCGACCACCTTCAAGGTGAAGGTCAATCTGGTGGAAGTGCGGGCGGTGGTTCGCGATACCCAGGGCAATGCCGTGGGCAACCTGCGAAAAGAAGATTTCCAGCTTACCGACAATGGCAAGCCCCAGGTCATCACGAAATTTTCCATGGAGCAGGCAGGCGCCAAGCCGGTCGCAAAGCCCCCGAATTCGGGAACAGACCTCGACGACGCTGCTCCCGGGTTGCCGCTGCGTTACGTCATTTTCCTCTTCGACGACATACACCTGAAGTTTGGCGACCTGGCGCCTGTGAGAGATGCGGTTAAGCGCAATCTGCAAACCTTGCAGTCCACCGACCGGGTTGCCATCTTTACTACGTCCGGCCAGACGCAACTCGACTTCACCGACGATCGCGACAAGCTGCAAGATACCCTGAACCGCCTGCGGCCGCGCCCTATCACCGGCTCTGGGGCGCAGGAATGCCCGGATGTGTCGTATTACATGGCGGAGCAGGCAGGGAACAAAAATGACCCCGAGGCGTTGCGAATCGTCAGCCAGGACACTTTGGATTGCGCATTTAACGGTGATCCCACTAAGATGGCCGCTGCGCAGCAGGTGGCACAGTTGGCCATAATTCGCGAGTTGGATCTTGGAGGCCATGAAACCCAGGTTTCCCTTGCCACCTTGAAGAGCACCGTGCAAAGGATGGCCGCCACGCCTGGCCAGCGCAGCATTATTCTGGTCTCGCCTGGTTTTTATAACCCGGACCAACTGCCGGAACAGATGGAGATTATGGACCGGGCGCTGCATTCGGGTGTCACCATCAGCGCGTTGGATGCCCGGGGTCTCTACACCGTAATGCCGGACATCAGCGCCAGTCGAGCACCAAGCCCCAGCATTATGGGACCCATGATGCAGTACATGCATCAGGAAGCGTTGGCAGATGAAGACGTGATGTCCGAACTCGCCTATGCCACCGGGGGCACGTTCGTCCACAACAGCAACGATTTTGAAGGCGGTCTCCGGCGATTGGCTACACGACCGGAATACTCTTACCTGCTTGTCTTTTCCCCGCAAGACCTGAAATTCGATGGCCGCTTTCATAACCTGAAGGTCACGGTCAAAGGCCAAAAGCTGAATATCCAGGCCCGCAAGGGTTACTATGCTCCCAGGCAGGCGACTAACGCCGCCGAGCAGGCCAAACAGCAGATACGGGATGAGGTTTTTTCCCAGGAAGAGTTGCACGATCTTCCCGTCGAGTTGCACACCCAATTCTTCAAGACCAGCGGCAACGATGCCAAGCTCTCGGTCCTGGTCAGGCTCGACGTCCGGCACCTGCACTATCGCAAAGCGGACGGCCGCAACAACAACAGTGTGACCGTAACCGCTGTATTGTTCGACCGTAACGGCAACTTTGTCAGCGGCAATCAGAAGACGCTGGAGATGCATTGGAAAGATGAGACCTTGGGCAGCAAGCTGGCTTCGGGTGTGACTTTGAAGAGCAGCTTCGACGTAAAGCCCGGCAGCTACATGGTGCGGCTGGTGGTACGCGATGAGGAAGGACAATTAACGGCGCAAAACGGCGCCATCGAAATTCCGTAAGTGCTCGAACGTACTGAGGTGTTCTATGAAAACGCGTCGCATCTGGTTCGCAGGGTTGATAGTGGCCATCGCCTGCATGAGCTTAACGTTCGTGGACGTCACGATCTTGGCGCATGCCCAGCAGACGCAGCCCCAAGCCCAACCGGAGCCGGGGCAGAACCAGGCCTCGCCTNNCGGCTGGTCCTGGTGGACACCATCGTCACCGATAAAAGTGGGCACTACATCAGCGGTCTGACCGCCAAAGACTTCAAGGTCTGGGAAGACGACAAGCAGCAGCCGATCAAGAGTTTCTCGGCCGAATCCGGCTCCTCGGCTCCCTCGGACAGTCATCGCCACTACCTGGTGCTGCTGTTTGACAACTCCACCATGAGCTTCGCCGATCAGGCCCGGGCGCGCGAGGCGGCGGCGAAGTTTGTCGAAGCCAACGCCGGGCCCGACCGCTACATGGCAATCATGAACTTCGGCGGCACCTTGAACGTTGCGCTCAACTTCACCGCCGACGCCCAGCGGTTAAAGCAAGTGGTGCGCGGCGTGAAGTTTTCCAGCGTGTCGCCCAACCCGCAACCCGTGGAAGTTGCGTCGCTGGGCGCGCCGCAGCTAGGAAATGCCGAAGCCAATTTTGGAGCGCGCACCCTGCTTCTGGCATTGCGCAGTGTCGGCAAGAGCCTGGGTTCGGTGCCCGGACGAAAGAGCCTGGTCCTGCTGACCGCAGGCTTCTCCCTCAAGCCCGGCGATCCCGATTACTTTGAACAGCAGTCTGAACTGATGGCGGTAATTGACGCGTGCAACAAAGCCAATGTCGCCGTGTACCCGATTGATGTCCGGGGCTTGACCGGTGGGACCGAAGCGCCTGGGTCGGCGCGCTTGCAGACAATTCCCAACGAGTTGCCGGCGCGGCTGGTGACCGCAACCCTTGACTACTCGGCAGAGGACCAGCCCGCGCATCTGGTTTACGTGCAGCACGGCGGCGGGACAGGCGGCGGAGGAGGAGGAGGGCGCGGGGGTGGCGGGGGAGGAACCGGCGGGGGAGGAACCGGCGGTGGTGGTAAGGGCGGAGGCGGCACGGGCACTGGCGGAGGCGGCACCGGAACGGGCGGGGGTGGCACCCGCGGCGGCGGCACGGGAACTGGAGGGGGTGGCACCCGCGGCGGTGGCGGCTCCGTGAATACTCCAATGATGTATGGCAACCCCTACAATCAGTCCCACCAACTCATTCCTACGATTCCGAGCGTTGTCGAGAACCAGCAAGTCCTCTATCAACTGGCCCAGGGGACGGGCGGTTTCGTGATCGTCAATTCCAACGATCTGCTGGGCGGTATGCAGAAAATCGCGAGGGAGCAAACCGAATATTACGTACTGGGGTATGCGCCGCCTCCGTCTGAGGAAGGGACCTGCCACACGCTGAAGGTCAAGGTTGACCGCAGCGGAACCGTCTCCCGCTGGCGCAGTGGATATTGCAATGTGCGACCCACGGACCTGCTCGCGGGCAAACCGGAAGAAAAGCAGTTGCAGGACCGCATTAGCGGTTCGCAACCGGGAACCATCGCCGCTTCCATGCTGGCTCCCTTCTTCTACACTTCAGTGAACACGGCCCGGGTAAACCTGGCAATCGAGATCCCGCCGAACACCATCAAGTTCGAAAAACAGAACGGGAAGCTGCACGGCACGCTCAATGTATTTGGCCTTGCTTACACGCTGGATGGAGCCGTGGCGGCGCGATTCAGCGACACCCTCAGCCTCACCTTCGAGGACAAGAAGGAAGTGGAGGAATTCAACTCCAAGCCAGCTCATTACGAGACCCAGTTCGATGTTGCCTCAGGCCATTACAACCTGAAGGTGGTGTTCAATCCCCACGGCGCCGCCAGCTTCGCGAAACTGGAGATGCCGCTGGTGATTGACCCCTATGACGGCAAGCAATTCACCCTGAGTGCGGTGGCGCTGAGCAAGGATATTCACCCGATTTCGCAGATGGGAGCGCGTCTGGATGCCGCGCTGCTCGAGGACCGCACCCCGTTAGTGACCCAGGGATTGCAGCTCGTGCCTTCCGGAAGCGATCAGTTCAAGAAGACCGATCGCGCTGGATTCTATGTAGAAATCTACGACTCTCTTCTGACCGGTGCTAATCCTCCCAAAGTCGACATCAATCTAAGCATCATCGACCGCAAGTCCGGTGAAAGGAAGATTACGACTAAGGCTGCGGCCAGCGACGCGAAAGCTGGGAATGCGCTGGTTCCGCTGGGACTGAAGCTGCCGGTGGATATGCTTCCGCCGGGATCGTATCGTCTGGAGCTAAAGGCCGTGGACTCCGCCGGCAACACCTCGCAGCCGCGCACCGCCGACTTCGAAGTGCAGTAGCGGGGATCGAGAACTCATCTCAGAAATCGTACTGGGGTGTATCAGGGCACGACTGACTCCAAGCGACTAAGGTCTAGAGATCTGAGCAAATGTGAACAGACCCGACGGCCCCACCAATGCATTAATGGTTGCGCGGGGCTGCAAAATGGAAACCGTGCGTATACCGTCGGCCACTCGGAGACCCAAAATGGAGATCCCAACTTAAGACCTTGGTTGGAAAAGGAGAACAATGATGACGACAAATGAGCAGAACAAGTGTGCGCACCTACCATGCCGATGCATGGTGCAACCGGGCGAAAAATACTGCGGTCAGGCCTGTAAGGAAGCGGGATCCGAGGAGGTCGAGATTGCGTGCCCGTGCGACCATGAAACATGCTCGCTTACCGCATGAAGAACACGGTTCGAGAATCTCGACCTGCTTTCTGCTGCGCGTCGCCTTACATTGGACAGCAAGGGAACGGACGTGTCAAACACAGACCAGGGACGAGAAATCGCCATTGAAACGGCGGCAGCCGATGGACAATCGGCAAGAGGAGACATAATGCGTGTCCGCGTCATTCTTTCGTTATTGTTGGCACTAGCAATGCCATTCCTGGCGACGGCGTCGTTCGCGCAAGTCGGTGTCGCCATCACTGTCGCACCCCCTGAGCTACCGGCTTACGAGCAGCCTCTTTGCCCCGGCGACGGTTATATCTGGACGCCTGGGTATTGGGCTTGGGGTGATGACGACTATTACTGGGTACCGGGCACATGGGTGATGGCTCCGGAAGTCGGGTTCCTCTGGACTCCGGGCTATTGGGGTTGGGGCGGCGATGGATTTTTTTTCAATGAAGGCTACTGGGGCCCGTTTGTAGGTTTTTATGGCGGGATCAACTATGGCTTCGGCTACTTCGGTCATGGTTATGAGGGTGGACGCTGGAACAATGGGCGTTTTTTCTACAACACGACCATGAATAACGTGAACGTTAACTCGATCCACAACGTTTACAACACCAGGGCGAACGAGGCCACGGTCAACCATGTCAGTTACAACGGCGGTAAGGGCGGGATCGATGCGCGCCCCACGTCTCAAGAAGAGGCTGCTGCTCATGAAAAACATACTGGGCCTGTAGCCGCTCAGACGCAACATGCGTGGTCGGCCCGCAATAATCCCCAGCAACGGTTTTCTACCAACCACGGCACGCCTCCAGTTGCTGCAACTCCTCGCGCCAGCCTGGCAGTCCATCCTAAGGACCTGCCACCCATCGAACGGTCCGCTGCACCGAACACGGGGAACGCGAAGCAGACCCAAAAATACCAACAGCAGCAGGAAAAGCTAGTCGCGAAGCAGGCCCAGGATCGGCAGAAGCTCCAGCGGCAGCAAGACAACGAACATCAGCAGATGGCAAGACAACAGGCTAATGAAGTGAAAACGCAGCAGGTGGAGCAGCGACACCAGCAACAGACTCAGCAATTGCAGCAAACGCACACGCAGCAGATGCAGCACATGCAGCAGTCAGCTGGCGGCGGAGGATCTCACGGCGGCGGCGGGCATCGTTAATCGAGTACCGAGTTTCGTTATGTTCCTGAGGCTGGCGACGGCGGGTGGCCCAGCCAACCATCATGAGGGTGCCCCATCCAAGCTGGTGTTGCTTGGATGGGGATTTTTCGCTTACGTCGCACCATCCCACTAGCGGTACATTGTCGGATACGCTTTCGGCCGATCATTGCCGCTGTACACCATCTTGGCAAGGTGCACGGTGTATTCCGCCTTCGTCACCAGCGAGGTCAAGCTGAAAACCCGATAGCCATCTCCGCTGATTTCGGTGCGACGGAACAGACCAGGTTCCGTCTCCGTGACCTCACGGTTTCCGTGGAGCTGATCGAGAAACAACTGCGCTGACTTCTGATCGGCCTGCCCGCGTTCGCTGGCGGTTGTCAGTGAGTCGGCCGCATACGACCGGATCAGCTTCTGCCAGTACTTTTCCAGCAGTTCGGTACTGGCGAAAACGTCGGCCCACAGGATGCGGCCATTGATGGCGACCACCACGCCTTTGGCGCCTTCCTTCTTCAACTCGCGCAGCATCCCGTCGTAGTCGGCAGCGACGGATTCAACCTTCTTCTGCACGTCCGGATTCTCCATTGCCTTGGCATACGAGGTGGACGCGTGCATGGAACCGCTGGCTTGCGGAACCGCTCTCGCCATGCCTGCAACCGCCGAGCCTACTTCTGCCCACACCTTCTGCTGATTGCGGTCGGCCATCGCGGGAGTGCGTACGCTGGGCTGCGCCATCTGCGATTTCAT
>PLBW01000021.1 GCA_003135475.1 Acidobacteriaceae bacterium
GGCGCATCGGTCATGACGAACCACGCCGCTTCACGCCTTGACGGCCGCCCGCTGCTCATTATTTTGACCACGATCCACGAAGCGGCTACGGCGTTCTGGATCGGCGGGCTGCCGTTTCTGGTCCTTGCGCTCTTTCGCGACAAAGAAGAAAAGGCGCGGTGGCATATAACCGAACGCTTCTCGCGGGTGGCGCTGGTCAGCGTTGGCGCGATTGTGTTCAGCGGTCTGGGCATGAGCATTCGATACATCGCTTCATGGCGAGCCGTTCTGGGGACCGCCTACGGCGTGATGGTAACGGCGAAGGTGTTGATGCTGGCAGCGATGCTGCTGCTCGGCGGCATCAACTTTTGGCTGCTGCGCAGTACCCGCAAAGATCGGGTGATGCCCCGCTTGCGCCGACTCATCGAAGCGGAAGTTGGGATAGGGATAACGGTAATTTTGACGGCGGCCTCACTCACCTCACAACCGCCCGCGGTTGACCAGCCCAACGACACGGTCACCTTTCACCAGATCATGCAGCGGATGAAGCCAACCTTGCCTCGGCTCACCTACCCGCAGGTGGCGGATGCAAGCATCTCCGCTTCCGGACAGCAAGCTACCGTCAGCGACGTTCCCAACCAGATTCCGGTTGCCTACAACGCCGACGGCGAGCCGCTCTCGCCACAGAGGATCGCATGGGCGATGGAGTCGGAGTCGAACCATCACTGGATGGGGCTGGTCGTGCTCGCCATGGGATTGCTGGCGCTGCTGGCCCGCACCGGCAAGGCAGGCTGGGCGGAATACTGGCCGCTGCTGTTGATCGGCATCGCCATCTTCATCTTCGTCCAAGCTGATACCGAGTGCTGGCCGGTGGGCGCCAAAGGCTTCTGGGCGTGCTGGGCCAATCCAGAAGCGTTTCAACACCGGCTGGCCGCGCTGGTATGCGTTGCCTTTGCGGTCTTTGAATTACAAGTCCGCAGGCGCAAATGGGAAAACGATCGCATGGCACTCATCTTCCCGCTTATGGTCGCTGCCGGTGGAGTGGTATTGCTGACCCACNNCCCTGGGCCTGTTGGCGGTGTTTGCCGGCTGGTCGCGCTGGCTGGAACTGCGCCTGCCTGCGAACGACCGCAAGATTCCCTCGTGGATCTGGCCGGTCTGCTTCACGCTGATCGGCGTCGGTTTGCTGAACTACCGGGAGTTGTAGGCTGCCCGCCTAGGAATTGTCTTTACGAGCAGTTCATGGGCCTGCGGCCCAAACCATAGAGATGAAAATTAACCACGAAGGCACGGAGATCACGGAGGGAACTCGACAGAAACCAAAAACTCCGTGTCCTCCGTGTCTCCGTGGTAAATGATTTTCGACAGAGCGGGCAGCTACTCGCTCCGCAAGGCCTGCATGGGCTCGATTGAAGCCGTGCGAAAAGCGGGAATGCTAGGCGCGCTGCGCCTTGGCGCCACAGGTCGAGGCGATGATATCCAGCGCCTGCTCACACTGCTCGCGGCTGACGTCGAGGTGGGTGACAAAGCGGATGATTTGCGGACTGACTCCGTTGGCCAGCACATTGCGCTGTGCCAATTTGCGCGACAACTCGGTGGATGTCATGCCCGTGCCCGAAATGTCGCAGATCAAAATATTGGTCTGCACTTTGGCGGGATCGATCTTGATGCCCGGAATCTGAGCCAGCCCTTCGGCCAGCCAGCGCGCGTTGGCGTGGTCCTGCTTCAGCTTCTGCGGTCCCTGCTGGAGCGCGATGATGCCGGCGGCGGCCAGGATTCCGGCTTGCCGCATGCCACCGCCGAGCGCCTTGCGATAGATGCGGCCGCGGTCCATCAACTGCGCACTGCCCACCAGCAGCGATCCCACGGGCGCGCCCAGTCCCTTGGACAGGCAGAACATGACGGTGTCGGCCTTGCCCGTCAGTTGATCCACCGGAATGCCGAGTGCGACCGAAGCGTTGAAGACGCGCGCCCCGTCGAGGTGCACCGGCAGGCCCGCGACATGCACCTGGTCGCAGACTTCGTCGAAGATGCCGGGCGGCGTGATCGTACCGCCGGCCATGTTGTGGGTATTCTCCAACGCGACCAGGCCCGTCCTGGCGGCGTGGTAGCTCTTGGTCTTGAGCTTGGACTGCACATGCTGCCAGGTGAGAACGCCGTCTTCCGCCCACACCGTGCGCGGCACTACGCCGGAGAAGTGCGCCATCATCGCCATCTCGTAGTTGAAGACGTGGCCGCGCTCCTCGCAAATCACCTCCTGGCCATGATGGGTGTGCAGCTTGATCGCAATCTGGTTGCCCATGGTCCCGCTGGGAACAAACAGCGCCGCCTCGCGCCCGAAATTGGCGGCCGCCATGGCTTCCAGACGATTGATGGTCGGGTCTTCGCCGTACACATCGTCGCCGACTTCGGCTTCGAACATCGCCTGCCGCATCTCGGGCGAGGGCTTGGTCACGGTGTCGCTGCGCAGATCAATGGCAGTAGCGGAGTGCTTGGTCTGGTTAGCGTCAGTTTCAGATGCGGTGCTGTGCATGCGTAGTCCTTTGCAATTAGTGTAAATCCACCGTTTCTTCGCGCAGAAATCGCGCGAAGACTTCATTCGACAGCAGTCGGCCCTTCGACGTGAGGCGCAATCGGTCAGCCCAATGCTCCACCAATCCATCCTCAATGAGTTCTGCGATTACTGTGCTGCAGCTACCGATCGCCTGATCGCCGAACTGCGCCTTCAACGCAGTAACCGAGACCCCGCGGTTCAGCCGCAGTCCCAGGAAGAACGACTCCTCGAGGGCAGCCTGAGCATTGACGAGGGTGCGCGATGCCAGAAGTTGTTCCGCGCGAGCAGCGACGTCGTTCGCTGCCGAGTAACCCTCCAGCGAATCCGGAGTGGCAAAACGCACCGCCTCAATTCCCGTCGCGTGCAGATCATCTCCCGCGAACAGCATGGAGTGCGCGTCCACGCCAAATCCGAGATACGGCTGGCGCGTCCAGTACTTCAGATTATGTTTCGAGTCGCGCAGCCCGATGCCGTGCGTGACCGGCCGCGCGAAATTTGAGATCTCGTATTGCTGCACTCCGCCCTGCTCCAGGCTCTCGCACGCCGCGAGGTAGAGGTCAGCGGTGCGATCGTCGTCGGGAACAAAGTGCGCGTGATAGCGGCTGCCACCCGCGAGCAGTTCGGTGCCCAAGCGCGAGTCCTCATCCACCTCCAGCATATACACGCTAACGTGAGGCACACCGCTGCCGATTGTCTCGCCAAGCGAAAGCTGCCAACTCTCCTCGGTCTGGTGCGGCAGGCCGGCAATCAGGTCAATGCTGATGTTGCCGATTCCGCTGGACCGCAGCCGCGCAATGTCGTCCAGCGTGATGGCCCGCGAATGCAGGCGGCCCACCGACGAAGACTCCTTGTCCACGAACGACTGTACGCCCAGGCTCACGCGATTCACGCCGCGGCCCAGCAGCGCGTCGATGACCTCGCCAGAAATGGTGCCGGGTGCGCACTCGACCGTAATCTCCGCCGTGCGCTCGACCTCAAAGTTTTCGCGGACGGCCCGAAACAAGCGCTGCAATTGATCGGGCGCGAGCACCGACGGCGTGCCTCCGCCGAGATAGATCGAATCCACGCGGCAGTCCAACTGTCCGCCGAGATCCCGTGCCGTATCGTTGGCGGCCTCAATCTCCGCGCACACCTGGCCGACATAGCGGTCGAACAGCGCGCGCGAAAATACCCCGGAAGCGAAGTTGCAGAAGCTGCACTTCGTGCGGCAGAACGGCACCGAAATGTAAATTCCTTGTGACAACTGGCTCGCGGAAAGACCTTCCGCGTACTAGAGTAGCAGGAAGGAACTAGCACTTAGCAATTGGCACTTAGCACTTAGTGATCAGCTATTAGCTGTTAGCATCAGATAACTTAGAGGAATCTACGGCGTCTGCGAAGAGCAACGAGGGTATCAGGCGCGTTCTTACTAAGTACTAATTGCTAAGTGCTAACTGCTCCTAATGAAAAAACGCGTCGTCATCACCGGAATGGGCGTGGTCAGCCCCAACGGCATCGGTAACGAAGCCTTCTGCCGCGCTGTTCTGGCTGGGACCAGCGGGGTGAAGCGCATCCGCAGCTTTGATCCCAGTGACTTGCCGGTGCAGATCGCCGGCGAGGTGCAGAATTTCGACGAGCTGGCCTGGGTT
>PLBW01000166.1 GCA_003135475.1 Acidobacteriaceae bacterium
AACCCGCCCCCGGCCTGATTGCGGTGGTCGTTCTTTGGGTGTTGAACAACTACGAGGCCCTGAAGAGCGCCGGCACAGGCGTGTATTTTTACATCCCGAAAATGCAGACGCCCCGCGAAGCGCTCATCGTAGAGAAGTTGCTGGCGCGGGTGGAAGGAATCATCGGGGTCCCGGCGGGCACGTTCAAGATCAAGATTCTCTACGAGGAAGGCAATGGCGGCCGTTATCTGCCGGCCATCGCCTGGGTCTTCCGGCGGCGGTTGCTGGGTACCAACGTCGGCCGCTGGGACTATCTCGGCAGCCTCATCGAGATGTGGAAAGACGACCCCAACGGCGTGTTTCCCGATCCCCAAACCATCGGCATGGCTTCGCCGAACATGATCGCCTACCAGCGCTACAACGCGCTCATGATGCTGATGGCGGCCATGAAGGATGGCGAACTCACTCAGGGTGCGCCCATCGGCGGGATGGCGGCGGTGATGATCTATCACCCCAGCGATGTCTATGGCCGCTCGCGCTATAACCCGGTGGCGCTGCGCGCGGTTGCCATCGACAAGCTGCGCGAGCGACTGCTGGGGCTGATGTTCGTGGCTGACGGGCCGATCCCGACAGGCCGGCAGGTTACGCTCGACGATATCCTTGCCGGACGCGTCAAGGGACGGCTTTACGACGCGTATCGCCAAAGCTGGGTTGCCAGTCCGGAGCCCGCCTACGTGGCTGCGGGAAATGGGCCGCTGCGCGTGCCGCTAGCGGAATTGCAAGCTGTGCTGGATGCGCCGCGCGCGACGGTGGACGCCAACGGCAAGGCGGTGCCCACCGTTGCCAGTGGCTTGGTGGACTCGGAGCGGGCGCTGCTCCAATCCCGCGGCTTGCTGAACCCGCAGGGCAAGATCACACCCAGCATCCTTAGCAAGGACGCGCTGGACACGCCGGAGAAGCTCTTGTCGCGGGAGCTGTGGAACGCCATCTATAGCGTGCCCAAAGGCGACATCACGATCGAGCACATCCAGCACGCGTTCTATATGGCGGCCAACTACGGTTTCCAGATCCTGAACGGCAACTTCGCCGCCGCCATCGACGACTACGAACTCAAGCAGCGCTTCATGAACGATTTGGCTACCTACCGCATCGACGTTTCCTGGCTGTGGACGCTGCTTGCTCATCAGGCGGTCATCACCAAGGATGGATATTTTCAGCGGTGGGCGCTCACCGAAGACGGCGTGGTGCTGGCGCCCAGCACCGAGCAGGTCAAGGCGGGGACCCGCTTCACCCAGGAGCTGTTCCAGAAGGTGTGGGATTATCACAACCAATGGACGGCGGAGTTCTTCGCCGAACTGGACCGGCGCGGCGATCCGGGACGCTTTGATCGGGCGAAAGCACCGCTCATCATGGAGCTGCTGAAGCGGCAACTGCTCTCGCCGAAATATATACAGCACAGCGCGCGCGTGCTGTTCTTGCTGGCGCAGGCCACCGCTGAGGAGCAAGCGCAAATCCTGGCAGCCATTTTCGATGTTTCGCGCCCGGAAATCGTGAAGCGGCTGCAGGCAGGCGCCATGAAACCCGCCGCTTTGGCCGTTCATGATTATGTGTACGACATTTTCCCGGCGGGAAGGACATAGAGACAGAGATAACCATGTCGTTCGAGAGACGCAAAGGCGCGGGTTGGGCGGTGCATCCCGGCGAGATTCTGAATGAAGAGTTTCTGAAGCCGATGGAGATCTCCGGCTACAGGCTGGCCAAGGCAATTGGCGTGAACTGCCAAACGGTAAACGATATTGTTCTGCGCAAGCGCGGCATCAGCGCTGAAATAGCTTTACGCCTGGGACGGTTCTTTGGCACGAGCTCGGAGTTCTGGATGAACCTGCAGTCCGCCTACGAGCTGGCAAAAGCGACCGCCGCACTGCGCAGTCAGGTGGCAAGAATTCGCCCCTACAACGAAGCGGCCTAGTTCGCGTTTTTCCCGCTTCTTCCACAGCCATTACCGGATTTGCACCGGCGTTCAACACATGTTTCTTCACCCTCACGTTGCAGATATTGCACAGTCATTGTTGAACAAAGTAGATTTGGATTCAGGTTCAGATGATGATGACACCGAGCGAGACCTGCCCCATCTGCGGCGGCACCGGATGGCAGACCATTGAGCGCGGCAAAGAGCGTGAAGCGGTGCGCTGTGAATGTCGCGTGCGCGACCGTGGCGGACGCCTGCTGGCCGCCGCGCACATCCCGGCGCGCTACCAACATTGCGAGCTCTCCAACTTCCAGTGCGATCCTGACGACAAAGGGCAGAAGAGCATCCGCGACGCGCGCTTCCTGGCCGGGCGATTCGTGGAGGAGTATCCCACCGACAAGACCGGCCTGCTGTTTGTGGGATCGGTCGGCGTCGGCAAAACGCACTTGGCGGTCGGCATCATGAAAGACCTGGTTCGCGAGAAGGGCATCCACTGCCTGTTCTGCGACTATCGCGAGCTGCTGAAGTCGATCCAGAATTCCTACAACCCATCGGTGCAGGCAACCGAAATGGAGATCCTGCGGCCGGTCTTCGAAGCCGAGGTGCTGGTGCTCGACGAGTTGGGCGCGGTGCGCAGCACGGAGTGGGTCTTCGACACCGTCAACTACGTTCTTAACAGCCGCTACAACGACAACAAGACCACCATCATCACCACCAACTTTCCCGACAAGCCGGAGCAGGACAAGCTGGAGGTTGACAATCTGAGCAGCCGCTCGGCCGCCGATCGCGCCGCCCGCCGCGAGACCCTGGGCGATCGCATCGGCGAGCGCATGCGTTCACGTCTGCATGAGATGTGCAAGAAGGTGGAGATCGAGGGCCTCGACTTTCGCGAGCATTCCAAGCAGGCGCAATTTCGGCGGCACGACGCGCCCTCTCGGGTAACGCTACGCAACACTAAGAGGAACGGCTAGGCTGCTTGGACGGGCATTGCTTGCGTAATCGCCTGTTCACAACACTTACCGGCGGTATACTGTGCCTTGTACCCCGGGCAGGGGAATTCCGCATCGTGAAATGCTGAGCGTTCGATACCATCCGCGTAGATGCGTGAAGCCGATAACGATGTTCATTCTTCTGCTGGCCGCGGCCCTCCCACTCCGGGGGACGGAACATCCAGCGGGGATTTTCTTCGGGGACGCCAAGCACCCTGTCGTGAGCGGTGAGGCATGGCTGATTGCGAACCGCTGGGGTGTATACCAGGCCGTTCTGGTTGCCACTATCCGAGAGGGCAAGTTCGAGCAACGCAAGAACATCGAATTCCCGCAATACTGGGAGCAGGCCTACGATTACAAGCTTTTGTTGGCGGTTTCAGACCGTGCGGTTGAAGCGCCCAGTTCATTCGAAACGGACGAGCCGTATGGCTTCGTCGCGCCGCCGGCGGGCTGGACTCGATGGCCCGAGTATCTGAAGCAGTTCCGGACGGTGTACCTTTCCGCGCCACTAGCTGCGGAAAACCGCGGCGAGGATTGGAAGACCGCCCTCAAGGGCTTCGGTCATCTCGTCGGCGACAGGTTGGTGCTGCCACGCCCCTCCCAGCACACCATTCGGTTTCTTTATCCGGACGGGAAGCCGTTGGCAGCGACGGCGGTTTCGGTCTCACTCTACGGCTCCGACGCCAACCACTGTGGGGTAGTCTTGGGGATAGCGCTGGGGGAATTTGTTACCAACGCTGACGGAGAGATCCACGTAATCGCGACTAACTCCCCGCTGGTATTTGAATTATCGTACTTCAAGGAAGTTGCAGGCGGTCCCACCGGCACGGGAATCGTGTACGGAGATGACCCAATTGTCAGCAGCGAACAAAGGATCACAGTCAAACGATTGTGGACCCTACCTGAGCATACCTATGTTTTTAACGTTCGGACGGCGGAAAATCAGCCCATCGCTCATGCTCATCTTGAAGGTTGTTGGATCGAGCCACCAGGGTGCGTGGTGCCGGATTGTGAGCCACTCGGATACCCAGAGGGCGGGCCGGTCCGAGCCCCAGAGTCCGACCGGTCAGGCGTAATTCGATTTCGACACAGGGACCTGCGCTTACTGTACAGCATCACGGTTATCGATGCACTGGGCCGCAAGAGAACCCTGACAAACTCAGAGATGCGTGAGTTGCTGACAACCTACGACATCACCGTTGTATGGTAGGTAAGCGGCGAATATGTTGGCTTCTGCTTTTGCAGCCTATTAGCCGAACTTGAGGGGCCGCGCCGAATCGTAACTGTTGCAATATCGCCATTACACAAGCGTCCAATCCTATTAGCTTAGCGAGAGGACACTGAAATCGCTGTCCCTGATCCTTGGTTCTTTCTACCTGCAATACAATCTCCTCGTGCTATCGTATCGCATCGAGTTCATTCCCGACCGCGACTCCGAGCTGTTCGCCGCCGTGCCGGCGAGTGCGGCGGTGTTTCTGTTGCGTGGAGTGGACGAGGCCGGCGAGCCGTACGTCAGCAAGACCTCAAACCTGCGCCGCCGCTTGCAACGCCTGCTCGGCCCCGTCGATGGACAAACCCGCAAGCTGAACCTGCGCGAGCGTGTGCGCTGGGTCGAGTGGACCGCCACCGGCTCCGACTTCGAAGCTTCGTTCCTGCTCTACCAAACCCTCCGCCGCGAATTCCCCAAGGCCTACGACAAACGCCTGCGCCTGCGCTTTGCGCCGCTGGTCAAGATGGTCCTCGACAATCCTTATCCGCGGGCGACGGTCACCACGCGCATCTCTGGGCTGAAGGGCGGGGGACTGAAGAGCGGGGGACTGAAGGGCAGCGGGGGCGTGAGGAGCAACGCGCAATATTTTGGGCCGTTCGCCACTCGCGTCGCGGCCGAGAAGTTTGCCAACGATGCGCTCGACCTGTTCAAGATGCGCCGCTGCATCGACGATCTCCATCCCGACCCGCAATTCCCCGGCTGCATTTATTCCGAGATGAAGATGTGCCTGGCGCCCTGCTTCAAGGGATGCAGCGACGAGGAATACGGGGCCGAAGTGGGGCGCGTGCAGCAGTTTTTCGAAAGCGGCGGGCACTCGCTGGTGCGCGAGATCGAGCGGCAGCGCGACGACGCCTCGACCAGTCTCGATTTCGAGGCCGCAGCCGCCCTGCACACCCGCCTGGAGAAGGTGAAGGCCGCGGCCGCGCAACTGCCGTCCATCGTGCGCCGTCTCGACGACCTGAACGGCGTGATGGTGCAACCGTCGGCGGACCTTGAATCGGTGGCGCTGTTCAAAATTGTGGGCGGGCGCATCTGCGCTCCCGTCGCCCTCAACGTCGGCCAGCCAGCAGGCGCCGTGCAGCTCGTCTCGAAACCGCAGTCCATGGAGTCGCGCATCGCCGAGGCGCTGGCCGAGGTGGAAGCCCCCAAGCTGCGCCGGGCGCTAGAGTGGATGGAGCACCTCGCGCTGCTGAAGCGCTGGTACTACCGCACCATCAAGGTCGGAGAATTGTTTCTGGCCGACGACGGCGAACTGCCGATGCGGCGCGTGGTGCGTGGCGTGTCCCGCGTCTTTCGCGGCGAGAAACCCGCCGGTGATCTCAGCGACACCGCCGGAGACTACTGGAAATTCCGCGCTCGCGAAGCCGGCTTGCCGGAAAGCTAGGCACTACTTTCCCGCATTGGCTATTTCGAAGTCCACCATCGACTTCACCGTGTCGTAGGGAATATTTGAACTGAAGCCCATGAGCCTGCGTCCGTTGATGAAGAACGTCGGCGTGCTCGTGAGATTAAGTTTTTCGCCTAGCGCCACTGAATCCATCACCCGCTTCGCCGTCTCCGGGTTGGCGACGCAAGCCGCAATGGTATCCGGATCTCCGCCCGCATCCTTCACATAACCCTTCAGCATCTGGTCAACGTTCTGCTCAGTCACTTCGGCTTGGTGCTCGTAAACCGCAGCGATGAACTTCCACACGGCGTCGGTATTCGCCTGCCCCAGGCATTCCACGTACTTGGCCCCAGTCAGCGCCCACTTGTGAATCTGCTCCAGCGGAAAGTTCTCAAACACCAGCCGGGCCTTGGGCTCCTCTTGCATCAGCTTGGTAATGTTCGGCTGCGCGCCCTTGCACGCCGGACACTGCAGATCGCCGAACTCCACGATGGTTATGACTGCATCCTTCGGTCCTTCCGAGGGGCCCTTGGCGCCCTTCAGCAGCTCGCGGTCCGCGGCAAATGGATCGGCGCCAAACGGCACCAGTTCGCCGGTGAAGGCATATTTCTGATCGGCGGTCACATAGAGTCGGGTTGCCTGCTGACCCTGCGGCGTGTTGAAGATAACCACGGCTTCGGAAAGGCCGGCCGCCTCCGACGGTTTAATCTCCACCACTTTCCAGGTGAGGTCCTGGTTCCAGCCGAACATGTGCTTGAGAAATGCGTTGAAGGTGGCTTCGCTGGGGAGCGGTCCCTGCGAGTTGGCGGATGCGCCAGCAGTGGTCTTGGCGGGAGGCTTCAACGTGGTCGCGGGCGGTTGCTGTGCGGTGGCGCAGAGGCTGGCCAAGGCCAGAGCGGAGGTCATCAATACGACAGTGCAACGGTTCATGGTTCCTTTCTCTTGTCTAAAGCACATGTACAAATATAATGTGAAAATCTAATGTGCAAGGGTAGGGTTACATCTCCGCCTTGGCGGCGATGGGATAGCGGCGTCCAAAGCCGAATGCTTTCTCCGAAATCTTCAAGCCGGGAGCGGCTTGCTGGCGCTTGTATTCGCTCTTGTCCACCATGCGAACCACTTTTCGCACCAGCTCTGGATCGTAGCTGTGCTGCGCTGCAATTGCATCGGGAGACCGGTTGTCTTCCACGTAGTCTTCCAGGATTGTATCGAGAACTTCGTAGGGCGGCAGGGAATCGCTGTCCTTCTGGTCAGGCCGCAATTCCGCGGAAGGAGCTTTTTCTATGGTGGACGCGGGAATCACCGGCGAACGCGAATTCACGTAGCGTGCCAGGCGGTAAACCAGCGTTTTGGGCACGTCGGAGATGACCGCCAGTCCCCCGCACATGTCGCCGTAGAGAGTGCAGTAGCCTACCCCAATCTCCGACTTATTCCCGGTGGTCAGCAGCAGCGCGCCGAACTTGTTGGACACCGCCATCAGCAGCGAGCCGCGAATGCGCGCCTGAATATTTTCCTCGGTCACATCCTGCGGGCGGCCGGCAAACATGGGCTGCAGCGCTTTCCGATACGAGTCAAAGATGTCGGCAATGGGCACCAGTTCAAACGAAATGCCGAGGTTCCGGGCCAA
>PLBW01000112.1 GCA_003135475.1 Acidobacteriaceae bacterium
ACTACTCTGGAACCGCTCTAGCCTGCTGAACAGCTATGTTGCCCATCATTCCAGTGGCGTGGATGTGCTTCTGTCTCCCGACTCGTTGAGCGAAACCGACCTCATTTCCGCCGATGCGCTGGGGCAAGCGGTCCGCTTTCTCGCCAATATTTATCACTACGTGCTGATCGACTGCCCTTGCGGCCTGGGCGAGTTGAATAAAACCACCATCGCCTGCTGCAAGCAACTTTTTCTGGTGGCCACGCCGGAGGTCCCGGCCTTGCGCGACCTGGCCCGCTACGTGGACCGCCTGCTGGAATGGTATGTGCAGCCGGAGAAACTGAAAGTTGTCATCAATCACTATGACTCCGACTGCACCGTGACGCTGGGCCAGATCGAGAAGGCCATCCGGCATCCGGTGTCGATCGCTCTACCCAGCAGCTCCGGGGACCTGACGCGGGCGGTGGAGCTGGGCGAGCCGATCTCACCGGAGAAGAAGTCGGAATTCGCCAGCCAGATCAAGCACTGGGCGTCCAGCCTGGTTCCGGCAGAGGCCGCCCCAACCGAAACCAAACACAGATTTGCGTTCTGGAACTGAGTTGGCGGGGAAAGAAGACACGTGAGGAGCGATGCTATGGCCGAATCCGTTTTGAACTTCGCGGTTCCGCCGCGGCCCCTGATGGAGCGGAAGGACCGGGCTTCCCAGATACTCTCCAAGGGAGCGCAGGACCTGAAGTCCAGTATCCATCGCGAATTAATTAAGCGGCTGGACCTGGATAAATTGATGCTGTTACCGGATGAACGAACCAAGCAGCAACTGCTCGGGGTTATTCGTCAGCTCATCGGCCAACAGGAGGTCCCGCTCAGCGCCCTGGAATGCGATGCTCTGGCCCGCGAAGTGATGGATGAGGTTTTTGGCTTTGGTCCGCTGGAACCGCTTCTGCAGGACCCCACGGTCAACGACATTTTGGTGAACACCTATAAGACGGTCTATGTCGAACGCAATGGCGTGCTGGAGGAGACCAAGGTCGTATTCAAGGACAATGTCCACCTGATGCACATTATTGACAAGATCGTCTCCGCGGTGGGGCGCAGAGTCGATGAATCCTCTCCCATGGTGGACGCCCGTCTGCCCGATGGCTCGCGCGTCAACGTGATCGTACCGCCGCTGGCCGTCGATGGCCCCATTCTCTCCATCCGCCGCTTCGGTTCCTCGCCGCTCACCGCCCAGGACCTGCTCGTCAAAGGCGCCTATACCGCGGAGATGCTCGAGGTCATGAAGAAGGCGGTGCAGGCCCGGCTGAACATCGTAGTCTCGGGGGGAACGGGCGCGGGCAAAACTACCTTGCTGAATATTCTTTCCGGCTTCATCTCGGAGCGCGAACGCATCGTCACCATCGAGGACTCAGCCGAACTGCAATTGAAGCAGAAACATGTCGTCCGCTTGGAGTGCCGCCCGCCCAACGTAGAAGGCAAAGGCGCGGTCCATCAGCGCGAGCTGGTGATCAACGCTCTGCGTATGCGTCCGGACCGCATCGTCATCGGCGAAGTGCGGGGTGGGGAGGCGCTCGACATGTTGCAGGCCATGAACACCGGGCATGACGGCTCGGTGACCACCATCCACGCCAACAGCCCGCGCGACGCCCTCTCGCGTATCGAGACCATGGCGCTTATGGCGAACCTCAGCCTCCCCGAGAATGCCTTGCGGCAACAGATCTCCTCGGCCATCCAGATCATTGTGCAGGTCTCGCGGATGAGCGATGGCAGCCGGCGCGTGACCCACATTACCGAGGTGACGGGCACCAGTGGCGACGTCATCAGTTTGCAGGATATCTTCCTTTTCGAAAAAAAAGGGTTGGGACCGAATGGAAAAGTGCTGGGTCGCTTCCACTCCACCGGAATCGTTCCCAAGTTCGCCGAGAAACTGAAAGACGCGGGCATCCCGCTGGAGATGAACCTGCTGGAAGTGTCGCAAGAGGTATAGGGAGTGCGCTGATGGGCGTGACGGTATCGCTATTTATCTTCTTTGCCGTGGTGACGTTTGCGGTCGTCTTCTTCTTTACCCGCCCCTCGGCCACCGCCCGCGTGGTGGAGCGCCGTCTGGCTGGAGTGCGCATGGCCGGCAACCCGGCTGTCCCGGGTGGAGAGGGGCCCGCGGAATTCCTCAAACAGACCATCCTGAGCGAAATCAAATGGCTGAACCAGCTACTGGAACGATGGGGTGTGGCACACAAAATATCAGTGTTGCTGGTTCAGGCAGAGAGTTCCTGGAGTGTAAGTACGGTCCTGCTCGCCTCCGGAATTCTAGGATTGATGGGGTTCGCGATCGCGCGTTATTGGCTCGTCGATCTCATTCCTGGACTGATAGCCGGGGCCCTGGCCGCCGCCCTTCCTATTCTGGTTCTGCGGGCCAGAGGAGCGCGCCGGCTGAGGCGGTTCAACCAGAAGCTGCCTGCCGCTCTCGACCTGATGGCCCGCGCTTTACGCGCCGGGCACTCCGTCGGCGCAGCTATCGAGATTGTCGCGCAGGAGGGAGGCGAGCCCCTGCGTGCTGAATTCAGGGAAGTTTACAAACAACAAAGCTTTGGCCTGCCCCAGCGGGACGCCCTGCTGCAACTGGGGCGGCGGGTGCCCTCTGCCGACTTGCAGATTGTGATCACCGCCATGCTGGTGCAGAAAGAGACGGGAGGGAACCTGGTGGAGATTCTGGAGCGGACCACCGCGGTGCTGCGCGATCGCATGCGCATCCAGGGTGAGTTGCGCATTCGTACGGCCCAAGGACGGCTTACCGGCTGGATCCTGTGCCTGCTGCCGGTGGTTATGTTCGTTCTCATAAGTCTTGCCAATCCCGGTTACTCCGACGTCCTGGTGCACGATCCGGTGGGGCGAAAGCTCACCTATGCCGGCATCGGCATGATGGCATTGGGCGGATTGATGATCCGCAAAATCGTCAGGATCAAGGTGTGAGCCATGAAATTAGCCCAGATTCTCAGCCTGCAGTTGACCGCCTTCTCAGCTACCGCGCTGGTATTTGTCTGGTTCATGACGCGGCCGACCTCAGCCGCCAAGCGTGTCTTAGGGATGACCCGCTTACTGTCGGCGTCAGCCGAGACCCGGCGGGCGGGTTCCGCCAGGGTGCAGGGCCCACTGCTGCGCGGGGCCCACTTCCTGGGTGCGTGGCTGGGAATCACGAGGGGGGAAAAGCTGCGCAAGCGTTTCCTGGCGGCCGGGCTGCGAAATCAGAGCAGCATAGATGCCTATGTCGCGGCCCGTCTGCTGGCGCCGATCGCGGTGCTGGTGATTTGGAGCTTTTTCCATCAGATCGCGTTTTTTTGGATAACCGTAATGCTTGGGGGCGCCTATCTTGCCCCGGATATGTGGTTGAAGAGCGTGACCAAGAAGCGCCGGGAGCAAATCCGCCTCGCGCTGCCTGACGCCGTGGACCTGATGGTGGTCTGCGTGGACGCCGGACTCGGCCTCGACCAGGCGCTGCTGCGGACAGGAGAGGAACTGGGGACCAGTCATGCCGTGCTGGCGGAAGAACTAACCCAGATTAATCTGGAGCAACGAGCCGGCAAACCGCGGGTTGATGCCTGGCGCGATATGGCCGATAGAACTCAGTTGGAGTCGGTAAAAGGTTTTGCGAGCATGCTGGCCCAGGCCGACCGGTTTGGTACTCCGATTTCGAAGGCGCTCACTATCTTCGCCGACGGCTTGCGCAAACAGCGCAGCCAACAGGCCGAGGAAATAGCTGCCAAGAGCACCGTTAAGCTGATGTTTCCCCTGGTCCTGTGCATCTTTCCCAGCATGTTCATTGTTCTGCTGGGTCCGGCGGCGCTGCTCATGTCGCGGAACCTGGGGGCGCTTGGAGGCAAGTAGTTATGGGCAGAACACATGGGTTGCAAGGTGCCGGGAAGGGCAAGGTCGTCGTCCGGTAAGCGGCGAATCCGCAACCTCAACCAGAAAGGAGACGATATGGATGCCTCAACGATTATTCGCGTGATTGCAGGAATGCTTTTCGTGGTGGTCCTGGCGGTCGTGATTTGGCGCAGGAAGAGAACAGCCTAGCCGGACTCGTCATTGGAAGCCGAGCAAATGGCCCGGAAACCCAAGCTGGGGGTGCCTTAGGGCGTGAGCAATATGGTGAGCACACAAGTCGCACCATCCCAATCCGGGATCTCTCTGGTCACGGTATGCCTGGATCCGGCAACCGTTAGCGCCGTCTCGCGGGTGGCGGCACAACTGCTGGGAGCATCCTTCACCGGCAATATGCCGGACTACTTGCCCCGTAATCGGGATGTCGATCTGCTGAAAGCGATGCAGCAGTGCGAGGGTTGCTTGTGCGTTATCAATGTCGACAGCGACCGGAAACTGGCCATGGAAACTGCCATGTCGCTGCAGCAGTTGCTGGGGGAACGTATCCTGCTGATAGCGCTCTCCGCCAAGTCGGATGCCGATCTTGTCCTGGATGCCATGCGTGCGGGCTTCGCCGAGTATCTCCAGAGTCCGCTGAATTGTGACCAACTCCGCGATTCGCTCGTGCGTTTGCAGCGCCGATGGGCGGTGGCTCGCTCCGCCAAGTCTGGCCACGTGCTGGCTTTTCTGGGAGTACGGGGAGGGGCCGGAACCACCACCCTGGTTGTTCATCTGTCCACGTTTCTGGCGCAACTGTGTGGCCAGAAGGTCCTGGTTGTAGACCAGCATCGCCAGTTAGGCCATGTTGGACTCTATCTTGGCCTGCCCGCAGCCGATTATCACTTTTACGATTTAGCCCGCAACATTGAGCGGATTGATGCCAACCTCTTGAGCGGCTTTGTCGTGCACGACGTGCATGGGGTCGATGTGCTGCCTGGCCCGGAGGGGCTGTATGGATTCACCGACGTGCCGCTTAGCTCAATCCAGCAGACCATTCGATATCTCCGCGGAATCTATGAGTACGTAATCATCGACTGTTGCCAGGGCGTAGGCAATGCCAATGAGGCTACCATCGCAGAATGCGATCAGCTTTACCTGGTTGCTACTCCAGACGTGCCGGCGTTGCGCGACCTTTCCCGCTACGTCGACAACCTACTGCAGTACAACTTTCCGCCGGGCAAAGTAAGTGTGGTCATCAACCGCTTCCGCTCCCAAGGAGAAGTGACGCTTGACGGAATTGCTAAAGCGGTGAGGCTGCCGGTGGCGATAACCATCCCGAATAATTCCACGGAATTGATTACCGCAATGAATACTGGCAAGCCGGTAACGCCTGAATCGCGTTCCGAGTTCGCCAAGCAAATGCGGAAGTGGGCCACCAGCCTGGCTGAGCCGGCGGCTGTGGCGGAGAATGGAACAGCCACGAAACGAGGGTTTGCATTCTGGAAGGGATGAACTGTCATCTTGAGCGAAGAGTCGAAGGACCCCTATAACTCTGGCCAGCATCGCGACGCCACCCTGATTGCCCGCACTACCCGTACAGACGCATATATCAACCCTGAACCGCTATAATCCAATTCCGGGGAGACACTCAACCGGAAAGGGAGCCTAGGTTCTGGCGCGCATTCAACTACTCGGAGTTCTTCTATGCTACAACGACGGCGATCTTCTCGAGGACTCCCTTCGCTATCTTCTTGACCAAGGCCATCACGTAATTGTGTGGGACCACGGATCTACCGACGAAACTCCGGAAATCATCCATCGTTACCAAAGCGAGATACTGGAAAGCCGCCACATCCCCAGAGAGTTCGACTTTTATGAGTTGTATGCAGCCATGTCCAGACATCTTCTGGAAAGCTATGTATCCACTTATGACTGGATCTCCTGGCCGGACCAAGACGAGTTTCTGGAGGGACCGTCTCGTTCCAAACCTTACCGGGACTGCGTCGAAGAAGTACGCGCTTCGCCCTATAGCTGGATACAATTCCATAACTATAATTATTGGCTGACCAGCGCAGACGATCCGGAAATCCAGTCGCCGCCGCTTCGCATCCGGCATTATGCGCTCTTTCCAGATTGTGCTCCGCGCATTCGCTCCTGGCGCGCCTCGGCGACCAACCTCCGGGTCTTCAACCACAATCCACCGCTGGGCGATCCATGGCCCGCCCGCTTCAACCTTCGTCATTACCCCATGCGATCGCGTGCGCAAATGCGGGCCCGCATCCTGCGCGATCGTGCGGGTTTGCGCCGCGGCGACAGCAACTACCATTACGACAATATGAAGCTGAACATGGATCGCCTGGAGATCTCGCCCGAGCAGCTTCATTATGATGATGGGCGCTCCGAATTGAATCCCGAGCCGATTTTTAATTGGCGTTCCATTTATGGATTTGGCGCACCTGCTGAGTCGGCCTCCTGAAGCAGGGCTGCGTGTCGTAGGAGTGGAAACGAAAGTGGAAAACCGCGCTAAGGCATTGTATTTAGCCGAGATTGTTTGCAAGCCACGCTGAGAAGAACAGTGTTTCCGCAACCGTCTCCCAACTCATCCGTCATCGCCAGCGTCGCATCGGCAGGCGGTCAAGCCACACTCAGAGCGAGCGCAAGAAGTTCAGAAGGTCCTGCTTCTGGTTTTCGTTGAGATGGTTGTAGCGCGAGACCACGCCGCCTCCCTCGGAACCGGAACTGGCGTGTTGCTCGATGGCTTCCACCAGGTCCTGCGTTCGCCCGTCGTGCAGGAAGAAGACGCGTTGTCCCAGTCCCCACAGCGGGGCGGTGCGGAACTCGTCGGGACCGGCATTGCCCTGGACGATGTCGTCCGCCAGTCCCGCGCCCATGTGGTGCACCAACAGGTCGGAATACAGCTTGGCCTCGATATTGCTGAGCGTCCTGCCGAAATACGCCACTGTGGTCCGCATGCTGGGCGCGTGGCACAGAGCGCATCCCACGCTGGAGAACAAGGCGCGCCCGTTCTGCACCGAAGGCGAACATCCCGAGCCTTCACAGGCAGGCGTGGGCTGGTCGAGATAGCGCATGAAGGTGGAGAACTGCACCACGTCGCTGGGGACGGCGGGCCCATCGTGGTCTTGGTCCATGTTGGTGGCGTCTTCCGGAGTGGCATTGAACAGGCAGTTGGGAGGCGGCGGCGTGGGAGCGTAACCCCGCTCGCTGGGGAAGACCTCGTTGCTGACGCCAACTTCCACGCTATAGGCCTCGGCGGCGAACAGTTGTAACGACTTGTTCTGCGCCTTCCAGCCGAAGCGCGAGATAGTGCCGTCGTTGGGATTGCGATTGGGATGGCCGCTAATCCCCAGCGCGCGCTTCAGCGCGGCATCGGACTGCATGTTGGCCTCGATGGTGGCCTCCGGAATGTTCTCGATCAGGCCCGCGCCGAACAGCGGCGTTGGGATGCGCAGGCTGAGGTTGTTCAGCTCCGCCATCTGCTGGAAGTCAGGCTGCGCGAGCTGGCAGGTCTGCAGATGTCCGGTCATGCCCATGACGTTGGTGGCATCCACGCGGCCCTGAATCGTGAACACGTTGTGCACGCCGCCATCGCGTTGTTGGCTGAGGATGCCGGCCGAGGTGAGAAAGTACTTGAAGCGCGGTTCCCGCACTGGGCCGTCCTCGGTGACGAAGAAGGGGACGATGTTGGTGGCGCCGTCCAGGTTGGCGACGGCGACTTGCGGATTCGGCCCGATGAAAGGAAACGCGTACCGGCTGGGACTGGATCCGCCGGTCGCGGGCTGGGAGTGGCAACTGGCGCACTGGTTGGAATTGAATCCCGGCCCCAGGCCTCTGCCGGTTTCTCCGGAAAGGGTTCCGCCGACCGAGTCGATCTCAAGGAAGCGGCTCAGGCCGTCTTCAAAGAAGCTCTTCTGGGTGGGCGTCAGACCTTGTACCGCTGCGCCCGCGCCGACCGGAGCGCCGCGAGGCCCGGGATCATGGGCCGCAAACTGCGCCTCGAGATCGGTGCGGAAATTCAGCATGGCGAAAACGAATGTTGTCACAAGAAAGAACGCGAGCGCGAATCGTGAGTCTCTCATGGAAAACCTCAGCTAATGGATTGTATTCGTAGCGTATCACCTGGCAAGTCGCCAACGCGGCGACCTCGCTGCTAGAATAGCGGTTTCAACAGCCTCGGTTGCGGAAGCGGGCCGGTTACTCGCGATCAGGACAAAAGCCCTCGCGCGACGCTACGGCTTGGCCTGTCTATGAGTTCCAATGAATTACTTCTGGGATGACCAGTTTCATCTTTACCGAACTAAGAAACCGGGAGAGTTCTCCTATTCCGACGGCGTAGAAGTGGAAGGACGCCTTCTTAGGGTTGTCTCGAACGCTAAAGACCGCAGCACTTTTTCCCAAGAATTAGCGGAGTCCATTTGTGACTGGCCGGGTGAATACCACTTCAGCCGGTTTCGTCACTGCCTGGTGCGGCCGCTGGACTTGCATGCGGGCGATAGAGTTCTCGAACTTGGCTGCGGTTGCGGCGCGATCACCCGCTTTCTTGGCGAGATTGGTGCGAATGTAGTTGCCGTCGAAGGAAGCCTGGCCCGGGCGCGCGTCGCTGCGGAGCGCTGCCGGGAACTCAGCAATGTTCGAGTCGTGGTAGATGACCTTCTGAGTTTTGAAACCGACGAGCGATTTGATTGCATACTTTTAATTGGAGTGCTGGAATACGCGGCCTTGTTCTCAGGCAGAGAGAAACCGTTTGAGCACTATCTGCAGGCGGTAACCCGTTTCCTCGCCCTTGGCGGCAGGGTGGTTATCGCTATCGAGAATAAGGTGGGCTTGAAATATTTCAATGGCTGTGGCGAAGACCACGTTGGTATCCCGTTCTTCGGAGTTCAAGATCTCTACGGGGCTAGAACCGCTCGCACCTTCGGAAGGCGGGAATTGATCGCACTGCTATCTGCATCTGGACTGTCCCAGGTTCGCTTCTATTATCCTTTTCCAGACTATAAGCTACCCTCCGTGGTTCTCTCTGAGAACGCCTTGACGGATCCTGGGTTTGACGCTGTCGATTTGTTGGCCCGCTGCCATGCTCGCGACTATACCGGTTCGCCTTACCGTGGCTTCGATGAAGCCCTCGCCTTCTCCGTGTTGCATACCAATGGCCTTCTTGCCGATCTGAGCAACTCATTTCTCGTAGTCGCGGCACCAGACAAGGAATCGCGAGCAAGGGCTACAGAACTTGCGTTTGCATGGTCGGTTAATCGCGCGCCTGAATTTTGTACCCAAACGACCTTTGTGCGCAGTGGATCTGGAATACAGGTGCGGAAGGAGCCTCTCACATCCTCGGCCAGCGGCAGTCGTCGCACGGTAGATGAGAGCTTGGCAATCACGCACCAGGTGTCCGGGTCCGTGTACCGGCCCGGCCGGCAATTGTTGTGGAACCTGCTGCGAGCGCGAGCCGGTGGTGGAGATGTGGAATCCATCGTTCAAGCGCTTCGGCCGTGGATGGAATTTCTCCTGCAGCATGCTCGTGTGTCGCCGGCGCAGGCCGTCGATGTTTCGGAGGAACCGCCGAAATTATCGTCGTACGTGCTTTCTGGCGACTTTCTGGACTGCACTCCCTTCAACCTTCTTGATATTGATGGCGAGCTGGTGCCCATTGATGATGAGTGGCAGAGCGAAAACGACATTAGTTTAGGATGGGTGGTAACCCGAGGCGTTCTATGGGCAATGCCTTCCGGGATGTCATCAGGCAGTCTTGTGCCATCGATTCTGGAGCTAATCGAGGCACTCTGTAGCAGCTTTGACCTCGCAGTTTCGGAGGCGGACCTAGAAACCTGGCTTGGGCAGGAAGAAGACTTCCAGAAACTCGTCACTGGTTATCCTTGCGAACCGCTGGTTACGGGAAGAACGTTTCGCGGAATGCGACCTTTCGTAGGCGAGATCTCCAGCCTAAAACAGACAGTTGCCGCACGCGAATTGGATGTCGCCAACCTCAGAGCCATGTTAGGCGAACGAGAGACTGAGCTAGATCAACTGAGGGCACGTGCCAGTTCGTCGAGCGCGGAGTTGGCCCAGCGCACCGAGCAATTAAATAGTGTTCTCCAGTCACGAGCGTGGCGATTGACCGCGCCGTTGCGCGCGGTTGCGAAACTCCGGCCACGCTTCTACCGTAAAGCCCGTCAAATGAAGCGGAACTCACAGCTAATTGCGCAGTCCGGTCTTTTTGACGTTGAGTGGTATTTGTCGCAAAATCCCGATGTTGCAACGCACGGTGCAGACCCAATTGCCCACTATCTTAAGCGCGGGGCCTTCGAAGGACGAGATCCCAGCCGGGCTTTCAGCAGTCAGTGGTATCTTGAACAGAATCCCGATGTGCGAGCGGCAGGTTTCAATCCCTTGGTCCACTACCTGCGCTTTGGGGCTACCGAAGGGCGCATACCATCTCCCATTGGCGAAGCTGCAATTCTCAAACAAACTTTGGCTGAGGCCCAGAAGGACTGGGACAACCTAGGTCATAGCCGGCTTCAGCAACTTCTGAACAGCGACGACCGAGTAGCATTTCCAGCAACTGAAAGCCCGGCTGTTTCCATTATTCTGGTTTTTTATAACAAAGCCCACCTTTCGCTACTGTGCCTCGATTCCATACTCGAAAATGCCGACGTTTCGTATGAAGTCGTGATTGTAAATAACTGCTCGAGCGATGAGACTAATAGGTTATTGGCACGAGTCGATGGAGCAACCATCATTAATAACAAAGCTAACCTTGGGTTTGGCGATGCCAGTATGCAAGGAGCGGCGCAGGCGCGGGGGGAATATCTTTGCTTCTTGAATAATGATGCCTTATTGCAACCCCATGCGCTTTCGTCAGCTCTGGCAAGCTTTCGCGAAGATTCTAAGGTCGGAGTTGTGGGCGGCAAGATCCTCCTGGCGAATGGCGCTCTGCAAGAGGCCGGAAGTATCATTTGGTCAGATGGAAGCGCGTTAGGATATGGGCGAGGAGATGATCCTAACCTGCCGCAATATGAATGTCGACGTCCGGTAGATTACTGTTCCGGAGTATTTTGGGTTACGACGCAGTCTCTTTTTCGTCAATTGGGTGGCTTTAACCGGATGTTCAGCCCCGCTTACTATGAAGACACCGATTATTGCATGCAGGCCTGGGAAGCTGGCTATAGCGTCCTATACGAGCCTACCGCCGTCATTCGGCATTACGAATCGGCTTCGTCGGATGGTAACGAAGCAGCCCAACCGGCAATGGCAATCAATCAGCAGAAATTCCGGGAAAAGTGGAATGACCGGCTTCTCAAGCATCTGCCCAATTCGACAGCCAACATACAACGGGCCCGCATCTCGGCAAGTTCCGACACCCTCAAGGTGCTCTATATAGAGGACCAAATACCCCATCGCCACCTGGGTTCGGGTTTTCCCCGGAGCAATGAAATACTGTGCCATCTGGTGAAGCAGGGCTATCGCGTCACATGCGCCTCATTTACCTCTCGCCTTCAGGAGAACGAGTACGGTGACATCCCACGAGATGTTGAGTTGTTGGACGGGGTTTCGCAACGCGAACGGCTGTTTCGAGAGTACGTGCCTAACAGTGACATCGTGTGGGTGAGTCGCCCTCACAACATGGCCGCCTTCCTGAAGGGCAGGGCGGACAAAGGCGTTTCCAGCAGGGCCCGGGTAATTTACGACGCTGAAGCAATTTTTGCGGAACGTGATTGGCGTCAAGCAGAGATTCTCGGTAGCGAGATTTCATCCAAGGTTAAGTCTGCATGGCTGGACCGAGAGCTGGCTTTGGCGAAGGCGGCGGACGCCGTCGTGGTGGTATCGGAGCGAGATCGCGAGACTATGGTGTCGGGGGGAGTACGCCATGTATCGATCATCGGCCATCAAGTATGCGCTAACCCGACAGCCGCTGCATTCGAGGAGCGGCGCACGTTCCTGTTCGTCGGAGCTATGCACCGAACGGACAGCCCAAATGCCGACTCCATGCGGTATTTCTGCGGTTCAATCTGGCCGGTCGTCCGCCAAGCGACGGGCGCCAAGTTGATCATCGCCGGGTACGGAGCCGACGTTGCTTTGAGCGATTGCAAGGCCGACGGGGTCCGCATTCTTGGCCGGCAGGACGACTTGACCTCGCTCTACAACGAAGCGCGCGTGTTTGTGGTGCCTACCCGATATGCAGCGGGAATTCCTTACAAAGCGCACGAGGCGGCCTCTTTTGGTGTTCCTCTTGTAGTATCTAACCTGATTGGAGAGCAACTCGGATGGCTGCATGGGAACGAATGCCTTATGGCAGGGACTCCCATCGCTTTTGCGGGAGAGTGCTGCCGTTTGTACCAGGACCCAGATCTTTGGAAACGGCTTCGCTCGAATGCGCTGCTGCGCGTCATCAACGAACTGAGCGACGAGGTTTTTGGCAAGGCGGTCGCTTCTGTAATCACCAACCTCAGCCTTAAGGGAGGACCACAGTGGACAATGTTGCAGCGTTAACCGTCAACGATTGGTTGAAGTCACAGATTGCGTCCGAACCATACTGGTTTCATCGGATGGAGTTACCCGGTGGTTTGGTCACCCCGGGATGGAATGATCCTAAGGTTGAGAAGCTCCCATATTTCGGATTGCCGGACAACATGACCGGCATGCGAGTGTTAGACATCGGACATGCGGAAGGTTTCTTTTCCTTTGAGGCAGAACGCCGAGGGGCTGCTGAAGTTGTTGCCATTGAGAATTATCCTCCGATGGCGCGCAAGTTTCAGATTTGCCGGACGGCCTTCGGCTCACGTGCGACGTCGCACCTCGCAGGTGTTTACGATATAAGCCCTAAGACTTTCGGGACCTTCGATTTAGTCATGTTCTTCGGGGTGTTATACCACCTGCGTAATCCTCTTCTCGCGCTGGAAAAGGTCCATGCCGTGTGTACCGGGACGTTATTGATGCAAACCGCCATGTGCGAGAACACAAAGGACCAACCCATGGCGGAGTTTCATCCCTTCGGTGTCAAGAGTGGACCGCCGGATAACCCCAGCTACGATCCGACCTGTTTATGGTTTCCTAATCCTGCCTGCTGCATCGGGATGCTTGAGCATGTTGGATTCAAAGAAGTAAAGCGTATTTCACGATCCGCTCCCGTGGGAGGAGTTTTCACTGCAAAGGCGGGATTGCAAGCCAAAGGCAAACGTCCGGCTGAAGATACACTCCCTTGGTCGTAAGATTTGGCAAGTGACCACAGGTCCATTGCGGACTTTCCACTCACTACATCCTGCGAATCGGCGGCTACGAAGTACGAGCTTCATCAGCGACGACGGCAAGCTCCGCAGCGTCTGCCACTGGTTGATGCTTTATAGTCCTCAATACCACCCAAGTGAGCAGCAGCAGTCCCACCACAAGTGAGCTCACGTACAACAGAAAGATCACCAAAACAGCCCCGTTCTTTGGCACATCCCAGAAACGCACCATAAACGACTGCGGCTGGCAAAATTGTCGCAGGTCTATGCTCTTCCACGGCAGCGCGTCGGCAGGAGGAGTCCAAATCCAGATATGCGCAGGCGTCCACATCACGGGCGCTGCGCCAGCGTGGAACCATACCCGAAACAGGCGTGCATTGAACTCGATGTGATTCCAAACGCTGTCGCCGGTAATCCACTCCAAGGTATTTTGGCCGGCATTTTTCATGGCAAAGTCCAGCACGCCATAGTAGTAGAAGGCGCCTAGGAACGAGATGACCACCCCCAGCAACGCGAGGGCCACGAGAAAACCATCTCGACGCCAACGGAAACGGGGCCACGCGGTGCCGATGCACAACAGAAGGGGTGCGATCGCCACATGCATGTAGCGGCATCCCCAGACGTCGTCCGTAGGAGACGTCAAGAGCGAAATCAAACCCAGGGTACATGCCGTCACAAGCAAGGCATAAATCACTATCTCGCGGTGTGCTCGAAATGCTCGCGGAACCGCATAGATGCTGGCTAACAACACCGGAGCATAAACGAACAGACCCTTGGTGGGCGAGCCGAAAACCCCGATTGCGTTTGCAAAAAACTGGAGCGCGGAATCAGTCAACCAGAACCGCAAACTCCTAGCGCCGCCGCCTTTGGGTGACCAATAGAAGTTTTTCCCCCACGCCCCCAGCGCCCAAATGGCTCCGATCACCAGTACTACGGCGAATACCTGCGTCCGTCGCAAGCGCCACTCCCCCCGAAACTGAACATAGACCAGGTAGGCAATCGCTGGCCACAAAACGATTCCCGTTGACTTCACGGTCATGGCAAGGCCGCAGGCCGCCGCGAACAGCAGCAGTCGCGGCCAAGTTCGTAGCTTCCCGTCAGCCAGCGCCAAATAGCCAGCCAGAAGCACGAAAAAAGACTGCTTGGTTTCCAGGCTGATGTAGGCATAGGGCCAGAGCATGGTGCCGAATGCACCAGTCAACGTCAGCAAAAGGCTCATGCCTGGCGAGCACAGCTTGCGCAGCCAAAGGTAAAGGATCGTCAGTAGAGCGGCCGTGAGCAACGCCGGCTGAAACGACAGTATGAAATCCGGAGACACCAAAATCTGGCCAAGCCCGATAAATGGAAGATCAAACAACACTGGTACGGGCCCGTGGCGCGACCACAGCATCGGGGGAATGGGCTGCCCTTTCAGCCAAGCATTTACGACCGCCAGCATTCGCTCGCCTGAATCGATTTCTTCGCCGGTATAACCCTGACCCGCAATGCTAGCCGGAGACAAGGACAAATAGCAGGCGGACAAGCCCACGAAAAGCAGGATCGCGGTTTTGCGTACCTCGGTTAACTTCTTCAGCATGTCATGTGGTTATATTTGGAGGCGAACTCGTCAAATTCGGCTGTGCTCATAGTCGTCCGGCCTTCCAGTCGGGCAGCATGGCCAATATCGAATCGCGCAAGGCCTCGCGTGATCCCGCGCGGCAGGTCCAGCCGAGACCGCACATCCGGCCGGTATTGAGCCGGACGATGGGCACGTCCCCCTTCCAGCCGCGATTTCCGCCGGTGTACTCGAACTCCACTTGCCGCGGATCCAGTCCCGCGCACTCTGCCGCCAAATGCGCGATCTCCTTCACCGTGATGTAATCGCCGGTGGCCACATTATAGACGGCGAATCGCCTTGGGGAACGTTGCGCAGCCAATAGCACGGCCTCCACCACGTCGCGAATGTGGATGTACGATTTGCTCTGCGTGCCGTCGCCCAGAATGCGCAGTTTACCCGGATTCTTCAACAGTTGGCGCAGGAAGTCGAAGCCCACGCCGTGGGTCTGCCGTGGCCCCACCACATTTCCGAAGCGGAAAACACGGCCGGTGAAATCAAACATGTGGCAGTAGGAACTTATCAGGGCTTCGCCCGCCAGTTTACTGGCCCCATAGGTTGAGATGGGGATGAGCGGACCATAATCTTCGTCCGCCTCCTGCTCTCCCAAGTCGCCGTACACCCCGCTGCCCGAAGCGTAAAGGATGGTTGTGGTTCCCGACCGGCGCATGGCCTCGACCACGTTATTGGTGAGATAGGTGCCTTCGCGGAAGTCGATATCGGGCTCAGTAGCGGCGCGCGCGATGTCGGGATTGGAAGCCAGATGGATCACGGTGTCGTGTCCGCGCATGGTTGCGGTGAGCTGATCCACATCCTTAACATCTGCGCGCACGACCTTGAACCGTGGATCACTGAGATGCTGCTGGTAATGCCACTCCCGGCCGGAGGAAAAATTGTCATAGAGGGTCACAGCCGCCACCATCGGGTCCGCCAGCAAGCGATCGGTGAAGTGGCTACCTATGAATCCGGCGCCTCCGACGACAAAATAGCGCTGCGAATGGTTCATCTTGAGGTATCAGTTGGCTTTCCCCGTTCAACGGCACGGAGTTCAAAGTGGCTGAAGTGTCATGCCCAACACGAGGTTGGCGTGAATCGAAGGCAGGCCCAGTGGCCAAAATTGGCGATGACTAACACGGAATCTCTTACGCAATTCGGGAATGATCTCGTCTGCCCGGTTGATGTGGTCATAGGAAATAAGCCAATCATAGCTTCGCCGGTACCGCTTTTCGAAAATCCGCTTGCTCGAGACTCGTCGTCCGAGGCTATATGCGGCGCCGCCTTCGCATGGGATTACGACAGAAAACATGCCATCAGGCTTCAGTATCCGCCGAACCTCATCCAGAGCAGCAGGCAGATCGCCCAAGTGCTCCAGCACGTGGATGGCGACTACCCTGTCCATCGAAGCATCCGGAACATCTAGCCGCCGCTCGCAGTCTCCGACGATAGTCCGCACCTGAGGAAAGTCCCTCCGAATCTGCTCGGCGAGATTCGCGCGAAGCTCCAGCGCATAGTACTCTTGGTCTGCGGGGCTTTCATATCTTAAATGTTCGCCAGTCCCGGCACCAATCTCGAGTGTCCGGGTCCTCGGGCGATAGGTCCGCCGAGGATAGTCATGGTTGAAACGGGTGACAAGGCTAAAGTGCGTCGGCATCAGGGTGAGCCAGTAGGCGTACCAGTCCTCCAGGATCCCTTGCTGCTCAGGCGTCAACGTCGGTCGTTGCTTCGGCCAATTGGAGAGCACCTGCTTGCTGAGACTCATGTACTCCTTCACTCAGTAAAAGAGAACTTGCATTATAGCGGAAGGTTTCTCTTTGATCGCCCAAGCCAGCCAAGGCTGTACACCTATCGGCGTTTGACATTTGCGGCTGCGGCATGGAGGGCCAACGTAAAGGTGAAGTTCATAGCTCCGCCAATGATGAACAACAATCCCGTAATGGCGTAACGGCTGGCAGGGAGAATATCGGTGGGCAGACGCAGTCCGAAATGAAAGTATTGGCGAACCAGTGGAATCGTGAGCCCGACGCCAATCAAGGTGGCCAGCACACTAAACAATACGGAGCGCGTGTAGGAGAAAATCTGCAGCCACTGGCGCGTCCTGGCTCCGCCGTAATCGAAAAAAATTCGCACAATGCAGCCGACGTAGAATCCGTGCAGCCCCAGCACCGAAAGCGTCAAGCCTAATAGCATCCAGTACAGCGAAAACGTAATCGGGCCTATCGTTATCGGGCCAAAGGTCATCGGCAGCGTCAACAACAGACCAATAAGCAGAAGCAGGAGTCCCGGACGGAACAAGAAGAAATCTGCCCCGTAAATAAACATTGCCTTCAGGTTGATCCAGCCGGCATGCCAGGGAGAGAACCAGCCGGCGCGCTTGTGGTGGCTCACGCGGCCCTCAGAGTCCTTCAAGAACCGGATCGGCACTTCGGCCGTTTTCAGGTCCATGTGCACAGACTTCAACACCATCTCCGAGGCGTATTCCCATGACTGTGATTGCAGGTCCATCCTGCGCAAAGCCGGCAGGGAGATTCCGCGCATGCCGCAGTGAATGTCGGAGAAGCGGCTGCCGTACAGCAGATTCAGCAGCAGGGTAGTCAAGGGCGTGCCGAAATACCGGTGCAGCGCCGGCATTGAGCCTGGCTCGATATAGCCGCGAAAGCGCGATCCCATAACGTATTCGTAACCATCCTTAAACTTCGCCATAAATGGTTCCAGGTTACGAAAATCGTAGGTGCAGTCGGCGTCACCCATCAAAACATAGTCGCCGCGAATAAATGGGACGGCATCGATATAGGCGCGGCCCAACCCCCGCTTAGGCGCCTTCAACACGCGAGCCCCCTGCGCCAGCGCCACTTCCGCCGTCGCATCCGTGGAGCTGTCTATGATGAGGACCTCGCCCCGCACCTTGGCGCGACGAAGACCTTCCTGGCACCAGTCCACGAACTGCCCGATCGTCGGTTCTTCGTTGAGAGCTGGGATGACGATAGAAAGCTCAGGCTCGGCGACGTCATTGGCCGGTACCAACAGCCTGAGTTCGCTGTCCTTCGCCCCTGGCTCTGAAACAGAACTACCGGCCATGTAGGAACTGCCAATCATAAAATTTGTTACAACTGGTAACCCGACCGGGCCGCGTCCGTGTGGAACATCAGTACGGTTTCGAGTGAAAAGTCGCCGAGATCCTTCCCGACCGTCTTGAGCTTCGCGAGCACACTGTCCGTCGCAGTGATGATGTGGCATCCGATGTCGTTGGCCTGGAAGATATTCAGCAGCTCGCGCGGGCTGGCCCACAGCAGCTCGACATTGGGGTAGGCCGAGACCATTTCCACGGCGGTAGCCATCAGTGGCACGGGGTCCTCTGCGGTATCGGCGATCCTGCCGGCAAACACCGAAACCACTGACGGCGCGCCGCCGCCGAGCGCCGCAGAGGCATCCCGCACCTGATCCAGTGTCAGCACGGCGGTGACGTTTACTTTCACTCCCGAATGCGCTAGCCGGTGCGCTAGCTCCATCGAGGACTCGCGGCGCGTATTCGTCACCGGAATCTTGACGTAAACATTCTCAGCCCAACTGGCGATCTTGTGCGCCTGTCTTTCCATCTCGCAAAACTCATCAGCGAAAACCTCGAACGAAATTGGCCGCTCGGTGACAATTTCGAGGACCTCATGCGCGAATGCCTCGTAGTCCTTTACGCCGGCAGCACGCATCAACGTGGGATTGGTGGTAAAACCGCTGATCAGCGGATTGGCTTGCGCGGCCAGGATCTGTGCCCGATCAGCCCCGTCGGCGAACAGCTTGATCTTCAGCTCGGAGATGCTTCTCACGCCGGCTCCCCCGTTTTCAGGATCCAATCGACCGCCTCGGGCAGAGACCCCACGCGAGCATTGGGAGCCGATGCGGGAGCCTGTTCGGTGTAGCCGCGGTCAATCCAGATGGTCTTGCATCCCGCATTGGTTCCAGCATCCATATCGCGCCAGCGGTCCCCGATCAGATAGCTGCGGCCCAGATCGATTCCGTACTGCTGTGCGGCGCGCGTAACCAGGCCGGGGCGCGGCTTACGGCAATCGCAGTCATCCTGATCGTCGTGGAAACACGTTAGCACGTCGTCGAGTGGCAACGCGGCCCGCAGCCGGCGGTCGATCTGTTCTACGGTGTCACGCTTCTGGATCCCACGAGCGACGTCCGGCTGATTGGTAATGACCAACAGAAGGAAATCACGTTCTTTGAGCCGGGCCAGTGCCTCCGCAGTGCCGGGAGGTATCCGCAAGTCTGCGAGTTGCGTCGGAGCGTGTGGCTTGCCATTCCTTATCATGGCCTCGTTCAACACGCCGTCGCGGTCCAGAAAAACGGCGCGGCGCAGCGGTCGGGACGCCAGAGATTCCCACTTAGTGGCAGTCTGTTGCAGCGCAGGGTGCGAGACCAGCAGATGCCAGACGATGGCTTGAAAGGCCTCGGTGTGGGGCGTGATCCGGTCCGGGTGGACCGTGGGGATCAGCACGCAGGCGTCAGCTACGCGCGCCGTGTAGCCACCGTCGCGGCCTACGATCCCGAGGATGCTGGCGCCCACCGAGCGGGCGTAGTCGAGCGCGGCTACGATATTGGGGCTTACGTTTCGCTCGACGCTCCCGCCCCCCACCGAGAAGACCAGGACCGCATCGCGGGGCTGCAGATGGCTGGTCCGCAGCCAGGCCGCGAAGACGGTCGGCCAGCCTTCGTCGTTGACGCGAGCGGTGAGTTCCGAGACATTGTCGGTGGGGGCGTAGGTCTCAATTCCAGCAAGTTTGCGGAAATCGTTTACCGCGTGGGAAGCGTTGGCGGCACTGCCACCGACGCCAAGTATGAACAAGCGGCCGGAACGCTCGCGAACCCTAACCAGAGAGGCCACCATCTTTTCGATGGCTGCCGTATCCAGCCGGCGTGCAATCTCTTCCACCTCAGCAAGAAAGGAGACCGCAAACACCGAGGTGTTACCTATCTTGGACATCATGTACAGTGTTTGAGCTTAACATAACTGCGGGGGCCCACTATTCCAGCGGATGGCGAGGTAGTGCGCTACATTCTTTCAAGCATTCACGTCCTGACGGTGGCCATCTGTGGCGGAAGACGGTTCTGCGTGCTTATCCTTTTCGACAGACCGGAGTTCCTGAATCTGTCGCAGAGAATTTAGAATCGAAGGCTGGCGATCAAGCAATCGAAGCATGTTATCGTGACCTCCGCCTTGGATTACCTTACCGCTCTCCCATCGGACTACCACCTTAGGACCCGTCCCCAGCACATTTTCGAGCTCGCTTTGGGTAAGCCGCAATCTTTGCCGTATTTCGGCAATCTTCTCTGGCGAGAGTAGGCCGTATTTCTTGCGTACCTCGTTCTTTACGGCGCGAACATAGGCACGCATCTGTTCCGGGGTAACAAACTCTTCTTTGCAAGACCCACATCGAAAGAACGCTTTCGGGACCTCAACCGTTTCAGCTCGGTATCGAGCCGGCTTGACTTCTTTGATTTCTACTGCGGGCTCCCCACAAATTACGCAATTCATCGGCCCCTCCTAATCCTGCTCCTTGAACGAAACTACGACTGCGTTAACGACGACTTGTAGCTTTATGTAAAGTCGTTCGTTCTGATATGTGATGCGGTAAACATCCTGCATCAATCCCGGCTTCTTCTCGGACTCCATCGTCTTGTAAAAGTGCGTTTCTTCGAGGTGGTTGACAATACAGTCGCACACATCCTCTTCGTCGAAGCCCAGTTCTACCGCCGTATCCATTGCCGTTACGGTCGCACTCCAACTGCCGTCCTTGATGAGACCTTTTATAAGAGCCAGATCGTACCTTGGTTTCTTCATCTCACGTCGAATAAGGTAGCACGGTGCTACCAATATGTCAAGCAGTTTCTCTCTTGGGTAGTGGGCTGTTTTGAATGAATAGAAAAAAAGAACGCATTTCTCTGGA
The DNA here is from genome assembly GCA_003135475.1 of Acidobacteriaceae bacterium. GTDB lineage: Bacteria > Acidobacteriota > Terriglobia > Terriglobales > Acidobacteriaceae > Bog-257. Next base: position 20,610 of record PLBW01000112.1, read on the forward strand.
AAGCTGGAAGTTAGACAAGGGCATTGAAGATGCTGTTCGCGTGTTGGTAGACGCTGGCATAGAAACCTTTGAGAGTTGCGAAGGTGGAGAAGGGCACGCATACCCGGAGCCTACGATTCGCTTTGCGGGCGCACGCGAAGAAGGGTTTCGGGCCTTTGCGGCAGCGAGACGGATGGGTCTTCCCGTGTGCTCGCTCCGCAGAATTTGGCCCATAGTAGACGGAGAACCTACGGGGCCTTGGTGGGAACTCACGTTCTTTAAGGCCCCTGTCCCGCGTTAAAAACTCTCTATTTCCCTTCGTCGTTGAGGGTCTTGCAATGGTGACACAGAGGCCAGTTGTTTGTTCCAGATTTTCGCCACTTGGCTTCAATGTTGTTTTGCTCGGTGCAAGCACTGTTGTCGTGATGGACGTGCCGATTATTGTTCGGATCGCTACTGTGTACTGGTGACATCTTAGGCATTGAGTTTCCTTTCCTCGAATTGAGTTTTCATTTAGGCCTGATTAGGGAATCGCCTAAGTGTACTACGCTGCGATGCTAAGCTTGAAATCTAGCAGCGCTACAAGTTCTTCTAACGTCCAAACGTGATCGGCGAGTCCGGCTTCCATCGCGGGCGTTACTCGCAACGTCTGATGCACCCGGCAAAAGTTGTAATAGGCGTGATAGATCGCCACATGGTGGCAGTGGTTCTCGAATTTCTTGGAAAACGCATTCGTCAGCCGCGTGAAGCGCCGAACGCCCATTCGGAGATTGAGATTCTGGCGCTCGATGAAGCTGGTAGAAATGTGCTCAGGATCGGGTGATCCGCTGAGCACGCCAGTGCGGGTGCCGATGCACTGCGCGGGGCTGTAGCGCGTGTCGGGTTGATCTGAGGGTGCGCCGTACAGCTTTATCAGCATCGCGTAATCCACTTCCATCCCGAATGCACCTTCGACAGCTTCCGCATAGGCGCGGTGCCCGTCTGTTGTGATCTGAATGCGAGTGGTCACACGCGATGCTAAATCCTCCATGAATTTGCAGGCCCAAGACGCATCACGCCCACCGCACAGGTACGAGAGAATTAGTTTGGAATCCGCATCAATAGCGACCCACGTCCACACATCGCCAGCGCCTTGCGCTTTCTTCTCGTCCGAAACGTTCTTCGCCTTTGCGTAACAAAACGACCACGCTTCATCGCACTCCACCCGGCGAGTGCGGACGCCGCGCACCATGGAGTTGTGATGCGCAGCGCAGGCCGCACCGAGATCGCGCACCAGCTTAAGGACCGCATCCTTGCAAGCTCCGGTCAACCGGCAGGTGCCGCGGATACTGTTTCCTTCTACGAGAGCGGCTACAATCTGTGCCCGTTTATCTGTACTCAAGCGATTCATGATACTGTCATTATGCTTGAGCGGTGATGCATTGTCAAGGACAAAAATAGAGAATATAATCTCAAATTATAAAAATAATTCTCTTGTAACTATGTGATTCTTAATAATTTAGTTAGTTTTCAACAATTTACACAAGGCGACGACATTCTGCGAGATAACAAAAGAGGGCTTTGATGTGTATAATGAGATTGTGTTACTGGAGGTTGATACGATGACCGACAGCTTGTTGGAAACCATTGAGAAACTCAGGGTGGAAATTGAGACTCATGTCTCCACCCTGAAGAGCGAACCGGCATGGACGCAGATTGACAAACTGTACCGTGCCCTTGACACCATCGAGGGCTTGGCAGAGGTTCCCAAGACCACATTGGCACAACTGTTTGGCTTTACCGAAGCTGATTCTGGAGTGACCGTGCGTAAGGGTGAATTCATTGGAATGGAAGCCCTGGAAGCAGCAAAGACTTATCTCGAAAAGAAGAAGGCTGAGGCTGCATCGCTGGATGAAATCGTGGAGGCGCTGCAGAAGGGCGGTGCCAACCTCGTTGACCGCGAGGTTCTGGGCAAGTCGCTTGCACGAAGCACGTGGGATGTAGTGAAGGCACCCGGTCAGGAACTCTACCAGCTTGTGAAGCACTCCCCCCACGTCAAGCGCGGTAAGAAGAAAGGGGCTTCGCCTGCCGCAGCCACTGAGCCTGCTAACGGAGAGCCTGCCGCTGGGAGTGAAGAGGCCAGCGAAGCGGTTAGCGGCGATAAAGTTTCTGCGTAAAAGCAGAAACGCCTCAGCTCTGGCAAGCTGAGGCGATCTTACAGAAGGAGATTGCGCATGACCATCAGTTGGAAGCGCTCTCTCAAGAGGCTGATAATAACACTCCGCTTTACCGGCGGAGTCGTTATCGTCATCGACATACCGCCGTAGGGGCGTGAGCCCTGAATAGCTGGAGCCGGGGACTAAGAGCCACCATACTCAATCCCCGGCTTCTATTTTAACCTTTCTTGGCCGCTTTCCAACGAGTTTTTGCAGCCTTTTGCGCTATCGCTCTACGCCGCTCAGCCGACAGAGATTTAGCCCTCGCCTTTCCGCCAGCTCTGCCGCCAAGCCTTCCGAGAGCCACGGCTGCGGGGTTCTTTTCCCGCGCTGTAAATTGGAGGAGACTCTTCGCCTTGGCCTTCAGAGGTGCGCCAATCACCTGCTCCACCACCCTGAGAGCGTTTTGCGCCACATCGCCGCTGCTTGAGCGTTTAGGCATGATAGAATTATACATTACGAGGGGGCCACTGTGCCTGATGCGATCAAAGCCGCTACTCCGGTGCTCATAGTCGTCGTGATTGGCGCTATTATTGGTGGGCTAGCACTGGCTGGTTTCGGAATTTGGCTGGTGTATCTAGGGTCTCAGGGAGAGGCCACGATTGAATTACTTGGGTGGCATTTGAAAACCACCATGGCGGGCATACCAGCAATATTTATTGGCGCAGCAATCATAATTTCGGTGCTGCGATCCAGTCTCACGACCGTTGGCCATCTTGGCGAAAGCAAGCGTCCCGGTTCCTAAAACCGATAATTTCAAAACAGCCCACTACCCTCTCTTGAGATACTAAGCCGAGTTAGTATAACAGCATCATTATTAATAACTTAACATGACATTGCGGAACGGCACTACGAAGGAATTCTATCCGTTCCACCTGCTGCCTTTAAGAACTCGGCTGTGTCCCGCAATCCTTCGGGAGAACCGATTTCATAAAATCGCTGATGCACTTCGAAAGCCGCCAGCATCCCGGCCTGGAGCAAGTCCTGGTAAACGGTAGCAAGGTCGCGCGCCTGCCCCGCCGGAATCGCCTCGAAGACGCTGCGGTGAAAGGCGCCCAGACCGTAGTCGATGTGGTGCATGGCGGGAGTGCGATGGCGCTTGTCGTACCGCAGAATCCGGCCGTCGTCGTATTCCACGTTGCTGCTATCGTACAGACCCTCGTTGCGATACACGGTCATGAGTCCGGGAAAGCCGCTCTGCCGGAACGCTGCTTCCACGGCCGCGTAATCACACGGGAGGTAGGAATCGCCATAGAGCACGAAGAACCGCTCCGGCAACAGCGGCAGCGCCTGGCGGATGGCGCCCGCAGTTCCCAGCAGCACCGGGCCATCGAAGGAGTAGTCGATCCCGATGCCGAGCTCCGCGCCGTCTTGAAAACGCTGCTGAATGGTCTCTCCCAGATGACCCACCAGAAGCACCACCCGCCGGATGCCGCGGCTTTTGAGGAGTTGGAGCTGGTGCCATAGAAACGGATGGCCCGCGACTTCGATCAAGGCCTTGGGAATGCCCTCGGTAAGCGGCCGCAGACGGGTCGCCAGGCCCCCGGCCAGAATGACGGCGGGCATGAGTTCCACGGATTGACTCATGGCTTGCCTATTCGTGCGAGATGACGCGGGTACCTTCAAAATCGAAGCGGAACCTGACTTCCTTCAGTCCCTGCTGGCGCATGGCATGGCGCAGCCGGGGCTTGTCTCCGGCGTAGAACATCAGAAACCCACCTCCCCCGGCGCCGATCAACTTGCCGCCGAGGGCGCCGTTGGTCATGGCGCAATCGTACCATTGATCGATGGTTGCACTGCTCATGCCCGCGCTGCGCTGCTTCTTGCGCTCCCAGTGGACGTTCATCAGCCGGCCGAACTCGGCCAACTCGCCGTTTTCCAGGGCTTGCTTGCTGCGGAACGCAAGTTCCTTTATGAAGTGGAGGTTGTCGGTCATTTCGGCGTCGGCCCGTTTGCTCTTGTCATCCTGCTCTTTCAGAATCGCGGATGCTGAACGCGAGTAGCCCGTAAAGAATAGCAGCAGGTTGTCCTCCAGGTTGAACAAGGTCTCTTCCGAAATGGCTAGAGGCCACGCTTTCACTTGGCCATCCTTGCCGAACTCGAAGCAGGTGATGCCCCCGTAGGCTGCAATGTACTGGTCCTGCTTGCCGATAGGCTCCCGCAGAATGTCGATCTCGATATGACAGGCTTGCTCCGCCAGTTGATCCGGGTGAATCAGGTTCTTCTTGTAAGCATGCAGGGCTTTCAGAAGTGCGGTTGTGAAACTGCCGGAAGAACCGAGGCCCGTCCCGGCCGGAATGTCGGCCATACTGGTAATCTCCAGGTTTCGCGCCTGCATGCCTACCTCGCGGAGAGCCTCGCGAATTATGGGATGCTGGATGTCGTCGATGGAGGAAACTTCCTCGAGGTGGGAATACTTGAGCAGAAAACCATCGACGAACCGAGGGTGAACATTAATATAGACGTACTTGTCGATGGCCCCGGCAATTAAGAAGCCTCCGTGCTCGCCGGAATAGGAGGGCAGGTCCGTACCGCCTCCGCCCAACGAAACCCGCAAAGGTGAACGCGTGATGATCATGGCCCACTATATTCCGCAAACCCCCCGGTTCGTAAAATGCATTAATGCCGGTGCAAATTCAAGGAATTTCCTGCGGCCAGTCTTGCGGGAAGCCACGAGAGATATGCCAGATTCCAGTTCGCCCAAAAAACGGTAATCAAACTGCACCTAATACCCGGTGACTGCGGTCACCGACAGCCATCATTTGTTGGTTACCTTCGTGTGCCTTGCCGTATCGCTGTCACAGACAGCGATTTGCGATTCGTGAACACTGGGCTTGAATCCTCTGATTAGGTAGACCGAAAGGGAGTATGGCAGATCGTGAACTCCAAATAACACGCTCGGTAAGTTGGGTCGCTGTAGCGGGTCGTTGCTCCCGCTGTCATCGGCTCTTCGATGTCCCATGCCAATCCTTGGAATATGCTGGCAAGGCGAACCGCAGACTTGTGGCAGATTTCCACAATCACAATTGTGACGAGGATGCCAACAAAGCCGCTGCGCAAGCTTTAGTGTCAAGTGAATATTTCTGACTCTTTACTGAAAAACACAGCGACACACTTTCCACCCATTAGCGACGGCGGTCACCGATTTCAAACTGCACCACTACCGAACTGTGGCGCGGGTCCATCCCGGTCGCATGTTTTGCTATACTTAATTGCCTCTACGTTTCAGCTTGGAGCCCGTGATGCTCGCCGCATCCGGTCGGGTCTGCGGAAGTGGTGAAATTGGCAGACACACCATCTTGAGGGGGTGGCGCCGAAAGGCATGGGGGTTCAAGTCCCCCCTTCCGCACCATGCCTCACCCAAGTTGTAAGCAACGTAAAGAGTTACAATATTGCCGATACTGGCGCAGTTCCGCGTACACTTGCGGACGCCGGATGCGAGGATTGAGAGCTACATGGTTGTCCTGTTTACCGTCATTCACGTCGTTGTTTGTCTGTTCCTCATCATTGTGGTGCTGCTGCAAAGCGGACAGAGTGCTGATATTGCCGCCGCCTTTGGAGGCATGGGCAGCCAGACCGCCTTCGGAACTCGCACGGCCGCAACCGTGCTCTCCAAAGCCACCACCTGGGCAACCATTATGTTCATGATCACGTCCATCACGCTTTCGGTGTTCGCCACCCGTCATGCCAACCGTACCGGGTCGGTATTGGAAGGCTCGCGACCCGCGCCCACGAAGTCGGCCCCGATGCAGCAGAAACCCTCTGCGCCCGCGCCGCAGCCGACGCCCAACCGCTAGAAGGAACCTCCGTTGTGTCCGAAGCCTGCAGAACGTCCGGTCTGCGGGCTTGATTCCTGTCTGTTAGCTACTCCGCCTTCTTCTTTTCTGCCATAGCGCCGGCCTTCGTGTAGGTGACGGTCATGGCCTTCTGCAGCTTGCTGGCATCCGGGCCCATTTCCATGGTCATCACGAACGAGTCGGGCTTAAAGTCGGAATAGGTGAACCGGGTCATCATTTTTTGACCGTTCACCTCGCCTTGCATAGTGCCGACCAGTTTGTCGCCTTCCCACTTTGAGCTGCCACTGTCATCGCAGCCATTCGGCGACATGTTGTCGCACCAGGCACTCCGGTACACTTGCGCCTTGGGTTCCCACCACATCGTTCCCAACCCATCGAACTTACCCATTGCTCCGCTAGAGTGATACTTCTCCACCAATGACAATCCGCCCGGACCCGGCGTCAGTACGGCGGTGCCCTGGCTGGTGCCGCTGGTGGGCATCCAGGGATTGGGATCGTGCTTCTCGGTTACCGTCCAACTGCCGGACATCATCTTGATCATCTTCGTCATCTCCGGCGCGGGCTTGGGCATCGGCATAGCCGCCTGCTGCTCTTTCGGCTTGGCTGCCGGTTTGGCCGCCTTAGGCTTCGCCGACATTGCCGAGTCCTGCGCCGCCAGCGGCATCCAGCAAAGCCCGCCCAGCACCAATAACATCGTTACCCGTAGAATGGTCTTCATAGGTTGTCCTCTCATGGAAGGAAGTTCGTGCGGCAAGAATCTTATACGATATGGGGAGTTTCGCAACGCTGCCTGAGCTAAGATTGGGCAAGGGGATCAAAGCGTGAACCGTTTGATTGAAGAAAAGCGCGAGGACCTGGAGCGTATCTGCCGCCTCCACGGGGTGCAGCGTATCGAGCTGTTCGGCTCCGCGGCGGGGATCGGCTTCGACCCCACGCGCAGCGACTTGGATTTCCTGGTCACATTCCAGGAGCTCGGCTTCGATCAATATGCCGATGCCTACTTCGGCCTACTCGAGGACCTGCAGGCGTTGTTTCAGCGGCCGGTGGATCTGGTGGTTGCCTCAGCGATTCAAAACCCCTATTTCCGCCAAGCGGTTGAGTCCACCCGGACGCTCATCTATGCGGCTTGAGTCGAAGAAGTATCTTTACGACATTGCTCATGCGGCCGCATCGGCCATGGAGTTCATTGGAGGAAAGAGCTTCCCCGATTACACCTCAGACGCCATGTTGCGCTCGGCCGCGGAGCGGCAGTTGGAAATTGTCGGGGAAGCGCTTGTCCAGTTATCCAGGACAGACGCAGCGACAGCCTCGAAAATTAGCGAGCACCAGCGGATCATTGCCTTCCGCAATATTCTGATTCACGGCTACGCCCAGATCGATCATCGCATCGTGTGGAATGTGCTGGAACTGAAACTGCCAATCGTTCGCCGCGAGGCGGAGGCCCTGCTCAGCGTCGGAGAACAAAGCTCGTGAGGAAGTCGAGCATCATTGTCACCCGCGAAGAAGGTGAGGAAGCCAAAGAGAGTTTGACTGTTTCAGATTTCATGCCACGTTGTCGCTGACCGGGGTAATCACCTTGACCGAACGCCTCTACTACACGGACTCCTTTCTCACCGAGTTCGAAGCTCGCGTGGTGGCTGTCAGCCGTGAAGCTGGGGATGCCGCGGTCACTCTCGACCGCTCGGCGTTCTATCCCACCAGTGGCGGACAGGTGTTCGACACCGGTTGGCTGGAGCTGCCAGGCACGAGCAACCTGCCGCGGATTCGCGTGAAGGACGTCACCGAAGACGAAGAGACCGGAAACGTGCTCCACATTGTTGAAGGCGGCGCTCAAGGTCTGCAACCCGGCGCAATCGTGCGCGGGGCGATCGACGCCGACCGCCGGCAGGATCACATGCAGCAGCACTCCGGTCAGCACGTGCTTTCCGCCGCGTTCGAAAAGCTTTACGGATTCGCTACGGTTTCGTTCCACATGGGTGATGAGAGCTGCACCATCGATCTCGCCAGCGACGCGGTCAACGCGAAGCAACTGGAATCGGTCGAGAAACTCGCCAACCAAGTGATCGCCGACGATCGACGAGTCGACATTCGCTTCGCCACCCCCGACGAGGCGCGCGCCCTGGGCGTCCGCAAGAGACCCCCAACGGAACGTGACCGGCTCCGGCTGATTGACATCGGCGACTTCGACTTAAACGCCTGCGGTGGAACTCACGTTCGCAGTACCGGACAGATTGGCGCTATCCTGCTGCGCAAAACTGAGAAGGTGAAACAGGGCGTTCGCGTGGAGTTCGTTTGCGGCTTACGGGCGGTTCGCACCGCCCGTCGTGATTTTGAGACCCTCACCGAGGCTGCCGCGGTGTTTTCGACGCATATCTGGGAGGTCCCGCAGCAGGTGCGTAAGTCGCTCGACGAGATCAAGTCAGCGCAAAAGGCGCAGCATCATCTGCTGGAAGAGGTCGCGGAACTGCAAGCTAAACAGCTGTTGCAGGCGGCACAAAACCGTGGCGAGTACAAACTTGTGGTGCAGTTCTTTCCCGATCGCGATCTCGCCTACATCAAGATGCTGGCGCAGAAACTCACCCGAAACGGCACAGCGGTTGCCTTGCTGGGTTGTGGAGGTCCGCAACCGTCGCTGGTGTTCGGGCAAACACCGGGGCTCGAAAATGACATGGGCGCTTTGATGAAGCAAACCGTGCAGCAGCTTGGCATGCGTGGCGGCGGCAATCGCGACATGGCGCAGGGCGGCGCGCCCGACCGCGCCAGCGCGGAACAGGCCCTGCTTCAGGCCGCCGCCGCGCTACGATAGTGGCTACTGGCTACTGGCAACTGACAATGGACCATCGCCTCATACTCGTTACCGTGCTGATCCGCCTCGGCGTGGCCGCGGCCATCAGCAGCGTACTGGTGCGGGCCCGCCGTTTTCGCGTTCTGCTGTTCCGCGAGGAACGCACCCTGAGCGAGAAGATCGAGATTGTCTTCATCGTGGGCACGCCCATTGCCCTGGGCGTGTTGGTGCGCCACTGGGTGCACAATTTCTACGCGGCCGACATTTCCTTCGAGGGCGCGATCCTCATGGGCGTGATCGCCGGACGCCTGGTGGGAATCGCGGGCGGGGCGCTGGTTGCGCTGCCGGCGGTGCTTTTCGGCGAGTGGCTTACCTTGCCCATGTATGTTCTCGCCGGGGGCTTGGCGGGCGTGCTGCGCCATCTTGGCCCCGATCGCGAAGCCATCTGGTCGTTCTCGCCGCTCTTCGATCTCAGCATCTANNCTTTCCCAGGCGCATCTTCGCGCTCGATGCGAATAACTGGCCGATCAACCTGGCCATCTACGCGGGCACCGTCATGGCAGTCGCCATCGCCTTAAAGGTGCTGAACAACGTCCGCATCGAGATGAAGCTGGAACAGCAGGAGAGATTGCTGTTGCAGGCGCGCATGGAAGCTCTGCAAAGCCAGATCAATCCCCACTTCCTGTTCAACACGCTGAATTCGGTAGCTTCGCTGGTGCGCCGCGACCCGGATTCGGCGCGCGAGATGATCGTGAAGTTGGGCAACATTCTGCGCCGCTTGCTGCGCAAGGGAGACTCGTTTGTCCCGCTGCGCGAGGAGTTGGAATTCCTGGATGATTATCTCGATATTGAAGTGGCGCGCTTCGGCCGTGACAAGCTGAAGGTGGTCAAGGAACTCGAGCCTGCCTCGCTTGAGCATCTGGTGCCCAGCATGATCCTGCAACCGCTGGTTGAGAACGCGGTCAAGCATGGTTTTTCCTCCACGGCTGACGGGGGAAGCATCTACATTCGCAGCCGCTGTGCCGAACAGCGCGTGGTCATCGAGGTGGAAGACGACGGCGTCGGAATGTCCGTCACCAGCGCCAGCGCGGGGACCGGTATTGGAATGGTGAACGTTACCGAGCGCCTTCAGGTGGTGTACGGCGATGCCGCTGAGATCACCATTGAGAGCCAGCCCGGCCGTGGCACCCTGGTGCGGATGGTGCTTCCGATGCTGCAGGCCGAAGACATGGGCGGTTCGGTGGCGGGCGCGATCTACGAAGAGCGGTCCAGCACTTCGCGATAGAACCTTTCGTACATGGGGATGATTTTGCTGGCGCAGAATCGNNTTCAATCGCATAATTCGCCATCGTTTCCACATCGCCCACAGCCGCCAGAAATCCGGTCTTCCCGTGATCGACGACTTCCGGAAGTCCGCCTTCGTTGGTTACGATGGGCACCACTTCGCAGGCCATCGCCTCCAGGGCCGCCAGTCCGAACGATTCCAACTGGCTCGGCAGCAGCATTACGTCGGCCACCGCCAGCTTCTCGTTAATGCGGTCCTGCTTGCCGAGGAAGTCCACTTTTTTGTGGATGCCCTTCTTCACTGCCAGCCATTCGGCGCTGGAACGCTCCGGACCATCGCCGATCATCAGCAGTCGCGATGGTATCTTTTGCTGCACCCGATCGAAGATCTCGATGACGTCACCCAGCCGCTTCACCGGCCGGAAGTTCGACAGGTGCACCAGAATTTTCTCGTCAGCGCTGGCGTACTCGGCGCGATGCTCCAGCAATTCCGGAGTGCGGTGGTAGAGGTCGCAATTCACGAAGTTGGGAATCACCTGGATCGGCGTCTGCACCGCAAACACTTCCAGGGTCCGCCGCTTTAGATACTCGGAAATCGAGGTCACGCCGTCACTCTGGTCAATGGAAAAGCGCGTGATGGGCAAATACGACGGATCGGATCCAACCAGCGTGATGTCGGTACCGTGCAAGGTGGTGACGTAAGGAAGTCTGCGACGAGGGCGCGCATGATCGCAGCTCAGCATCTGCCGCGCCAGCATGGCGCTGACGGAATGGGGAATCGCGTAGTGCACGTGCAGCAGGTCGAGATCGTAAATCTCGGCGACCTCGGCCATGCGCGTGGCCAGCGCCAGATCATACGGCGGATACTCGAACAGCGGATACCGCGAAACCTCCACCTCGTGAAAGTGGATGTTGGGGTAAGTCTTGGGAAGCCGGATGGGCTGCGAATACGAGATGAAATGCACCTCGTGGCCGCGATCAGCCAGTTCCAGTCCCAACTCCGTGGCGACCACACCGCTGCCGCCGTAGGTTGGATAACACGTGATTCCGATTTTCATGGTGAAAGGATTTCGTCCGTGCGCCGAGTCGCGTTCTACCAAACGTTTATGGCGAGCAGCCGCTAAAAGCGATTGCTTCTGGAGGCCGCTGAAAAAAGTGACGTTCGGGTAGTGCGGGCCTTCAGGCCCGCGTCCAGGGGCTTGTTCTTACCCGTTCGAGTCGGCTTCAGCCGACGCCACTCTTGCCTTTCGGATTTTTCCCGCAGTCTCACTAACCAAGGATTGGATGGATTTCCGGGAGGCCGGGATTCAGGCGCGCTCTAGGCGGTGGAGTCGGGTTTGAAGATCATGCCTTGGCTGGTCTTGCCGTTCATCAACACCACAAGGGGCGCCGCGAACCGCAAGTGGCGGACGCAGCCATGTTCCTCGACCGCAGGCTGTGCCGCCAGCCACTGCCAATCGACGAAGCCCTCGCCAGCATCGGGGTTGACGGTGAAGTAGCCGATCTGAAACGCGGTGAGGTTCTGGAAGAAATGGCTGCCCTGCGACGGAATCACGCGCAGGTCGCGGAATCCCGACTCCACAATGACGCGCGCACCCGAGATCTGGTCCCAGGCCACGGGAATGCCGAGCCACGGATCGGTCGATCCCCAGCGCCCCACCCCGATCAGTAGATAGGGTGTATTTTCCTCGGAAAGCTGGGCGTTGAAATGGGCGACGCTTTGGGCTACGTCGTGGCTGCGGGCGCGTTCAAAGCGCTGGAAGTCAACCACGATTACGTCGCGTAGGTCCTGCGAACGGCCATGTCCCAGCACCTGCGAGCTTTGGCATACCAGGCGTTCCGGTTCCACACTCTCCAGGCGAATCTCTTCGCCGCCGCGGGCCAGCACCAGCGGACGCAGTTGAAGAAAGCTGAACTCAGCACCTTCGTTGGGCTCCCTCGGGAGCCCAACGGCAAACTCGATTTCCACCGGACGTCCCATGGCGTCCTCGCCGATTGTCATAAGCTGATCGAGGATGGCGGGCAGGGGAAACAAGCCGTGCTTGAGGATGGGCGCGAAGCTGACAATGCGCGGGCCGGACCGGCTGAGCCCGTCATAGACCGCGTGATTGTCGCGCGAGTAAGTGGAGCCTAGCATCTGCAGAGTTCCGTCGGCCTCCGCCGCGTCGAGTCCGAACGGCGCTTCGCGCAGCTCGGTAACCGGATCGGCTGGGTCCGCCGCATGGTCCAGATTGAGCGCCCAGAATTGCGTCTGCGAGTTCGCCAGAATGTCTTCCACGGACGAAAACTGCACCAGGTGCCGAGGATGACGCGGACTGAACGTCAACGATTTTCCTCCACTCACCACGGCGCATCCCAAGCCCAAGGCGACAGCAGCGAATCCGTCCTCCACCTTGACGGGTGCAACGGGATAGAAGTTGCGCGATCGCACCACTCCGGAGAAATCCGGATAGAAGCGGTTGCCATGGGCCGCGCCTGCCACTTGCTGAACCAGCACCGCCATTTTTTCTTCTTCCAGGCGATACGGCGTGGCGCGCACGTAGGACTTGGCGTGCTGGCTGAAGGTGGAGGCGTACACCCGTTTAATCGCCTCCAGAAGCTGCTCCAGACGCAGTTGAATGTCGGCCTGATGGTTCCCCAGCATAAAAGTCTCGTACACGCCGGAGAACGGCTGGTATTGCGAATCCTCCAGCAGGCTGGAAGAACGGACCGCCAGCGGGTAGCGCACCTCCTGCAAGAAGTCCAGGAGCTTATCGATCACGGCGATCGGCAGTGGCGCCGCCAGAAAGCGCCGCACGATCTCCTGGTCGTCGGTGCTGTGAATCGCGAAGCCGAGCAGATTGTTTTCGCGCAGGAAATTGTCGAACAAGTCGGTGGCCAACACCAGCGTAGGCGGCACGGCAATGCGAATGCCAAGAAACCTGCGCATCACGGTGCGCTGGTGCAGCAGATGCCGGATGAAAGCCAAGCCGCGCGCCTTGCCGCCCAGCGAGCCACCGCCGATCTGCAGGAAGAAAGCATCTGCGGGCTGAAACGTCGCGGGATTGAATTCGCCAATGAGCGTCTGGGTTTGCTCGCGGCGATACTCGGCGATGGATGCGATGAGGTCGCGCCGCAGGTGCTCGGTGTCCGCGAAGTCGGAAACTTTGCGCGGGCGCAGCTTTTGGGCGAGGGCGAACTCGGTGCGTGTCATCAGCCAGTGCGAGAAGTGGTTGCGTTGGGCGTGGTATTCAATGCTTTCGGCCGGGACCGTCGCCAGTTGGTTCTCCAGTTCGTTCAGGTTACTGGCGCGCCCGACCTCGGTTTTGCCGTCGGAGAGGCGGAAGACGAAGTCGCCGAAGCCCGCTTCGTCCACCAGCATGCGCCGCAAATCGCCGAGCAGGGTAGGCGAGCGCTTTTGCAGGAAGCCAAACCGCTCGTCGAAGGCGCGCGGCATGAACTCGGTGCGGCTGGACTGCAGCACGATGGGCACATCCGGCACGATGCTGCGAATCATGCGCGCCAACTGGAAGCCGGCTTCCGGCGTGAGTTTGCCCTGGCGCGGAAATTCCACATCCGACACCACGCCGAGCAGGTAATCGCGATACTTCATGACCTGCTCCTCGGCATCCTCGTAGCTGGAGCACAGCAGGATCTTCGGCCGGGCCCGCATGCGCACCAGTTTGTGCGCGACATTGAGGCCCTCGCTGAGCAGGCGGCGCGACTGGCTGATGAGTTCGGTGTAAATCACCGGCAGGAAGAGCGAGTAATACCGGATATCGTCCTCGACCACCAGCATTACGGGAACGCTCATGGCATGCGTGTCATGCAGGACGTTGCGCTTGTCTTCGATGTACTTGACGATCGAGATCAGGATGCGGGCATTGCCTTGCCACAGAAATATGCGCTCGATATCGGTCTGCGGATTGCGCGCGATAAAGTTCTTGATCTCGCGGTAATCGTAGGCCAGGACGATGACCGGAACATCGAGACCCGCGGCCTTGACTTCACGCGCCAATTGCGCGGCATCCATGTCGCCGACTTGCAGGTTGGTNNTGCGTGATGCCGGGGACCTGATGAATGTCCAGCTCCAGCGACTCGCCCATCAGCAGTTCGTTCAGCCGTCCGTCCTCGCGCAGAATGAAGGAGTCGTACAGGCTGGAGACCAGCAGAATGTCGTTTACGCGGAACGGCATCAGATTCTCGAAGCCCTCGAACTGGAGCTCCGCGTGGGGTGCGGGATCAAGAGTTGGGCGAGTCGTGGTCAAGAATCAACACCGGTTTGTATCAGGGCACGGCTTCAGCCGTGCCGCAGGCATGCGTAATCAGCGGGCTTTAGCCCCTGCTGCCTTTGCGCTTGCCAAATAAATGAAGCAATAGGGAAATTTCTCGGGCGAATCCACCAGCCCTGCTTTCACCGGATTCTCAGCAATGTATTTCCGATGTTGCAGGAAGCTCTCCCGGTTGTCGACCCGTACCTCCGAAAATCCGCTTTGCCAGACCTCTCCCGAATAACCGAATTCCTTCTTCAACCGATAAGAATATCCGCCCTTAATGAACTGTATCGCCTTTTCAATTGTCATGTCGCCAGGGACCGTGATCAATAGATGCACATGGTCGGGCATGACTACGAAATCATGCAACTGGAATTTTCGCGCCGCCACGTAAGAACGCAGCACATCAATAAATAGTGTTGCATTGCGCTCGGGCTGGAACAAGGCGCGTCCCATGCTCGTCTTCGTCGTGACAAAAAACGTACGCGAAGGGCTGAGGATTTGGCTCCAATTGGCATTGCGGAGAGGTATCGCCATAAGCAGGGGCTAAAGCCCGATTCCTTTTGAGGGGCTTTACGGCACGGCTGAAGCCGTGCCCTGATACAAAGCGGACGTTTGTGATCCACTCACATGTGCTGAAACGGTGAGCAAAGAACCCACACAAACTGCGGGGTGGATTTCTCCACCCCGCATGTCACTCAAACGCTGAAACTGAGGACTACACCAGTCCCTGGTCCAGCATGGCATTGGCGACTTTCAGGAAGCCGCCGATGTTGGCGCCGTTCACCAGATTGCCCGGGGTGCCGTAGGTTTCGGCAGTCTCGAAGCAGGTCTTGTGGATGGCGATCATGATTTTGTGCAGCCGATCGTCCACTTCCTCGCGGGTCCAGTTCAGCCGTGCGCTGTTCTGCGACATCTCGAGGCCGGAGGTGGCCACACCGCCCGCGTTCGCCGCCTTGGCCGGCCCATAGAGGACTTTGGCCTCCAGGAACAGCTTGGTGGCTTCGAGCGTGCTGGGCATGTTCGCGCCTTCGGCAACCACCTTGACCCCGTTGTTGATGAGGTTGGTCGCGTCCTTGGCGTTGATTTCGTTCTGGGTGGCGCTGGGGAAGGCGCAATCAGCCTTGATGTTCCACAGCGGGTTGTAGCCCAGCTTGAGGTCGGTGGGCATGAAGATCGCTTTCTTGAACTGGTCCGTGTACTCACGAATGCGGCCGCGTTTTGCGTTCTTCAGTTCCATGATCCAACTGAGCTTCTCGTGATTGATGCCGTCGGGATCGTAGATGGCGCCGTCGGAATCGGAAGCCGTGACCGGCTTCGCTCCCAGTTGCAGCAGCTTCTCGATGGTGTACTGAGAAACGTTGCCGCTTCCCGAGACCAGGCAGAGCTTGCCCTCAAGGGTTTCCTTGCGGGTCTTCAGCATCTCCTCCGCGAAGTACACGCAGCCGTAGCCGGTGGCTTCGGGACGAATCAGCGAACCGCCCCAGTTCAGGCCCTTGCCGGTCAGCACCCCGGTGAATTCATTGCGGATGCGCTTGTACTGGCCGAACAGGAAGCCGATCTCGCGTCCGCCCACGCCGATGTCGCCGGCCGGAACGTCGGTGTCCGGTCCAATGTAGCGGCAGAGTTCGGTCATGAAGCTCTGGCAGAAGCGCATGACTTCGTTGTCGCTCTTGCCCTTGGGNNTCGAAATCGGACCCGCCTTTGCCGCCGCCCATGGGCAGCGTGGTCAGCGAGTTCTTGAAGACCTGCTCGAAAGCCAGGAACTTCAGGATGCCGAGATTGACCGAGGGATGGAAGCGCAGTCCGCCCTTGTAGGGGCCGATGGCGCTGTTCATCTGGATGCGGAAGCCGCGATTGACCTGGACATTGCCCTGGTCGTCGAACCATGGCACGCGGAACATGATGAGGCGCTCGGGTTCTGTGATGCGCTCCAGGATGCGCGCCGAGATGTATTCCGGGTGGCGCTCCAGCACGAGGCGCAGAGAATCGAGTACTTCCTGGACTGCCTGATGAAATTCAGGCTCGGCTGGGTTCTTGGTCTTCACCAGCGTCATGACATCGTTAATGTAGTTGCCCGGAGTTTTGATTCCGGGCTGGGATGTAGTTACGACACTCATAGAGGTCCTCCTCGAACCTTGTAGCTTATTGCTGTGGCCGATAGTAAGAACTGGAATCGCTCGTTATTCCACTGGATCGAACGATTCGTTTGAGGCCTATTCTATTTCAACCCAAGCTGGGCAGCCCCGCCGTGACCGCTATCACCGGGACAGGTGACGAAGCCCGCAATATGGTACCGCTTCCGGCACCCCGCCGGGCGGGAAATTTCAGCACGCCGGAGCAATTCGTGGCCAATTTGGCAGAACAGGTTCCGAACCGTTACCGCCTCCGTGAACCGCTGATGCCTCCAGGGATCGGGCCCGTTTGCGGCGGCCTTGAGGAAGGCCGGGATGGGACCGTTACTAGTTCGCAACCACATGTATCACTCGCAGCAACTTGCGATTTGGAGGCTAAGGAAGGTCGTCTGATTTCCGAGGCATCACCCAGAGGCAGGCGGTGACCTTGCTGGAATCGATGAGTTCTTGTCGGCCACGCATCCAAGGTTCGTCCGCCGATAAGAGCGGGCCCTGGTGATCCACCAGCTTCCGTCGGCCCGGCTCCGCCCGGCATTTACTCTAGCCGTTAGCACGACACAGAACTGCATGTTGCTTCCTAGCTTCAAGGCATCCTACTAATTCCGTGATTGCCGCGAAACAGCTACAACTATGCGCGCTCTTATGTCGGATGACGGTGACCCATATTACGCTTGATGGTGAAAAGCGATACTAGGAAGGCGGTCAACAACCTCAACTATAGCTTGCCGACCTAATCTATAGACTTATTTAGCTATAGGGACAAATCTTGCATCGTACACAGATGATGGCAATAAGTATAAGCATCCCGATCATAACGATATAGAAACTACCAGCCGGGTGAAGGCCTAGGCGCCCGTGGCAAACTAAATGGGACTTGGCCCATATTGCCGCTGTTCGGTGACGGGCGTCACACCGCCGCCGCATTTTATGTCATATCTTTATATACGCCAGAAAATAGGAACTAGTTCTCGACGGCTGCGATTTCAATCCGGGGGGCCAGCATGACGATTATGGTGTATGTCGCAATCTACCTGGGCCTGCTGATTTTCGTTATAGGATGTGTCCGTCGCGTCATTGAGTACGCCAGTATGCCCAGGCACTTGAGGTGGGAACTCTATCCGGTGCCGCATGAAGATCCCAGCCGCGTCGCCCACGGCGGCTCCTATTTCGAGACCAGCGAATGGTGGTTGAAACCCCGGCACTTCCATATGGCCGGCGAGCTGCGCGTGATGTTTGCCGAGATAATGTTTCTCAGAGGCTTATGGGAGCATAACCGGCGCCTTTGGTTACCATCTTTCTTGTTTCACTTCGGTCTCTATCTTTTGATCGGCACGGTGGTGCTGATCACGTGCGGCGCCGCCATTCCTCTTTTTATGCCCAGCGTAGGGAGCAGCAGCTTGTGGGTGGCCCTGGCTGATCTTTACACGGTGACCGGTTACGCTGGTGCAGCGCTCTCCACCGTGGGCGCCGTCGTCCTGTTGTGGCGCCGGGCGGCCGACGCGGAACTAAAGAACTATACCAAGCCCGGCGACTTCTTCAACCTTATCTTCTTTATAGTGGCCTTCGGCGCCATTGTCGCCGGGTACGCTCTGCGGCCGCCAGCGAGTGCGGGAGCCGGCGAGTTGGTGAGTGGCGCAATTCGCTTCAATAAGGATATAAGTCTGGGACGGCTGTTCAGCGCGGGACTGGTGCTGGCCTCAGCTCTGGTGGCTTACATCCCCTTCACCCACATGGCCCACTTCATCGCCAAGTACTTCACCTATCATGCGGTACGCTGGGACGATCAGCCGAGTGTGCGCGGCGGCGCGATGGAGTCGAGGGTTACAGGGTATTTGGGGTATCGCCCGACGTGGTCGGCCGAGCATGTTGGGGCCGACGGCAAGAAGACTTGGGTCGACATCGCAACTGCCAATCCCGCCCAGGAGGTGCGTAAATGAATTCGCACATCGATCTTCGCGATCTGTCGCAGACCGGCCGTCATCCGCTGACTCATGTTGAAAATGAAGACTTGATGTCTCTGCCCGCACCACTGAACAGTCCGGCGGAGGACCATCCGTGGACTCCACTCTCCCAGGCCACCACCGACAAGTACGAGTGCGGTCTGGATGACACTTGCGCCCTGAATCTGCCGCAGCCGAAGACCCTCGCAGAGGAGCAGCAATTGGTCGCAAAATTCTTGTCGGGGTTGGACAAGCTCTTCACCGATGTGAACAACTGGACCTTTCTACAGCCGCTCGTGCTCACCATGGAACACTGTACCGGCTGCCAAACCTGCGCCAAGTCTTGTCACATCTTCGAAGCGAGCGGGGGTAACGAGCTATACCGGCCCACGTTTCGGTCGGAAGCTCTGCGCCGCCTCTATTTCAAGCATGTCAAGCATGGCGGCCTGCTCTCGGCTTGGCAACACGGTGCGATTCAGCTTAACTGGCCGCTGGTGGCCCGGCTCGCCGAGTTGTCGTATCGCTGCAATCTATGCCGGCGCTGCGCGCAGACGTGTCCGATCGGCTGCGACAACGGACTCGTCGCCCATGAGCTGCGAAAACTATTTAGTCAGGAGATGGGCATTTCTGCCAAGGAAATTCACGACCGAGGCTCCATGTTGCAGCTCAAGGTGGGCTCCTCCACCGGAATGACTCCGGAAGTCGTCAAGGACAATATTGCCTTCATCGACGAGGACACCTCGGAAAAGACGGGTATCGAAGTCCGCACGCCGTGGGACGTGGAAGGGGCTGACGTTCTGCTCATCCACAATGCCGGCGAAATCATGGCATGGCCGGAGAACCCGGGCGCCTTTGCTCTGCTTCTGACCGTGGCCGGCATTAGCTGGACCATGTCGTCGGAGTTGGCGGCTTACGACTCGATCAACTACGGTCTATGGTACGACGACGCGCAGTTCGCGCGCGTCGCCCTGAAGCACGCGCAGGCGGCGCAGAAACTTAAAGTCAAGAGGATTGTGCTGGGGGAGTGCGGCCACGCCCACAAGGCCCTCTGTGTCATCGCCGACCGCATCCTTACCGGAGAACTCAATGTTCGGCGGGAAAGCGGCCTGACTCTGCTGCGCGACATCGTCCTGAGCGGGCGCATCAAGTTTGATCCCAGCCGCAACGACTTTCCCGTCACCTTGCATGACCCCTGCAACATGGTGCGCCTGATGGGCGTGGTCCAGCCGCAGCGGGAGATACTGCAGAAAATTTGTCCGCAGTTTCGCGAGATGGAGCCCCATGGCGTCAACAATTATTGTTGCGGCGGGGGAAGCGGCTTTGCCATCATGAGCGGCAATAATTTCCCGGACTGGTGTTTTCACGTTTCCGGGCGCAAGAAGCTGCAGCAGATTCTCGACGCTTTCTCCGATTGTCTTTCGCCCGAGACCCCTAAGTATGTATGCGCTCCTTGCAGCAACTGCAAGGGGCAGTTCCGCGACATGCTGGCGTATTACGATCTGTGGGAGCAGAACCGCATTCTGTACGGCGGCTTGGTGGAACTTATCGTCAACGCNNGTCTTCGCGGATCGGCGGTCCTGCACGAATTTTTCCAGGGACTCGGGACTCGCGATCTGGTCCATTAACCTTCGCCGCTCTTGCGCCGTTAACTGCTGGCGGAGGATCTGCTGCGCTATGGCATCCCGAAGTATCGCCTGCCTCGCAAGGTGCTGGATGCGGAGATCCAGCGTATTCTCGAACTCGGCGTCGAACTGAGGTGCAATTGCGTCGTGGGACGAGATATCTTGGTGGACGAGTTGCGCCGCGAATATCAGGCGGTCTTCGTCGGCATTGGTGCGCAAAAGGGCGTCAAGCTCAAAGCGCTCAAACTTGAGCTATGTAACGGCTGCAAGAAGTGCGCTGACGCGTGTCCTTGCGGCTATATTGAAATGAACTGATCACGAGGAGAAAGCTGTGCCCACGTTCGAAGTACACGGAAAAAACTACGCCGTCGACGAGAATGGATTTTTGGAGCAGCCGGAGCTGTGGAGCGAAGAGGTGGCCAAAGACTTTGCCGAGACCGAGGCCATCACGCAACTGACTGAGGAGCACTGGAAGGTCATCAACTACATTCGCAACTATTACTTGCAGTTCGGCATCGCGCCCATGATTCGCAAGCTTTGCAAGGAGACCGGCTTCAAGCTGAAGGAGATCTACAAACTGTTTCCGTCGGGACCAGCCAAGGGCGCCTGCAAACTGGCCGGACTGCCCAAACCAACCGGTTGCGTATAGGGGCGCCATGAGTTTTCGTACCTTCTCCACTGGGCGCCATCACGCAGTACAAACCCACCTTACCGGAGTGGACGATCGTGGCCGCGATTTGGGCCATGGGCACATTGTTGATCACCGTCTTTTACAAAATCACGCTCTCGGTTCGAACGGGAGCCAACCACTAACGGAGCAAGACAAATGGTGACTCTGGTAGAACCATCCGTATCGGAACGAACGCCTTCTCCGCCCGTCACTCGACCTCCGCAACCAGGAATCAGCGAGGACTGGCTGGCGGTCTGCATCGGGCTGCTGGTCTTCGTGCTCTCGCTGGCGCTGCTGTTCGGGGCTGACATACTCGGCTGGGCCGTAACCACAGCAGTCTGGATATCTCCGGCCAAGGCCCTGGCGCCGGCTTCCAAGGCCTATGCAAGACTGCCGGCGCTGCTTTCCCTGCTCGGGACCTATCTCTTCCTGCTGCTGCTTTTGTTATTCGGCGCCAAAGCGCTGCGCGCTGACGTAAAGCGCTTCGCCAAGGGCTTTACCGCGATCTTCGCCGTGAGCTATGCCTGCTGGTTTCTCGGGAGTTGGGCTTACATCGCGGCGACACCCGACAAGCGGCAAGCCCTGGGAATTGGGTGGTCGCTGAATCTGACCAACGAGTCCGGATTCATCATCGCGCTGCTGGCGGGCTTGCTGGTGGGCAATTTTCTCCCAGGCGTTTCCCGGTCGCTCAAAGAGGCCATCCGCCCCGAGCTGTATATCAAGACGGCCATCGTGATTCTCGGCGGCTATCTCGGGATCACCGTGCTCGATCAGCGACGGCTGGCCTCGGCGATGTTGTTCCAGGGACTGTGTGCCATTGTCTGCGCCTATTTGATCTTCTGGCCCGTGGTGTACTACGTGGCCAGACGTTACTTCGGCTTCAGCCGGGAGTGGGCCGCGCCGCTGGCCTCGGGCATTTCGATTTGTGGGGTCTCGGCGGCCATCGCTACCGGCAGCGCCATCAAAGCCCGGCCGGTCGTGCCCATTATGGTTTCCTCGCTGGTGGTGATCTTTGCCGTGGTGGAACTGCTATTTCTTCCCTTCGTGGCGCAACACTATCTCTACACACAGCCGATGGTCGCCGGCGCTTGGATGGGCTTGGCGGTAAAGACCGACGGAGCGGCGGTGGCCAGCGGCGCCATTGCCGATTCGCTGATTCGCGCCAAGGCCTTGGCCGCCTCGGGAATTCGCTTCCAACCGGGATGGACTTTGGCCGTTTCCGCCACGGTGAAGGTTTTCATCGATATCTTCATCGGCGTGTGGGCCTTCGTTCTGGCTTGGGTGTGGTCGGCAAAGATTGAGCGTCGTGAAGGCGAAAGGGTCCAGGCCAGGCAAATCTGGCAACGCTTCCCCAAGTTCATTCTGGGTTATGTCGCCACCTTCCTCGTCGTGCTCGCTCTGGGGGCCCTCGTGCCTGGGCTGGTGCCGAAGATCAAGGCGTCCATGGGGCAAGCCAATATCTTCCGCGCCATCTTCTTTGTGATGACCTTCTTCGCTATCGGAGTCCTCTCCAACTTCCGCAAACTGTGGGAGGAGGGCATTGCCAAACTGGCGGCGGTCTATGTGCTTTGTCTCTTTGGATACATCATCTGGGTCGGCCTGCTGATCTCGTGGCTGTTCTTCCATGGGATGCTACCCCCCATCGTGAAAGGATGACCTATGACGGAACCTCGAATTAGCGACGAATTACGCAAGATGGACAGCGAGTACGAGCCCTTGCTTCCCATTGAAAAGAAGCTCATTTGGTACACCTTCAGCGCGGGAGTGGTGCTGCTCGTGCTCCTGGTACTGATCAGCCGCATGGCGTAGTGCGAAAGGAAGAAATGTCGAAGGTTGGAGAAGTTTATCTCGTCGGTGCCGGCCCGGGTGCTCCCGATCTCCTGACCATCCGGGCCGTGCAACGGATCAGCATTGGCGACGTGATGGTGCAGAGCGGCGGTCAAGCCAGCCATACGCAGAAACTTACTGGAGCCGACGATCGGACTTGAACCGATGACCTGTCGATTACGAATCGACTGCTCTACCAACTGAGCTACGTCGGCTGTATTTCGATTGTAACTGCCGGTAACCAAAACGGTAAAGAGATGCAAGCCCCGGTTTTCCACTGCTTTGCGCTGTTTTCCCCTTGCGCCTGAAGTTACTTCCACCGATAATCGTAGCAAGCTCTGCGGCGATTCTGGCCGAGCCTACATGAACCAATTCTGTCGAGCGGACGTCCTTCGCATCCTGCACATCTCGGCCAACCAACTGGCTGGCTGGCAAAAAGCAGGGCTCGTCTCCATTTCCGACACGTTCACCTTCTTCGACCTGCTGCAGCTTACGAAAGTGCGTGACCTGCGCGCCAAACGGGTGCGTCCGGCAGCCATTCGCGAATCTCTGCAGGCCATGCAGAAGCAGGTGGCGGGCATGGAGAACCCGCTCCTCGAAGCCAGCGCTTTCAGTGTTGGCTCGCGCGTGGCCTACCGCCATCAGGGGCACTCGGTCGAACCCATTGCCGGCCAGTTCGTCATGGACTTTGCCAGCACGGGAATGGTGGTGTCCTCGGTCAAGGTGCGGCCCATCGCCCAGTTCGATACTGCGGGCGACCTTTTCGCCCGGGGTGTGATCCTCGAAGAGCATCCCAGCACCTACGACGAAGCCATCCAAACTTATCTGCAGGTGCTGGAGGTTGAACCCGACCACGCTCCGGCTCATATCAATCTGGGCACGCTCTATTACAATCGGCAGGATTTTGTCTCGGCCGAAAAGCATTACCGCCTGGCCGTCGAAACCGATCCCCGTTATGCGCTGGCTTACTTCGATCTAGGCAATGTTCTGGACGAGACGGGCCGGATCGCGGATGCGGTTGCCGCCTACACCACTGCGATTCAACTGGCTCCCACCTACGCCGATGCTCATTACAACCTGGCGCTCGCCTACGAACGCCTGCTCCAGCCACGCCAGGCGCTTCCCCACTGGCAGACTTACCTGAAGCTGGATAGCGCCGGCCCCTGGGCGGTGCATGCCCGCAATCAGGTCGCTCGCATTCTCCAAGCCGACAAGCTGAAGGTTGTCTACAGCCGGGAGAAGTAACCGCGGTTGCTTCACGCCTGATGGCGCTGGATCCTCCTTTTGTTAGTGCTGCTAGAGCAACCCTTACATTCCGTCCTTGACGAAGACGGCGCGGAAGGGATTAACTATGGGGCAACAGGACGCTGCGTGGGAAGCGTCGCAAAGCTCGTGACTGACAAGCTGATAGCCTCCGATGCATTCGAGCGGTTACGACAGATGACAGCTTCCCGGCCCGCGGAGCTGGTGGAGATTTGCCGCGAATTCTTGACTGAAGCCGGTAAAACACTTGCACAGTTGCGCAATGCATTTACACTGAAACAGGCCGAGGAGCTGCGCAACCGGGCCCACTATCTGAAGGGCAGCAGCCTGATCGTGGGAGCCATCGGCGTCACCCCATGTTGCGCCAGCTTGGAAGCGATGGGGAAGAATGGCAATTGGAGTGAAGCTGAAGCAATCCTCGATCAGCTTTCCGCCGCGCTCCAGGCGGTGGAGCAGGAATACGTGAAGCTACTCGGTCCGGGCGTGCTTCCGGGCAAGGGACCGGCCGCGTAGGCGATCCTCGGCAAACACTATGACTATGGCAAAGGTGGCAGTAACTCCCATCAAGGTCCTGATTGCCGACGACCATCCGGTGGTGCGCATCGGTCTGCGCAACATGCTGCAGGCCGACCACCAGATGAGGGTCGTGGCGGAGGCCAGGGACGGCCTCGAGGCGCTCCACATGGCGCGCACCCTCCAGCCCGATATCCTGCTACTGGACCTGGCCATGCCAAGGATGCCGGGCATGGACGCGTTACGCGAACTCACCACCGGGACCACCTCCACCCGCACCATCGTCTTGACCGGACTGGTGGACAAGCGGCAGATCCTGGAGGCGCTGCAACTCGGCGCTCGCGGCGTGGTCCTGAAAGACGCCGTCGTGGAACATCTTTCGGCTTGCATTCGCGCCGTGATGCAGGGCCAGTACTGGCTGGAGGGACGTCCGGTGCAGAACCTGGTGCAGGTGCTGCACGATCTGGCGGCGCAGACCGCCCCGCCTTCGCGCAAGACCTTCGGTCTCACCGGCCGCGAGCTCGAAGTTGTCACCTTGATTACCGAGGGTTCCACCAACAAGCACATCGCGGTCACGTTCGGCATCAGCGAGGAAACCGTGAAGCGCCACCTGACCAACATCTTCAACAAGCTGGGAGTCGGCAACCGCCTGGAGCTGGCATTGTTTGCCCTGAACCATAATCTGCTGCCGCCCACCTCCACGACGGATGTGTCGAAGTAGCGAACCGTTGCGTAGTTGCGCAACACCGAAATCCAGGCGCGCCCCGCCGTCCCGGGTGAATGGCAATCGCACTCCAACCGCTCTCTGGTCTGCATTATTCATGAACATTTGAATTGTCATCCTGAGCGAGCCCGCCGCGGCGACCTCGTCGCTCAGGATGACAATCCAAGAAATTACGTGCGCTCATGAATAATCCAGGCTAGTCCAACTTTTCCGACCCGTTACTCTTCTGCTTCTCTCCACTACAAAGGTACTTCCCCAGTTGTCCGGGGACGGCTAGGGTTAGAGCAGAGACTGATATGGACAACGGCTACAAATGGGGACTGGAGCTGAGTTCCGTCCCTCTGCTGGAGGCGGTGCTATGCGCCGACTGTGAGATCATCAGCAACAGCGCGGGTGACGTCTGCGAGATTTGCGGCAGCCATTCGCTGCTGAGCCTGGGACGCCTGCTCGGCGGCTGCATTGACGGCGAACGTGCCGTCCTGATGCAGTACGACCAACATCCGGTTCACAACGGATTCACCGTACTGGTGAACCCCGGCGCCACCGAAGTCTTGCAACAGCGCCGAAGAAGGAAATTCAGTGGTTAGGGGTTAGTTGCGATTCTCGCTTTTGTCGTTATTCAGCGTTCGTCAATTGACACAACCCTCGCAGACGATCTTCCGTCAAAATTACCATCCGCCGGGTCGCGAATCACATCCCACACGAGTGACGATTTCTTCCCTGCGAGGTCTCATGGAACACGACAAACTTCTGCGTCAACAACTTGCCAAGACGATCGACTGGAACGAAGCACATGCCGACTTGAGCGCGGCGGTGAAGGACTTTCCCGCCAAGCTGCGCGGTCAGGCGCCCAAGGGGCTGCCGCATTCGGCATGGCAACTGCTCGAGCACATACGCCTCGCGTTGTGGGACATCCTGGAGTTCAGCCGCGACGCCAAACACAAGTCGCCAAAATGGCCCGAAGGCTACTGGCCGAAGACCGCGGCTCCGCCCAGCGACAAAGCGTGGGACGACAGCGTGAAGGCCATCCTGAAGGCCCAGGAGGAGTTCCGCAAACTGGTCAAGGACCCCGCGCACGATCTCTTCAAGCCGCTCCCTCATGGCGACGGCCAGACGCTGCTGCGCGAGGTGCTGCTGGCCGCCGACCACGGCGCCTATCATCTGGGACAGTTGGTGCTGCTGCGCAGGGCATTGGGAGCATGGAAAGGGTAGCCTAAGCGGGTGCCCCACCCAAGCCGGTTTTGCTTGGGTGGGGATTTTCTAGATCAGTGACAGCGCGTCCACATCCACCACCACATTATTGCGGGGAATTTTCTGTGCATCCGCGTATGCGAGCATGGAACGCAACGCGGTATTCATGCGCTCCCGGCTGGCCGACTTCAACAGGAAGTGATAGCGGTACTCGGTCTTCAGCCGCACGATCACCGCGGCTGCCGGTCCCATCACGCGTATGCCAGTCAGCCGGCTCGCTTCAAACCACTTCCCCAGAATGCCCGACCAGGCCAGCGCCTCGTCGAGTTTGCTGCTGCGCACCAGCACATTGCTGACGGCGTTGAACGGCGGGTAGTGCATCCAGCTGCGGAAGCGGATTTCTTTTTCGTAGAAGCCATGGTAATCGTGCGCGGCGGCGAACTGGATGGCATAGTGGTCCGGAAAAAATGTTTGCAGCACAACCTTGCCGGGGGTGTCGCCCCGCCCGGCGCGTCCCGCAACCTGAGTGAGCAACTGGAAGGTGCGCTCGGCGGCACGGAAGTCGGGAAAACTGAGCGCCGCATCGGAACCGACGACGCCCACCAGCGTGACGTTGGCGACATCGTGTCCCTTGGCGATCATCTGCGTACCCACCAGCAGATCGATTTTGCCCGCCTGCAGTGCGCTCAGCATGCGCTCGAAATCGTCGCGGCCGTGGACCGTGTCGCGGTCCAGCCGAGCAATGCGCGCCTGCGGAAACATGCCGTGCAGGATGTGCTCCAGCTTCTCCGAGCCCGTGCCCAGATATTGCACATACTCGCTGCCGCACTTGGGGCAGGTGCGGGGGGCGGGCCGCGTATAGCCGCAGTAGTGACACATCAGGCGGTGTTCGCGCTTGTGGTACGTCATGGAGATGGCGCAGTTCTTGCACTGCACGCTCTCGCCGCATTCCCGGCACAGCACGAAGGCGGAATAGCCGCGCCGGTTCAGCAGCACCATCACCTGCTCGTGGCGCGCCAGCCGTTCGCCAATCTCCTCCACCAGCTTGCGGGAGAGCGGTTCGTCTTTGCGGGTGCGCTGGAATTCCTCGCGCATGTCGAGGATCTGGACCTCCGGCAGCGGCCGCTTTTCAATGCGCTCGGGCAACTCCAGCAGCCGGTACTTGCCGTTGACAGCGTTGTAGTAGGTCTCCAGCGACGGTGTGGCCGAGCCCAGCACCACAGCGGCGTTGCACATCTTGGCGCGCATCACCGCCACGTCGCGGGCGTGGTAGCGCGGCATTTCCTCCTGCTTGTAGGAGTGGTCGTGCTCCTCATCCACCACGATGAGCGCCAGGTCGGGCGCCGGCGCAAAGATGGCGGAGCGCGTCCCTACCACAATGTGGGACTCGCCGTTGCGGATGTGTCTCCACTGCTCGGCCCGCTCGTCGTCGCTGAGCCCGGAATGCAGGATCGCGACCTCGTCCCCAAAGATCTGGTGCAGGTCGGCGGCGACGGCGGGAGTGAGGCCGATTTCCGGGACCAGCAAAATGGCGGAGCGACCTTTGGCCAGCACCGCCTGCATCGCCGACAGGTACACCGCGGTCTTGCCCGAACCGGTAATGCCATGCAACAGCATGGGCAGGAACTGGCGTTCCTCGGTGGCAGTAATGATGGTGTTGAGCGCGGCTTTCTGCGCAGGCGTGAACAGGAACTCCAGCTTGCGCGGCTTCATCCCCGACATACGGAAAACGGCCGCTTCTTGGCTCAACTCGACGATCCCGCGTTTCACCAGCGTTTGCAGCGTGGTTCGCGGGACGACCAACTCTCGAATCGCTTCGACCGGAGCGCGCTGCTTCTCCTGGCTGCGCAGGTAGGCCACGATCTTCTGCTGGTTGGCGTTGAGTTTGCCGGTCACCTCCTTCAAGGTCGCGATCTGCACGGTGCGGCTGGCATCGCGGACGTCGCTAAGGTCATCGCGAGCGATCCATTTCTTGCGCAGCAAAGCTTGCAGCAAAGTGCGCGACGCTCCGGTCGCCGAACGTACAGCAGCTTCGCGCACCACTTCACCATCGGCGAGGCGATTTAGCACGGTATATTCCAGCATCTGATGCTCTGGCTCTTGGTGCGACCGCAACGAGGACCCGATAGTGGATGCAGCATGGAGCGCAGCAATTCCTTTGTCAGTGATGTGATAGCCAAGCACACGCCGGAACTCCGCCGACAGCGGCAGCATGGTGCGAAACACTTCGCCGATGGGCGCAATATAATACTGCGCGATCCAGCGGCCCAGTTGCATGAGTTCAGGAGTGAGAGCGGGCGCTGAGTCGAGCACCTGGCTCACGCGCCGGGTTTGGAATTTCGGCTCGCGATCGTGAAGCTCAGTAACGATGCCGCACAGCCGCTTCTCGCGGAAGGGCACAATGACGCGGCCGCCCACGCAGGGCTCGGTGTCGGCAATGCGATAGGTGAAGACAGCGTCGAGCGGGACCGGCACGGCCACATCGCAGAATTGCGGCATGGCCGTTAACTGCCTTCGTCGCTGGGCGCACGCTGCGGCGTGGGCAAATCCAGAAAGCGCATGACCATCTGCAGATCTTTCCAGGCTTCTTTCTTCTGCCGCGGATCGCGCAACAGAAACGCCGGATGATAGGTGACCGCCAGCTTGCATTGAAATGCTTCATCGGACTCGTCAACAATGCCTGGCGGCGAATAATCATAGAATCGCCCGCGCAGCGACGCCATGGAGTCGTTGACGCTCAGCAGGTTCTTGGCTGCCGTCGCGCCCAAGGCCACGATGACCTTTGGCCGGATGACACCGATCTGCCGCATCAGGAACGGCGAGCAGGTTTCACACTCGTCGCGCTCCGGAGTGCGGTTGCCCGGCGGGCGGCACTTCACGATGTTGGCAATGTACACCTGCTCGCGCTTCAGTCCCATCGCGGCAATCATGTTGTTCAGCAGTTGGCCGGCGCGTCCGACGAACGGCAGCCCTTGCGCGTCTTCGTCAGCGCCGGGGCCTTCGCCAATGAACATCAACTCGGCATGTGGATCGCCAGTGCCGAAGACAATCTGTTTGCGTCCCAACTTCGCCAGCTTGCAACGCTGGCAGTCGGGGCCGATGTCGTCGGCGATGACTTGCAGAAGGGCGGCACGATCGACGCTGTCGTCGGCGGTTGCGACAAACGCAGATTGCTCGACCGCCTCGACAGCGGCCTCGACTCTGGCGGCTTCTTCGGAGGTGACCTCGAGTAGCTGCCTCACAGGACTAGCGTCGCGGCGATAGAGTGGACCAACGCCCAGCTCGCGATAGAAGTTGAGGCGCTCGCGCAGTGCGGATTTGGTGTTGGCGTCGAGAGTCATGGGATGGAGTTGATGGTGCGATTCTACGGCACGGCTGAACGAGTGGCAAAGTAAGGACTTTCAACGGCTGTCATCCTGAGCGCGGCGATTGCTAGTTGCTAATTGCTAATTGCTAGTTGCCAGTTGCTAGCTGCTATATGCTAAGGACTCCCCATGTCACACCAGCGCAAAGTTCTTGGCCGCGGGTTGGGGGCGCTGCTTCCTTCGCGGCAAGTGCCTCCTGCTCCGGCCTTGGACGCTGCCCCGGCGTCCACGCCAGCGCCCAACGTTCTCCCAGACGAGCCGGTCCAGCACATCGCGCTCAACAGCCTCGACCGCAATCCTTATCAGACGCGCAGCGTGTCTTTCGGCGGGCTCGACGACCTGGCGGCTTCCATCCAGGCGGTGGGCCTGATGCAGCCCATCGTGGTGCGACCGGTAGCGGGCGGGCGCTATCAGGTCATCGCCGGCGAGCGCTGCTGGGAGGCGGTGCGCCAGCTCCGCCATCGGAGCATTGCAGCCATAGTGCGGCCGGTTTCCAATGAGCAGGCGATGGAGATGACCATCGTCGAGAACCTGCAGCGCCTGGAGCTGACCTGCATGGAGCAAGCCCGCGGCTACGATCGGCTGGCGCGCGAGTTCGCGCTCACGCAGGAGGAGATGGCGGAGCGCACCGGCAAGCAGCGCTCCTCGGTAGCCAATTTCCTGCGTCTGCTGAAGCTGCCGTCCAGCGTGCAGGCCATGCTCGACCAGGGCCAGCTCAGCTTTGGCCACGCCAATGTACTAATGGCGCTGGAATCGCCGGAAGAGGTGGAGCAACTGGCCCAGCGCATCGTCGCGCTTTCGTTTTCGGTCCGCCAAACCGAGAAGACAGCTACTAAGCTGGCCCACGATCGGAAGAGGGCCGAGAGGATCCATCTGTTGTACCCAAACCTCAGAGAGGGCGGGCACCAGTTGCAACGGGCGCTCGGCGTGCACGTCACCGTCACCTACCGCAAGGGCAAAGGCAAGATCGTGATCGAGTACTCCTCCCGCGAGGACTTCGACCGCATCCTCGCAGTGATGAGGACAGATGCACGACGCACATCCAAAAGGGACAACTGAGCTGGCGCGACGAGAAGATGTCTCACACGACCGAATCGACGCGCGTGGCGTCCTCACTGGCAACTGGCAACTGACTACTGGCTACTGACTACTGACTACTGGCCCCAAAATCCAGTAGAATCAAGTGTTGCACCCCGGATTTCCCCATGGCCTGCTTCTGCGCGGAGCCTAAGTCAGCATAAGTCAGCCATCGAACCTGCGGGAACTATGCGTCAACTGAGCCGCCTTCTTCGCTACTTCAAACCGTATTGGTTCCACATGCTGGCGGCGGTGGTGTCCATGGCCCTGGTCGGATTGCTCGACGCCTTCCGCCTGCTGCTGATCGGGCCCATCTTCGATCGCGTCCTGAATCCTTCGTCCCAATCGCACACCCTGCCCTTGTTCAAAATGCCGATGACCGGTAAGCCCATCGAGTTGAACTGGTTCGTCCCCGAACACTTTCACAACGTGTGGACGATGGTGGCCTTTGCGCTGGTCGCCTCCACCGTGCTGAAGGGCATCTTCGACTACGGCGGAAGTTACCTGGCGAACTACGCCGGCTACGGCATGGTGACCGACCTGCGCAACGAACTGTACTCGGCCACACTGCGGCGCTCGGTGGCGTTCTTCCAGAAATATTCCACCGGCACGCTGCTGTCGGCGATTGTGAACGACATCGAGCGCGTGCAGTTTGCGCTCTCGTCGGTGCTGGCGGAATTTCTCCAGCAGTTTTTCACCTTCCTGTTCACCGCCTGCGTGGTGGTCCTGCTGGGCGGACGGTTGACCTGGGTGCTCATCATCTTCGTGCCGGTGGTGATAATGGCGGCCCGAAGGATTGGCCACCGCGTGCGCACCACGACGCGCCGCGGCCAGGACAAGCTGGCTGAGATCCAGAACATTCTGCAGGAAACCATCACCGGCGTGCGCATCGTGAAAGCTTTTTCCATGGAAGCCTGGGAGACGCGCCGCTTCCGCGATGCTGCGCGACGGCTGTTCAAAGCCAACCTGCGCTCGGTGAGCGCCTACGCGCTGAGTTCGCCCATGATGGACATTTTCGGCGCTATTGCCATCGCCCTGCTGATCCTGATTGGCCGCGAGTACATTAAACACGGCGTTTTCACCGAAGGCGTCTTCCTGGCGTTCATCATCGCGGTGTTCAAGCTGTACGAGCCGGTGCGCAAGTTTGGGATATTCAACAACAACTTTCAACAGGCGTTGGGCGCCTCCTCGGCGATCTTCGATTTCCTTGACGCCCGCGATGATGTCCGCGAGAAGCCGGGTGCCGTCAAGCTCCCGCCGTTCCATCAGGGTATCCGCTTCGAGCATGTTGACTTCAGTTATGGGCAGGCGAACGACGATCGTGATGTGCTGCACGACATCAACCTCGAAGTATCGCCGGGCGAGCTGGTGGCGGTGGTCGGCTCCAGCGGCTCCGGCAAGACCACCCTGGTGCATCTGCTGCCGCGTTTCTTTGATGTCACTCGCGGACGGCTGCTCATCGACGGCCGCGACGTGCGCGATCTGACCGTCGCTTCCCTGCGCTCGCAAATCGCCATCGTTACCCAGGACACCATCCTGTTCAACGATACGGTGCGCAACAACATTGCCTATGGGCAGCCGGAAGTTTCCGCCGAGACGGTAGAAGAAGCGGCCCGCGCGGCGCTGGCCCACGACTTCATCATGGCCCTACCTGAGGGCTATGACTCGGTGATTGGTGAACGCGGCCTGCGCCTCAGCGGCGGCGAACGGCAGCGCATTTCGATCGCGCGCGCCATCCTGAAAAACGCGCCGATCCTGATCCTCGACGAAGCCACTTCCGCGCTCGACACCGAGAGCGAGTCCCTGGTGCAAGTGGCGCTGCAAAATCTGATTACCGGCCGCACCGTGTTTGTGATCGCGCATCGGCTGTCCACAGTGCGCCGCGCCGATCGCATCCTGGTGCTGGAAAATGGGATGATCGCCGACGAGGGTACGCACGAGTGTCTGCTGGACCACCCCGGCACCTACCGCCGGTTGTATGATTTGCAGTTCGTCGATGTTGAGACCCCCACCGGGACGGAGTGACCTCCAACTATGAACATCCGCTCCATGACCGGCTACTCGCAAGTGAAGATGAACGCGGACGACCAGCTCGCGTTCACCCTCAGCCTGAAGGCGGTGAACCATCGCTTTCTCGATCTGCATCTGCGTCTTCCTGCGGAACTGGATCCCATCGAGATGAAGGTCCGCCGGGTGCTGAAGGAGCGCCTGCACCGCGGCCACATCGAAGTGACCCTCAGCCTGGAGCGCAGCGGCGGGGTCGCGTTTTCCGTGAACCGCGACCTGGTCGGCGGCTACCTGCGCACCTTCCGCGAAGTGGCCGAAGAGTTTGGGGTGAGCGCCGAGCCCGACCTGAACGCGGTGCTTAAGATGCCGGGCGCGCTGAATGCCGCCGAAAGCGGCGATGCCATGGCCGCGATGGAGAAACAGGTGACCGCGGCGCTGGAGCAATGCATCGAGCGGCTGAACCTGATGCGCGAGGAGGAGGGCCGGGGCGCCGTGACCGAACTGCGCGAGCGCATGACGCATTTGTCCTCGGCCACCCGTGAGGTCGACCAACTGCGCGGCAAGGTGCTGAAGGCCTACCATGAGAAGGTGCACGGGCGCATGCAGGAGTTGCTGGGGGCGCACGCCGATCCTGACCGCATCCTGCAGGAGGCGGCCATGCTCGCCGAGCGCAGCGACATTCAGGAAGAAGTCGTGCGCATGAAAAACCACATCCAGCATTTCCTGTCGCTGCTCGATGCCGGCGGCGAAGTAGGAAAGAAGCTCGACTTCCTGTTGCAGGAGATGAACCGCGAAGCCAACACGCTAATGTCGAAGACCACGGGCGTGGCGGGCGAAGCGTTGCGCATCACCGGCCTGGGATTGGCCATGAAGTCGGAGATCGAAAAGGCGCGCGAACAGGTGCAGAACCTCGAATGAGCGGCGGCAACATCTTCATCATCTCGGCNNATCAGCTATACCACCCGGCCGCCTCGCGGCAGCGAGCAGTCGGGGCGCGAATATTTCTTCGTCTCTCGCGAAGAGTTCGAACGCATGATCGCCGAGGACGAATTCCTGGAGTCCGCCGAGGTCTTCGGCAACTACTACGGAACGGCGAAGCGGTTCCTGCGCGAAGCTACGGCGCGCGGTCACGACTTGCTGCTCGACATTGACGTGCAGGGCGCCGCCCAGGTGAAGCAGAAGGTGCCCGCAGCGGTGAGCGTCTTCATCCTGCCGCCCTCGCGCGACGAGCTGGAACGGCGCTTGCGCCGCCGCGCCGAGGCCGATGACGATCTGCAACGCAAGCTGCTGGGGGATAGCGCGCGCCCCTTCAATACCGAGGACATTATTCAGCGCCGCCTGCAGACCGCTTCTCGCGAGATTGAGAATTTCTTCCAGTACGACTATATTTTGGTCAATGATCGGCTGGAGCAGTCGATTGACGTTCTCAAGTCGATTGTGGAAGCCGAACGGCGGAAGCGTTCGGCGGCCGCGGTGACAGCCAAGGATGATGCGGTGCTGGCCATTGCTCATGGCGCCTTGCGGTCGCAGATGCTCGACCAGGTTCAAGCTATCCTGGCAACGTTCGATCTTTCCCGTTTACCCACCGTCACGGAGTGACTTATGAAACTGGTTGAAGGCTTCGACAGCAATTATCGCTACGTTCTGGTGGCTGCGCGGCGCGCGCGTCAGTTGCAGAATGGCGCCCGTCCCGTAGTAGAGTCGCACTCACGCAAGCCCTGCCGCATCGCCGAGGAAGAGATCCAGGCCGGCCGAGTGAAATGGGAGATTCCGAAGGTTGTAAAAACTTCCCTGCAGTCGGCCAGCGAGGTCCTGGACCATGCTGGCGACGGCGACGACTAGGGCCGATTCAGGCACACACATGAAAATCGCACTCGGTGTGAGCGGCGGCATCGCAGCCTACAAGGCCGCCGAAATCGTTCGCCTGTTGCAGGACCGCGGCGTACGCGTGCAGGTCATCATGACTGCCGTGGCCCAGGAGTTCGTCCGGCCGCTCACCTTCGCCGCGCTGTCCGGCGAGAAAGTCATCACCGGCATGTTCGGCTCGGCGGCCGAGCAGCCCAATCTCGACTCCGCGGTCGAACACATCTCGGTCGCGCAATCCATCGACGCGCTCCTGGTCGCTCCCGCTACCGCCGATGTGCTGGCCAAGTTCGCGCAGGGCATCGCCAACGATTTCCTCAGCACGCTCTACCTGGCGACTACGGCGCCAGTCATCGTCGCGCCCGCCATGAACGTCAACATGTGGGAGCATCCGGCCACGCAGGCGAANNCTGGAAATCCTGCGCCGCCGTGGTGTAACCATCGTCGAGCCGGACAGTGGTTATCTGGCCTGCGGGATGATTGGCGCGGGGCGTCTGGCCGAGCCGGAGCAGATCGTCGCGGTCACGTTGGAGCGCCTCGGCGTGGCGCAAGACCTGGCGGGTGAGACCGTGCTCATCACCGCCGGACCCACGCACGAGCCCATCGATCCGGTGCGTTATCTCAGCAATCGTTCCAGCGGAAGGATGGGATACGCGCTCGCCGAAGCCGCGCTGCGGCGGGGAGCGAAGGTCATCCTGGTGAGCGGGCCGACTGCATTGCAGCCGCCCGCGGCGGCAGAAACCATCTTCGTGGAGACCGCGCAGCAAATGCGCACGGCGGTGCTCGATCGTTGGGAGCAAGCCAGCTTCATCATCATGGCCGCCGCCGTCGCCGACTATCACGTCAAGAATATTTCGCCGGAAAAGATCAAGCGTAAAGCTGCATTGGAGCTACAACTCGAACCCAATCCCGACATCCTGGCTGATCTCGGCAGCTTGCGCCACGCCACCGGCAAGCGCTCTCCAGTGCTGATCGGCTTTGCCGCCGAAACCGAGGACCTGCTGGAGAACGCCCGCAGCAAGCTGACCAGGAAGCGGGTTGACGCCATCGTGGTGAATGACGTCGCTCGCACTGGCATCGGTTTCGACAGCGGCCGCAACGAGGTGACAATCGTTACCCCAAGCGAAGTCATGGCCGTGCCAGAGGCCGGCAAACTAGAGATCGCGCAGAAAATTCTGGAGGCCGCACTGCGCATCCGCCAGCAGCAGGTCGCGCCCGTGCCGGCATCAACCAGCAGCGCGGACCTTTAGAGCCTGCCCCTGAGCGAAGTCCAAGAGCCTGCGTTCCCTTTTTTCTTTTTGTCATCCTGAGCAACGAGGTCGCCGCGGCGACCGAGGAGTCGAAGGACCCCTATCGTCGCAAGAAATCCGCCCGGCGGGTGGCCCACCCTTTCCCCAGAAATTCTATTGTCTAGGTCGCCTCTTGGGTCGGGGTGCCCCACCCTTCTCGCCTGCTTTTGGCGCGAGACTGGGTCGCAGTTTTGCGCCACGATCTGCTTCAGCATCTGGATGGCGACCGCCAGGCTGCTCTGCTCCAGCTCGCTTACCAGCAGATGAACGTGTTCGGGCATCACCACATAGCCGAAGACACCCAGATCATACCAGCGGCGCACCCGCTCCAGTGTCTGCTGGAAGATGCGACGCGCCTGCGGGCTGCTCAGCAACGCTAGCCGGCGATAACAACTGAAGGTGATGAAGTATAGTTCACCGGCTTGCTGATAACGTTTGAGTCCTCGCGGCACAGAAGCAATTTATCTCGTGCTCGGAAGAGTTACGCGGTGACGGTGGTCACACAGCTATGCCCACCCTGTCGCCAGAAACGGGCGACAAGGACGGGGCACCCCAAGTAAAGATTCACGCCGAAAGGCTGGGCCACCCGCCGAAGGACGCAAACAGGTTGCTCGGATCGCGATACTACCGCAGCCTAGCGTACTCAGCTTTGGCTTGCTGATAGATGGGGATGTCGGGATCGGCGTCTTTCCAGAGGGTGAGAAAATCCTGATACGACTTGCGCGCGGCCGCCTTGTCGCCCATCATCGCCTGCGCGCCAGCCATCCATCCAGCAATGCGGAATCAGAAGTTTTCTAGCAGCCAGGCATTGTTCTCGAAGGTCCGCTGGCTAAATGCTAGGTGACGACCGTCGCGTGACGGGCAAAGAGTATCCAGCACTTGATTCTGGCCTCGATCGAGGAGCACACGGGTTTTCCCATCCAACTCAATGTGTGCGATGAAATACCCTGTTGACAGATGCACACCCGCGAACAAAGCGTCCCCGTCCGTTGTCCAGCTTAGGGACCAGATACTCCACCCGTGCGGAAGCGGCACATTGCGCTCCGTGCCATTCCGAGAATCAAGAATGCGGATCTGGTCGCGAAGTTGATCCCGACTCGCAAGGGCAAGGCGTAACCCCTCTGGTG
Organism: Acidobacteriaceae bacterium; assembly: GCA_003135475.1. GTDB lineage: Bacteria > Acidobacteriota > Terriglobia > Terriglobales > Acidobacteriaceae > Bog-257. The sequence goes on from PLBW01000112.1 coordinate 57,516, forward strand.
AAAGGCCCCAGGCCAAGTCGTAATCGCTAGGCGATCCCAACGTAGTTCTAGCGAGCTCTTTACCCCGGCCGTGGATGGGGTCTAACGCGTAGAAGATCAACTGACCCTGCTCCCAGTGGCTGAAGACACAGGAACTGGCGGGACGAACAGGACAGTGGAAGCCGACGACGTCATCCATCCGAGCCTCCAGAACCTGTTCGGGCGAGCCACCCAATGCGGGAAATCGCATCAGTCGCTTTGTTGTCGACGGCGAGCGTTCACTTCGTGCAAGCGACCAGTAAAGAATCCAGCGACCGTCCGGACTCAGCTCAGCGCCTTCCTCCTCATCCGGCCCCCTTATCAAGGGTTCAGCGGTGCCCCAGTCCATCTGTTGCCTGAATACCTGCCTCCTTCCTAGGCGATTGGACGTAAAAAAGATGGTTTTGCTGTCGCGCGTCCACCCGCTAGGAAAGTCCAAGCTGTCGCTCACGGTAAGGCGCGTTGGAGAAGCTAGGCGTGTACCTCCGTCCTTGAGTTCGCCAACGTACACGTCATCCCGAATATGGGACTTCACCAGAGCAAGGCGCTTCGCATCCCTGCTTACAGTTGGCGACCAGGGGTGTACCCCGTCCCAAGCGGTTATCTTCGTGGCTCTCCCGGAGGGTTTTCCGGTCTGCGGGTCGGCCATGATTTCCCAAAGGTTCGCGTTGGCCACAGGAGTTCCTTCATTTTCATTCAAGGTAAAGATTATGCGGCCATCGGCCGCCCAAAGCAGCCCTAGGCCATCACCGTTTCGCAGTAGAGGATCCGAAAACACTACGCTTGCTGGCCCTCCGTCCAGGGACAGAGTTTCGATGCTGCCTTCCGCCCGACCACTTGCCGTTCTTGTATACGCGAGGCGCTGACCGCTGGGAGACCAAGCCAGGGCAGCGTACGTGTCCTCTCCGCCGCTTAGGATTCTACGGGGATTCTCTCCATTGGCCCCCATCATCCAGATTTCGTGGTCGTGTCCGCTGACAAACGCAATCAATGAACCTTTAGGTGAAACCACCGGCCCCGGCCAATTGCGACCGCTTCCCAGCTTACCTGGAGCACCCCCGAAAACAGAAGTCACCCAGATCGTGTACCCCTCTGTGTCCGAGCTAGCCATAAGTATCAACTTCTCCCCATCCGGAAACCAGGTGACCTCCCAGAGATGCGTTCGCAATTCCTCCGGAAGCGGGATGTCATGGATCTCTCCGGTTTCGATTACGCTTAAGTGGAGCCCTCTCGGGTCTATGTATGCGACACACTTGCCATCGGGAGAAATCGCTGCGCCGAGTAGGCGGTTTTCCGACGGGTTATGGGTCAATTGCCGCTCGCTTAACATCTTGCTGGGAGCGATCGGCTGACCTTTGAACCAGCGGCGTCCCCAGCCAAACAAAAGAAGGGCAATTACAACCAGCGTCGCCGCGAAGAGCAGTACCCGGGCGTACCGCCTCGGCTTCTGCACGGCAGACTCGGCACCGCGATGCAATCCTTTCAGGTCATCACGCATCTCCGCCGCAGATTGGTAGCGCCGCTCTCGATCTTTCTCCAGCGCCTTGTCAATCGTGGCGACGAGCTTTGGAGGAAGTGTCGAGTTAAGTTCGCGCACCAGTGCGGGAGTGTGGTTGAGGATCGCGTTTTGGACTATAGCCGCAGTTTCGCCGCTGAAGGCTCTTTGTCCAGTCGCCATTTCGTACAGCACCAGCCCGAAGGAGAACACGTCGGTGCGAGCATCGAGCTTTTCGCCGCGCACCTGTTCCGGCGACATGTAGCCCGCCGTGCCCATCGCCGAGCCGGTGCGGGTGAGATGAGAGTCTGCCGCGGGCTGAAGCCCGCTCAAGATTTGAGGAGGGGCCGCATCGGCACGACTGAAGTCGTGCCCTGACACAAAGCCATCAGGCCCGGCTTGGACCGCGGCCGCTTGTTCTTTCTCCCCCGCCGCCACGAGCTTGGCCAGGCCGAAGTCGAGAATCTTGCAGACGCCCTTGTCGGTAAGGAAGATGTTGGCCGGCTTGATGTCGCGGTGGATGATGCCTCGCTCGTGCGCAGCTTGCAGGCCTTCACAAATCTGAATGGCGATATCCAGCAGTTCATCAAGCTCAACGGAGTTGTCTGCGGATGAGGCCAGCCGGTCGCGAAGGGTCTTGCCCTCCAGCAGTTCCATCACTAGGAATGGCTGGCCTTCGTGCTCTTCGATTTCGTAGATGGTGCAGATGTTGGGATGGTTCAGTGAAGAGGCCGTCTGGGCTTCACGCTCGAAGCGCTGCATTGCAACTGGGTCACTAGCCAGCTCTTCCGGCAAAAATTTCAGCGCGACACGGCGGCCCAGCTTGAGGTCCTCGGCACGATAGACTACGCCCATGCCGCCTCCGCCAATGATGTCCAGCACGCGGTAGTGGGAGACCTTCTTGCCAATCAAGCCGGTCGAGTCAGACTTTATCTCCACCGCCGCGCCCGTGTCGCTGAACGGTTCGTCATTAGGAGGCTCGTCGGCAGCAGCTTCCACCCGCTCCACCGGCACCATCAGCCGATAACCTCGACGGGCAACGGTCTCGATATACTTTGGCTCGTCGGCGGAATCGCCCAGTGCTTTGCGCAACTTGCCAATGGCCACGTTGATGCTGTGATCGAACTCGACAATGGTGTCGTTGGGCCAGAATTTCTTCTGGATCTCCTCGCGGGTGACGATCGTGCCCTCGCGCTCAACCAGCATGACCAGCAAGCGAAAGGGCTGATCTGGGAGCACGATTCGGCTTTCGCCTTCCGGGGCAGTCGTTAGGCGCAGTTCTCCGGCCTTGAGGTCAAGGTCAAATGCCCCAAAGCGAACGCGAACTGGCAGCGTTTCCTTCATGGAATTGCGTGGAAATCTCGGAAAGCGCTCTGGTTTGCGGGAAAGTTTA
>PLBW01000121.1 GCA_003135475.1 Acidobacteriaceae bacterium
GGGTATCGCCAGATATCTGTAATGGGCCGCCATTCGCATAAGCTGCTGGTTCATCGTCTTCATCATCATCTTTGCATCTAGACGCATCCATCGCCTTGAATCCAATGCCGCCGAAGCGTGCTTCCTTACAATCTCGGCTTCCAGTTTGATCCTGACGGCATGCAAATCGCCTGCCCCTGCTCGGTCTACAGCCAGAACATCTGCTGCAGGAAAGTGAGGATGTGGTTCGAGGTAGATATTCGGGACCAAAAGCTTCTTGCGCAGAACTTCGGCCACGGCGTTCACGGCACGCCCCTTCTGCTGGCGAAGCGTCAACCTTCGAGGCTCACCCTTGACTATCGTTGCCATGCACTTCCCCTTTCATTCTCAAGAAGGTGTTCAGCCCATGCCTGAAATCGTCCTGCGGCAAGGTAGAGAACATTGACGGTCTGTTCATCTACTTCTCTGTCGCCATACGCAACATCCGTCTTAGCGCCCACCAGTTTATCCAAATGCCTGATGCCGTCTGTCCGGATATTTCTGTTCTTACAGGCCTTCCTAATCTCCACAACCGCTCGCCCATGATCCTGACTGCGTGACCGCTGACCGGTCAATTTGATCAGAACAGCGTCGTTGTACGAGATCGCACTATGCACCGCCAAGAGAGCCACCGCCGAAGCATAGGCCGACATACCGTCGTGGCACAACTCCATTGCATTCGCCAATTGCAAAGCGCGACTATGATAGACGCCTACGCTAATCTCGCCCATTTAGGTAAAAGACAAAATAAGCCTGCCATCAATTGTAGCGAACCCCACCTAACGGCGAACCGCGCAGTTGAACGCTGCCAGTAAAAGCAAAAAGCCCCCGCCGCAGCGGAGGCTCCGTCCTAAACACTTACAGACGTCAGTTCTTTGCGGCTTCGACTTTCGCGGCCTCAGCCTTCGCCGCTGCTGCCTTGCCCGCATCGCTCTTGGCGTACTTGCGGCGGAAGCGCTCGACCCGGCCCGCGGTGTCCACCAGCTTTTGTTTGCCGGTGAAGAACGGATGGCACGCGGAACAGATTTCCACGTTGATGTCGCCCTTGTGGGTCGAACGGGTCATAAAAGTGTTACCGCATGCGCAGTGCACGCGTACTTCGTCATAAGCCGGATGAATGGCTGCTTTCATAGGAACTCCCTCACTGGGTGCCCCGTTCTAGCCTGGTTTTGGCTAGGGCGGGGAAGTTCTTGGTGGCAAACTTTTATTCTAGCGGAAATTGGCCGATAGCGGCAATCGCCGCGCTCCAGCGGTGGCCAACCTCCAAGCAATTTGATTCGGACTGGTAGAAAACGATTCGGCGAGGCGCGTCAGGCCCTGACTTCGTCTTGCGTATATCCCTGCGCTGCTGCTCGGCCCCGAGACAAAAAATGACGCGGCGGAACTTTCCCTCCGCCGCAGCATTGCAAACCCGGTTGACCCAGATTCGGCTACTTCTTGTTGACCGCCTTCTTCAGATCGACCCCGGGAGTAAACTTGGCAACCTTCCGGGCCGCAATCTTAATGACGCCGCCGGTCTGCGGGTTGCGTCCATTGCGCGCCTTACGCTGCGAGACGGAGAAGGTGCCGAATCCCACCAGAGTTACCCGATCGCCTTTTTTCAGGGCGGCGGTGACCGCATCAATTATGGTGTCGATCGCGCCCCCCGAGGCGGTTTTGCTGATCCCGTGGGCGGCTGCGATTTTCTCAACCAGATCCCCTTTGTTCATGCTCGCTCCTCGCCAGGTCAGAACCTGTGGCGCCAGTATTTACTTGCGAAACCGGTCGAATGTCAAGAAAAACCGTGAAAATACGCGCTTTTTCTACAGGTCAGCCCGCCAGCCGAGGTCAGGTTCAAGGAGTCCTGATCGTCGTCTCCGCCATCTTGCACGCGACCTGCGGTACTTTGACGGGGTAGGCTACGTATGGGGGAAAAGTGTCCCACCCCATAACTCTGTGGTAAATGGCATTAACTATTCAGTTAATGGCCGCAGGCCAGCCGACGCTGATTGGCTGGAGGCCGGGCGATGAATTCGGCAAGACGAGGGCGGGTAGCCATTAGCAGTCCGCAATTACAAGTGGCAAGAGGATTTCAGATTGTGCAACCTCTACGCCGCGCCTACCGCTTCTCTCCGTAGGAGACGCCGTCGACGACGGAGGAGGGAATCTTGACCACATCGGTCCCGTTCGTACGCGGAACCAGCACGAAGTAACCTTCAGAAGTTTTCGCCAGCAGCGGCAAAGGCGCCGTCAATAGCTGAAAGCCGGCCGCTTGATCGGTTGGTTGGCTTGCTTTGCGCTCAACCGGGATTCGCGATCCGGGCAGGCCCAACTCCGCAAGCCCGGGAGATTTGTCGCCTGAGAGCAGCAGCACAACGCTTTGCGATTTACCGCCGCCGATCGATGCCGGCAGCGTGGGATAGACAAAGGCGCCAAAGGCCGTGGCGCTCACCAGAAACAAGGCGATGCCCTTGTAAAGTGCAGACGCCAGAAATCCTTCCGGGCCCATGCCGCTCGCTACAGATTGCAGCATGGCGTCGTTAACCTCCTTGTCCGTCGGGTCGTGACCTGCAGATATCTTGAAGCTCTTCCTGAACGAGGACTGAAACGATGCGGTGAAGGATTGCCGGAAGTTGGACCAGAAAGCCCCTTCGCCAAGCACCATTCTGACGCGCCAGTAATAACGCAGATTAAAGACGACAACGGCCAAGCGGGAAATTACAAGATTTCCGGCATACCAGAGCGTAAAGACGCGCACGAAAGTCCAAATTTCCCGTTGCCCTCCCTTTGGGGCATAGAATTCGAGCAGGGCGACGAATAAAACGACAAATACCACATACGACCCGAACCACCTGTCGATGAAGCGGCGGTTGGCTTCGTAAAGCAGGTCCAGGGGCTCGGAAAAGTAATCGCCGGTAATGCGCTGGTGCATGGCATTCATGGACGCCAACCCGTGCAGGTATGGGAAAATGGTGCTGGATGTCGCGATGAAGAGAAAGATGGCGCCGGCAGCGACGTAGCGCGCGTCAATGAGATCCCCTTCGCCGACGCCCCAGCCGAGGAAGCGCGTATTGACGATGACGAATCCGGCGATGTAGGAGATACCCGAAAGCCCCAGGACGGTCTTGAGGCCTTCCCCGACCTTGCCTAACACGGATGTTTTTTGTTCAGCACTTTCTGCCAAAGACAGCACCCCGCATGAAAGATGGCACAGGTGTGGCGCCAGTATTTACTTGCGAAACCGGTCGAATGTCAAGAAAAACCGTGAAAATACGCGGTTTTTCTACAGGTCAACCCGCCAGCCGAGGTCAGGCTGAAGGAGTCCTGATCGCCGTTTCTGCCATCTTGCGCGCAATCTTTCAATCCTTTGACCGGACTGAAGGCGCGCACTACACTGGCTGTAAAACCACGCGGGAGGCGGGCCCATGATCCGTGAAGATATTCTGCAGCAATTTCCAGAGTTGTTCGGAAGCAAGAGCATCAATGGTCGAGAGGTCAACGTCGAAGAGACAATTACGACGCTCACCCGCGAACTGCGNNCCTGCCATCGCCGAGGCCCTAAACGCCCGGCGAGCGCTGCTCCAGAGTGCCGAGCCGGTGCGAAGCAAATACGCCTGGCCGGCGTGGGAGGAGACGTTCGACGACCCGGTCACGGGACGTTCCTGGACATTTCGCCAGATTGTGCAAGGCATGATCGACAACTTTGTGGGCCACGAAAGCGAATGGCGCTGGCGGCTCAACGACGAAGTGCCCATTCCCGCCGACGTGCATCCGTTGAACAACCCCGGATTGGAGCTTACCGGTCCCTGGCACCCGCTGGATATGGCGTTCAACGCTTTGAATAGCGCCGCGCCCATGAACATGCCCGATTTCGAAGACGCCTCACCGTCGCACTTCCAGCCCGAGGGCGCACCCAAGGGCCAGCCGGTGGGAATGTTTGCTGCCTTGCAGAACGCCAAAGATATTTTCCAAGGCCGCTGGGCCGGCAAGCCATACGAAGTGGTGAAGAAAGACAACAAGCGCTCTTACCGAATCAACCCGCCGCCCCAGCAGTGGCCCACGCGCCTGGTTCGTCCGCCCAGCATTCACGTGCTCTACGATCATGTCACCGTCGATGGCGAACCCGCCCCCGGCCTGATTGCG
>PLBW01000022.1:0-405 GCA_003135475.1 Acidobacteriaceae bacterium
CCGGTGCTGGTGGAAGGCAAAGCCATCAAGATTCATCCGCTGGTCTGCACCGCATTCAACGCCGACTTCGACGGCGATCAGATGGCGGTGCACATTCCGCTATCGCCGGAAGCGCAGGTGGAAGCCAGCGTGTTGATGCTGGCCTCGCACAACATCCTGTCGCCGGCGTCAGGACAGCCGATCACCGTGCCCACGCAGGATATGGTGCTGGGCATTTACTACCTNNAAAGCCAAGCCGGGCGCCAAGGGCGAGGGACGCGCATTCGCCAACATCGACGAAGTGATCCTGGCAAAGGAAGCGGGCGAAGTGGAAACGCTGACTCCGATTCGCCTGCGCTACTCGGGCGACGTGATCGATCTGACCATCGCGTACGACGATCAAGACGTGATCCATACCGAGCCGAC
>PLBW01000022.1:427-5062 GCA_003135475.1 Acidobacteriaceae bacterium
CCACGGTGCGGATGCTGGACGGCGTCAAGCAGCTCGGTTTCCACTATGCCACCATGGCGGGCCTCTCGATTGGAATCGACGACATGGTCATTCCTTCGGGCAAAGCGGGCCTGGTGCGCGACGCCGAAAAGCAGGCGATCGCCGTGCAACAGCAGTATCTGGACGGCGCCATCACCAACGGCGAACGTTACAACAAAGTCGTCGAAATCTGGTCGGCCATCACGGAAAAAGTGGCGGACGAGATGTTCACCGCCATGCAGGAAGACGACAAGGTCGGCGACATCAATCCCATTTACGTCATGGCTGACTCCGGCGCTCGCGGTTCAAAGCAGCAGATTCGTCAGCTCTCCGGTATGCGTGGCTTGATGGCCAAGCCCTCGGGCGAAATCATCGAGACCCCGATCACGGCGAACTTCCGCGAAGGCCTGACGGTGTTGGAGTACTTCATCTCCACCCACGGCGCCCGCAAGGGACTGGCCGATACCGCTCTCAAGACGGCGGATTCGGGCTACCTGACCCGGCGCTTGGTGGACGTGGCGCAGGACGTGATCATCAGCGAATACGATTGCGGCACGGTCGATGGCATCTACGTCACCTCCATCGTGGAGTCGGGCGAGATCATCGAGCCGTTGCGTGACCGTATCGTGGGCCGCGTCTCGCTGGAGAAAATCAAGGACTACGAAGGCAACATCATCGTTGACGTCAACCAGGAAATCACTGAAGACCTGGCGGGCGCGGTGCAGGCCGCCGGTATCGAGCGGGTCAAGATCCGCTCGGTGCTCACCTGCGAGTCCAAACGTGGCGTGTGCGTGATGTGTTACGGGCGCAACCTGGCTTCCGGCCGCTTGGTCGAGTTGGGCGAGGCCACAGGCGTCATCGCGGCGCAGTCCATCGGCGAGCCTGGAACCCAGCTCACCATGCGCACCTTCCACATCGGAGGTACGGCTTCGCGAGTCAGCGAGCAGTCGCGCCTCGATGCCAAGAACAACGGCACTGTGCGCTTCATCAACCTGGTGACCGTGCGCGCCAAGGAAGGCCACCTGGTGGTGATGAACCGTAACGGTTCCATCGCCATCTTGGACGAAAAGGGTCGCGAAAAAGAGCGCTATGCCGTGGTCTACGGCGCCAAGGTGAAGGTGGAAGACGGTCAATCGGTCGGCTTGGGCGATGTCCTGGTCGAGTGGGACCCGTACACCTTCGCCATCCTGACCGAAATTGGCGGGACCGTGCAGTTCAAGGACCTGCAGGAAGGCATGACCCTGCACGAAGAAGTGGACGAGGTCACGGGNNCGCGCTCACTTGATGATTCAGGACGGTGACACGGTAACTCCGGGTGATGTGCTGGCGAAGATCCCCCGCGAAACTACCAAGACCAAGGACATCACGGGTGGTCTGCCACGCGTGGTGGAATTGTTCGAAGCCCGCAAGCCGCGCGAAACCGCGGTCATCAGCGAGATCGATGGCGTGGTGAAGTTTGGCGACGTTGCCAAAGGCCAGCGCAAGATCTATGTCGTGGCCGACAACGGCACCGAGAAAGAATATCAAGTGCCGCGTGGCGTTCACATCAATGTGCAGGAAGGCGAGCGCATCCGCGCTGGCGAGCCGCTGATGGATGGTCCTCTGAACCCGCACGACATTCTGGCCGTGCTGGGCGAAAAGGAATTGCAGGCCTACCTGGTGAACGAAATCCAGGAAGTTTACCGCTTGCAGGGTGTCAACATCAGCGACAAGCACATCGAGGTGATTGTTCGCCAGATGATGCGCTGGGTGAAGGTGGAGGACGTGGGCGATACTTCGTTCCTGCTGGAACAGCAGATCGACAAGTTCCGCTTCCGCGAAGAGAACGAGAAGGCGATTGCCAACGGCGGCAAACCGGCCACCGGCCGTCCGCTGCTGCTGGGCATCACCAAGGCGTCGCTCTCCACCGATTCCTTCATCTCGGCGGCGTCGTTCCAGGAAACCACGCGCGTGCTCACGGAAGCTTCCATCCAGGGCGCCGTCGATCACCTGCGCGGCTTGAAGGAAAACGTCATCGTGGGCCGTCTCATCCCCGCGGGCACCGGCATGGAGTACTACCGCAACGTCCGGCTCTCGCAGGAGATGGAAGAGGCTGCAGCCAAGGTGCAGGAGGAGGTTACGGCCGCGTACGAAGAAGCGGAACGCGCGCTGGAGCTGCTCCGTCACGAAGGCGAAAACGAGGCCGAGGAGCTGCCGGCGGAGTAAGAACGGTAGAGCGGAGTTCGAGTCCGCGTCATAGCGGGGCACGATTTCTCAGTCGTGCCCCGCAATTCTCATCTGCAACAGCATGCGTTAGTCGAACTTGATGTTCTGAGCAGCTTCGCAAACCGGGCTCTCTTCATCGCTGCAGCGCGGTGACGGCTAGGATCATTATTCTCCGGGAACCGAGATGCTGCCATCGCCGGGTACCCTATTCAAGCGGCTTTTGCTTGAGTGTGAGTCCTCGTGGTTCGTCCATGTGCCGTCCCTGAAAGGGACAGCATATCTAAGCCCAGCGTTTCAACGCTGGGTGGCATGTTATTCGGCCCCGAGTCCCGCCAGGGACGGCATATGTCTCACCCGAACACGTATCGCGGATCGTATGTCGCGCCGGACTTGCGTAACAGGGTCATGAGCTCCTGCTCGAAGCTCCACTTCTGGTGATGTTCGGATTGACGAGCGATGTAATTGGCCACAACCTGCTTTTGCGACTGGCTGACGCTGAATGCTCCATAGCCTTCTTGCCACTCGAAGCGCACTCCGCGTTCGTGAAGCCATCGCGAGCTATTGCCTTTCAACTCCTGTATGGCTTTGGCCAGCGGAATGGCGGGAGGGACGGCGATCAGGAGATGAATGTGGTTGGCCGTGCCGCCGACGGCCAGCAGCGTGATCTTCTTCGCGCTAGCGACCCCGGTGAGATAGCGGCAAAGCTCGTCAGGATCGGGTATCAGATTGGCGCGTTCTTTCGTGCTGAAAATGCAATGCACGAGCACCCAGGCATGAGTATGGGACATAACAGCAGGGTATCCGGCGCGCGCCGCAGGTTCGGTGATGCACGGCACACGACGTGGTTCATATACCGTCCCTACGGGACTCGTCACGGTCTTCGTCCACTACCCAGCGTTGAAACGCTGGGCTAAGATATGCTGTCCCCTCCGGGGACGGGAAGGTCAGGCATCGCAATCCCTTGAAGCGCGGCCTCGTTGGTGCACCCGAAGCTGGGAAGTGGAATAGTTTCCGAGCCTATGCCTATGGGGAAGAGGGTCTCGTAAGGGTCAACTGCCAGGAATGGCCGTTGAAGATCACTTATTCCGTCTCGCGGTCCCACTCATTCGACCGCGAATGAGTGGGGCACCCCAAACATCATCCCTCATACACCAATTTCACCGGAAATGGTGTATCCTATTCCTATGTCCCGGACCAACATCGACATCGACGAGAGCTTGATTCGCAAAGCGCGCAAGCTCACCCGCCTCAAAACCAAGCGCCAGATTGTGGACAAGGCCCTCGAGTTGCTCGTCCGCTCTGAGAGCCGCAAAGGAATCCTTCGCTACTACGGTAGTGGGGTCTGGAAGGGCGACCTTAAGTCTTCCCGGAGAAATCGCGTTTGATGTTGGTGGACAGCTCCGTCTGGGTTGACTTCTTCAGTTCCCGTCCCGGACCTGCTGGTGCCGAGCTCCGCCGCATGATTGACGATAGCGAACCCCTGGTGCTGACGGGAGTAGTAGTAACCGAGGTTTTACAGGGCCTTACCAGGGACGCCGGACGAATTGAACACTTTCTGGGCGAGTGGGACATGCTGGAGCCCAAAGGGTTCGAAACGTACCGCGCTGCGGCCGCGATCTACCGCGTGGCGCGTGGAAAAGGCATCTCGCTCACTACCATTGACACCCTGATCGCAGCCATTGCGCTTGAACATGGCGCGCGCGTCTTCACCCTGGATCACGACTTCTCCAGAATCGCGCTGATCACAGGCTTGGTGCTCCACCGCTTCTGATACTGCTAGGGCCGCACTACCCTGCCTCAGGATGACAGGCTGAGTAAGATAGGGCGCCCGACTCCCACTCATTCTAAAACCGCGAATGAGTGGGGCACCCAGCCCTGATAACCCCCGAACGTCCGAGGTTCGTGGGGTCAGCGGTGACCTCTTCAATGCAGGATGTCATTGAGGCTCGCGGGCGTGTAAACTTCCCTTTCCAGTCCAATGCCGGCGTTTCATTCTATGCGGCGGTTCCTTCTACACTTTCGGGTCGCGCTGTGGCGTGCCTTTCAGCACGACGCGTTCGCTGTGGCCAAGGGGGCGGCCTTTTCCGCCATCTTCACCTTGTTCCCTGCGGTGCTTCTGGCGGCCTCGATCCTGTCGGAGTCGCACACCACCGTGACCTTCATTCGTGAAATTGGCCATGCCGTCGGGCGGATTCTGCCCGAGGGGACAAGCCAAGCCGTCCTGCAATATTTCAGCGGCACCAAACCCGTCAGTGTGAGGACGCTGATCACTCTGGCAGTCATCACGCTGTGGACGGGATCGGGTACCATGATCTCGTGGATGGAGGGCTTCCGCAACGCCTATCAGATGCCCAAGGTCTGGGGGCTGGTGAAGGAGAGGATGATCGCCTTCCTGCTGGTGGTGCTGGCCGG
>PLBW01000185.1 GCA_003135475.1 Acidobacteriaceae bacterium
TATAACTTCACCCTGTCGGGTCCGGCCGGCGAACCCACGTTCCCGGACGGAAGATTGGAATTCTAGTTCCGGTCTGCAACGTCGCACCGTAAGGGTGAGGATCTTGACCACTCTCCTCTACCCCAAGTCGCCTCCCGCCGACGGTTTTGCACATCGGCCTGATTCGCCCAGATCAGGCAGCAGTGGTTAAGCAGCACACAGGTTCTTAGGAGGTCGTGTTGGTGATGGCCAATGAACCCCGGGACAGCCGTTGCATGCCCACAGCGTTCCGTCCTAAGTCGTTTGACGCAGCAATGATTGCTCTCAGGAAAACAAAATAGTAAATTTCGTGCTCGGTAGGAAGGGAGAAATTGAAATGGCTTTTGCAATAGCAGCAGTAGGCGGTGACTCGGTTGAGATTGGCAGCACAGGGTTGAACCGTTGGTGGCGGGTCCTCGGCGGATTGATGATGAACATCGCCCTGGGCACGCTCTATGCGTGGAGCGTCTTCGTGGCACCGCTGGAGAAGGAGTTTGGATGGAAGCGTGCCCAAACCTCCAATGTATTTACCATCGCGGTGGTGGTGTTCGCCCTCACCTTCATTGTCGCCGGCCGGCTGCAGGACAAGTTCGGCCCCTTCTGGGTATCTCTCACCGGCGGCGTGCTGGTGAGCCTGGGCTTTTTCTTGTGTGCGTTCACCAACAGCCTGATGTACCTGTACATCTGCTTCGGCGTGATCGGCGGATTGGGCAACGGCTTCGGCTACGCGACCCCCATTCCGGTGATGGCCAAGTGGTTTCCCGACAAGCGCGGGCTAGCCGTAGGGCTGGCGGTCGCCGGATATGGGGCCGGGTCTGCACTGTTCGGGCCTCTGGCCAATTTGTACCTCATTCCTCTTTATGGCGTGCACACCACGTTTAAGATCCTGGGCCTAATTTTCCTGGTCATGACCGTGATTGGAGCCTTCCTGCTGAAGAACCCTCCTGCCGGCTACAAACCCGCGGGATGGACCCCTGCGCCGCCCACAGCTAAGACCAGTGCGACCACGCAGGAATTTACCCCGAGCGAGGTGTTGCGGACCCCAGCCTTCTATTTCATGTGGATTGCCTATGCGTTGGGAACATCTGCCGGTTTGATGGTGATCAGCCAGTTGGTGCCCTTCGCCAAGAGCGTACACATTTCCAGCGCGGCGCTGGCGACCATGGGACTGGTTGTAGGCGCGGCCGGCAACGCCTCCGGACGAATTCTGTCAGGATGGATGTCGGATGCGATGGGCCGGTTGAACGTCTTGCGACTGATGATTGGCATCTCGATGATTTCCATGCCTTTGCTCTACCTGGCGGGCGGCAACGTGAGTCTCCTGTATGTGATGGTGTTTATCGTGTACTGGTGCTACGGCACACAGTTGTCGGTGAACGGCTCCGCCACTGCCGACTTCTGGGGCACCAAGAACGCTGGTATCAACTACGGCATGCTGTTTACGGCGTGGGGCGTGGCCGGAATTATCGGACCTAGAATCGGCGGCGTCCTGTTCGACAAATATCACAACTACCAGATGGCGTTCTACACCGCGGCGGTTCTGGCAGCTGTGGCGTTAGTTGCTGAGCTGTTGGCTCGCCGTCCCAAGCATGTATGAAATCGTGGCCGGACTGCTGTAACGCCGTCCGGCCAAATTTGTGATTGGAAGGTTGAGGTTAACTGTCCGAGTTCCGATGCGGAAATTGGGGCGCCCTGGGCGCCCCGTTATTTTGTGATGAATAGGCGAAGTAGCGGATCGCGCCATCTTCACCCGGCCCTCACGCTCCCGTTGGCGGTGCTTCGGGGTCCGATAGTGGCGGCAAATCCGGTTCAGGAACTGGTGGAATTTCGATTGCTGCGATCACCTCTTCCGGTTGCGGCGTCATAAAATCCACGGAATCGGGCGGGAACCGCCTCGGCATGCCGCTTGTACCATGCGGTGGCGCTTGCCAGTTGCCAGAGCCGGACAGCCAACTGCGCCAGAAGGATGAATTCCAGAAGGATAAACGTCGCCGGAATCGCGGTGGGGGGAAGCTTGGCCCAAATCAGAAAGCCGATGAGGAGCGCGATCGCCGCGACCAGACTGATGCGAAGGTACATCCAAAACAGCGTACCGACGTTGCGCCAGGTTAGGGCGCAGGACTCCCACAGATTACGCCACATGCTGCGTTGGTCCTGCGCTACGGCTCGAACTTTGGCAAGATCGAACCACAACCGTACTAGGAGCGCGAGCAGTGCGAGAAGGATCGTGCCTGCAAACTGGATGCAAAAGCCGACCTGATCGGCGGCTGCCCTGTCGCCCACGTATTCCGAGAGCCGACTGACCTGCGCGTGCAACGACCACAGGAAAATAAAAGGCGTCAGCGAGAGAAGCATCAGACGCACAAAGCGCCAGAAGAACGCGCCCGAAGCGGCAAAGAAGTCGCCGGTATTGAGTCGGCGGTCCTGGCGAAAGGCCTCAAGTATGCCTCCGCTGACGAACAGCATGAACACGGCAAACAGGAATGCGCAAGCGAAGGCAGCAGATCCTGAGTGAAGAAAGTTTGCACCGGGCAGCCTTAACAGTTCGTAAAACACGCCCAGATCGAAGCCCTTGACCAGTTGATCTCCGGCAAGGCTATACCCCAGAGCAGCATTCAGCGTTCTAGCCGCTCCCAGCGTGCCCAGCCCGCCGACCGCCAGGTTTACCGCGAACACCCACCACAAGATTTCCTGGCGCCGCCATAACAGACTGGCGCCAGCAGACAGCAGATTTTTACGTTGGCCGGCAATGTCGCCCGATTTCATACCAACCAACTCAGCATCTGTGCGAGGGATTGGGTTAGGAACATCCAATAGGCTGCGATTTTTTCCGTTGCGTCCTTTTGCCGGTCGGTGGTGCGACTGTTATTGAGATAGTCGCTATCCATGGTGACTTTGTGGTCGGGATCGATCTCCACTGACACCACTTTCGCTTTCTTGTGGTAGACGTAGCGGATCCAACGATCCTTGCCATCCCACCGTTCGCGGATACGCTCGCCATTGTCGAACTTCACTTCGGCCTCAACCGGGAAGACGAAGTCCCCTTTGCGGTGCAGGATGACTTGCGTCTCGTAGGTGGTCGCGTCTTTCTTGTCGGTCGCGTCCTGCTGGTACCAATCCGCCGGATCGGATGTCGCCCGCAGCACCTCGTAATCCATGACTTGCGTACCGTAAGCCGCCTGGTCCCAATACCAGTTCAGGTCCTGGCCGGTAACTTCGTTGACCGTGCGCATGAAATCCTGCTGCGTCGGATGGGTAAAGCGGTACTTCAGGAAGTAGATGTGTAGGGCGTTACGGAGTGCCTGCTCGCCGACGACAGATTCCAAGGTGGCAAGCATGGTGGCCGTCTTGCCGTAGCTGACGGCGCTGTAAGAACCCATGCTCATGTCGGTATAACTGGCACGCGCCAGCGAGTCGAAGTCCGGATCTCCCAGGTAAGAAGATCGGAGTTCTTCGCCGTCGCCCTCCTGAATTCCCAAGAGGTTCAGCGAGCTGGTGTTGCACCCGAACAGGCTGTCCAGCACCTTCACTTCGGTGTAACTGTTAATGCCCTCATCGAGCCAGGCATTCTCAAACTCGTTAGTAGCCACCATCCCGTACCAGTATTGATGGCCAAATTCATGCTCGCTTACGCCTTCCGGTTCGTGCAGCTCGCCTTTGGGGACATACCAGCTCGTGCCGCCGGTGATGAACGTCGGGTACTCCATGCCTCCCGCTTCGCCAGCTCCGTGCGGTGGGTCAACGACGGTGAGTTGAGCATAAGGGTATGGCCCATACCATTGGTCGAATTTCTCCATCGTGCCCCGGATGACATCAAGATAGCGCTGCCACGTACTCTTGTGGCCGGCATACGTGAGCAGGCGGATTTTTACCGTCCCGACGCTGCCGTCAAACTGACTCTCGACAACTTTGAAATTCGGGTCGGCGGTCCAGGCGAAGTCGTGGACGTCTTCGGCGTGAAAGCTCACGGTCTTGGTACCGTTGCCGTTATCGGTGTCGCCCGTCTGCACGCCCGTGGCGCCAACGACGTAATTCTGGGGCAGCGTGATCTTCACGTCATAGGTGCCGAAATCGGCAAAGAACTCGGTCATGGCGTGAAATTGGTGGCAGTTCCATTGGTCATGCCACCACACCCCGACTTTAGGAAACCATTGTCCGGCGAGCAGGAAGGTGCGCTTGTAGCCGGTGCGCGCCATCACTTCAGGGAAGGTCGCCTTGAATTTGATTTTGAACTGCACATCCTGGCCGGCTGCAACCGGGCGCGGCAATCGCACTTCAAACACCGTCTTGTCGTCCGCATTGCCGTCGTCCGGAGAGATGAACTTCATCTGCTTTGTCAGGTCTCCCATGCCAGCGACCTCGAATGAGGTGATCTCATTGGAACCGTTGTCCTTCGGGTCCCATTCGTCCAGGCTGCTGGTGCGGAAATATCCATCGCGATGCGCTTCATGCACCCAAGTGGATTTCGGCTGGAACGCATTGAGATAGAGGTAAAAGGGAAAACGGTCGAGCGGCTGGCCGGTCAGGTTGCGATAGGTCAGCGTCTCGGTGGCATCAACGGTGTGCTTCGCAGGATCGTACTTCGCATCGATCTGGTAGGCCACGACGCGCTGCGAGAGCGGCCCCGAAACTTTCGGAGCAAAAGGGCTTTGCGCAATTGCCGAAGCGTAGCAAAGCACTCCGACCGCAAAAACAAACAGCGCTCGGTGACCTTGCATCGCTGATCTCCCCGACATCCGTGCTGTGGTTACTTGTTCACCGGGGCGGTAGGAATGGGATCGATCAATCCCATGGCGACTTCCACCAGTTCCGGATCGACCGGCCGCGTTTTGTGGATGGCATCGACCAGCGGAATGGTGACAATGTCAGTTCCGCGAAGCGCGACCATCACCCCGAATTCGGCTTTGTGGACCTGATCGATGGCGCCGATTCCGTAACGCGACGCCAGCACGCGATCGAAAGCGCTGGGTGTCCCTCCGCGCTGGATATGGCCAAGGACGACGTTGCGGGTCTCAAGCCCGGTGCGATGTTCGATTTCGTTCGCCAGGATCTGGCCGATGCCGCCCAGACGCACGTGACCAAACTCGTCTTTGCCCATGTCCGTGATTACCGGCGCGCGGTGCGCAGTATCCACATCGGTGGTGAACTTCGCTCCTTCCGCCACCACGATGATGCTGAAGTAGCGGCCGCGCGCATGGCGCATGCGGATACGCTCGGCAACTTCTTCGATATCGAAGGGGCGCTCGGGAATAAGAATGACGTCCGCCCCGCCGGCGATCCCGCTGTACATGGCAATCCAACCCGAGTCGCGGCCCATCACCTCTACCACCATCACGCGCTGATGCGCTTCCGCGGTGGTATGCACGCGGTCAATGGCTTCAGTCGCGGTGTTCACCGCGGTATCGAAACCAAAGCAGAAGTCGGTCCCCATCAGATCGTTGTCGATGGTCTTGGGAACGCCGACCACTTTCAGGCCCAGCTCGTACATGCGTTGGGCCACGCTCATGGTGTCGTCTCCGCCAATGGCGATCAGAGCTTCCACACGGTTGGCCCGCAGGACCTCCATGCAGCGCTGCAGTCCCCCTTCTCGTTTGGCCGGGTTGGTCCGCGAAGTGCGCAGGATGGTCCCTCCCCGCGGCAGAATGCCCGAGATCGCATCCATGTCCACGTCCATGGTCTTGTTCTCGTAAACCCCACGCCACCCTTCCATGAAGCCGACAAACTGATCGTCATAGTGCATGATGCCCTTGCGCACCACCGCTCGTATGACGGCGTTCAGTCCAGGGCAGTCGCCCCCGCCGGTCAAAATCCCAATTCTCATGTTCGGCAGAATGCCTCCACAGAGATAGTAAAGCCATCGCGACATTTCTGCATTTGGGAGTGCACCGTCGCGGGCGGGCCGGGCCACTTGGACCGCTCCGTTGAGCTGCAGACGGCCGTACCTGCAGAGGTGGCGTTTCGCTGCGACCGTGTTTCGTTGTCCCACCGGTTTACTAGCCCGTTGCCGTCTTCGATTTACCCCCTGAATCCGCTGTGTCTCCTGCTACACTCGCGACAGGCTGGAAGCTCATGCGCATCCTGGGAATCGATTGCGGCGGCGAATACACCGGCTACGGAGTGGTCGAGCAGGACGGCGAGGGCTCGCTGCATCACGTGTGCAGCGGGGCCATCCGGCTGTTGCCGCGTGAACCGCTGGAGCTTCGGCTCAAGAAGATTTGCGAGAAACTTAGCGAAATCATCGCCACCTATAGGCCGCAGCAGGTGGCCATTGAGGACGTCTTCTACGCAGTGAATGTTAAGTCGGCACTCAAGCTTGGCCACGTGCGCGGAGTGGCCATGCTGGCCGCGGCGCAAGCTGGTTTACAGGTGGTTGCCTACTCTCCGCTGTCGATTAAGTCAGCCGTCGTGGGATACGGCAAGGCGGAGAAGTGCCAGGTGCAGATGATGGTGGCGCGCCTGCTCGATTTGCCCGCGCCTCCCGACCCGCCGGACGTGGCCGACGCGCTGGCGATCGCCATTTGCCACTTGCACACCGCAGGTACGCTGCGGCGGCAACACGCAACCACCGGGTGAATCCGCGGTCTGGGCTAGCGCGCCCGGCAAAATCAGATAAAATCTTTGCCCAGCATGAGATTGTGCTTAGCCTTCATCGTACTTCTGCTGGTCTTGCCGGCTTCGGCACAACAGGAAGCCACTCCGCCTGCCGCCCAGCCCGCGGTGACTTTTGACTTTGACTGGAGTCAGGGAATTCCTTGGCAAACGTACTCCATCACGGTGCGGGCAGACGGTAACGCGCATTTCCAAGGGACACCCGCACCAGACAAGGCCGGCGGCGATACCGATCTATTTCAGCAGGACTTCATCATGTCTGAAGCCAATCGCTCGAAGATCTTCGACTTGGCCAAAAAGCTCAATTACTTCCACGGCGATTTCGATTCGCACCTGAAGCAAATTGCTCAGACCGGACGCAAAACGCTGGAGTACAACTCAGCAAACAAGCATAGCTCGACCAGTTACAACTGGTCGCAGAATGCCGATGTACAAGAGCTGAGCCGCCTCTTTGTGGCCATTGCCAATACCTTCGATTACGGTCGCAAGCTGAGTTTTCAGTACCGCTTCGACAAGCTGGGCATCGATGCCCGGTTGAAGGAGTTGGAATACATAAGGGCCAATCATTATGCCGAGGAGCTGAACGCGATAGCACCGATTCTGCGCAAGATTGCGGATGATCCCGATATGATGCATATCAGCCGCCAGACCGCGCAACAGCTCCTTCGCAGCCTCGGCGGGCCCGGCCAACCGAACGCAACGCCAGCCCAGCCGTAGGCTGAGTACCGAATTCTCACAACTTCGCATCCAACAGGTGTTTAATAAGATTAGGCAGGGAAGGCCTTTGACGAGGCTCAGCATCCCAATGCTTGGTCCCATCTTCCGACGCACGGGAACACGCACGGCCCCAGGAGTAACGGTATGCCACGGCACCTGAAATCCGCATTAGTATTCACCATGGCGTTTGTGCTGGCCGCAGCGGCGGGCGCGTTCGCAGAGTCGCATGTCAGGATCGTCCGTCTTAGTTACCTTAGCGGGCAGGTGCAGACCGACCGGGCGACTGGGCAAGGACTAGAGCGTGCCATCTTGAATACACCCATTACTCAGGGAGTGCGAGTTGTGACCGGGGATAACGGCCTGGCTGAGGTGGAATTCGAGAACGAAAGCGCCCTGCGGATCGCGGAGAACTCGGAAATCCAGTTCCGCGGGCTGTCCATGAACGACAACGGCGCCAAGATCAACGAGATCGAAGTGGTCAAGGGCGTCGTCTATCTGGATGCACGATCCAAGGGCGATGACATCTATCGCATGAAGAGCGGCGACTCAACCTTTCTGGTGCAGCGAGACACGCAGTTCCGATTGAGCGTCGGTCCCGACCAGACGCAGCTGGCCGTGTTCAAAGGCAATGTCGAACTCATGGACGAGCCACATGTGGTGAATGTTCAGCGGAAGCAAACTCTCACTATCGACCCGGCCGATCCGGCTGGATACAAAGTCGCCAGCGGCGCCGAAGTCCTTCCAGCGGATGCCTGGAACCGGGAGCGCGAGGCTTATCAGCAGGCCTACGCTGCCAATGCCGGCAATCCTGGTCCGAGGTTCGGCTACGGGCTGCAAGACCTCAACTACTATGGAAGTTACTTCATGACGCCCGGATATGGATATGCCTGGCAGCCGTACGGCTTCGCCAACTCGATGATGGGGTGGGATCCCTACAGTTCTGGTGCATGGATCTTCTCTCCCGGTCTCGGGTACTCATTTGCTTCTCCATACCCATGGGGGTGGCTGCCGTATCACTACGGCTCCTGGGCTTTCTTAGGCGGCGGCATCGGATGGGCCTGGATCCCCGGCAGGAGTTATGGAAACGGCTGGTATGGCAATGGATTTCATGCCACCCCGGTTGTGACGAAGGCACCGCCCGGCTGGACCGGCGCCACTGCTCCTGCCGTAGTAGCGAGTCAGTCTGCGAAGCCAACCGTCATGGTTGGTAAGGCAACTTCAGCAGCGTACATCCCCGGCGGACGCCTACCGCCTGCCTTTAGCAGCGTGATTCGCGGGCACAGCGTTGGTGCGAGCGCGACCGGCAAAAGTTTCAATGGCGCTGGCATCCGGAACCACGCCGCGAATGAGCACGTGTTCACCACCCGCTACAACGCTTTCGCGGGCGGACACACAGCGCAGGCGGGACACGTGTTTGCCGCTCCTGCTCCTTCGCCAGCAGCCATGGCCAGTCCGATGGCCGTCGGCCCCGGTTATGGTGCGAGTTCAGGCCGAGGCGTTGCAGCGTCTGCGGCGCCCACAGGCCAGGCAAGCGCCACCGGCAGTCATAGCTCGAGCTCGGGACCGGCTCACCGCTGAAGGACCACTAGACAATTGGAAAGGGCGGCCTTGGCCGCCCTTTCGCACATCAAGCTGAGAATTTAGTACACCGCGATGCCCGCGTATCCGACGACCATGTCGCGGTCTCCCGAGACGTCGCCGGAGGTGGCGTAACGGACCAATTCCGCCTGCGTTGCCCCCAGTTTCTTGGCCGCCGTCAGCATCACCACGGCGGGACCGTATCCGCACATGCTGATACTGGCCTGATGCACCGTTTCGTACAGCCCACGCGGATCGAGTGCCAATATCTGGTCGATGGCGCGGCGATCTTTCACCCGGGTTACATCGTCGCTCTCGTAGTGATTCATGTCGCTCGACGCAATGACCAGCACCGGCTCGCTGGCTTCCGAGGCGACGCTTCCGATCACGACCCCGAGCGCGCTCAGCACCTCGAAATTGCTGGTTCCCACAGTGATGGGTACGAACTGAAACCCTGGCGCCAGTACCTGCAGAAAAGGTAGCTGGACTTCCAGCGCGTGCTCGAAGCGATGCGCTTCCTGGTCTTCGGCGAGCAGCGACATGCGTGACCTCAATTCATTTGCCATGGCCTCGTCGATGGGGACGTCGCCCAGTGGCGTGTGCCATGCGCCCTCGCTCATGATGGCCAGCGGCTCGCCCACCCCGGTGTGGTTGGGACAAAGAATGACCAGTCGCCGCGGCAGATCGAGGCGGCGATAGACAGCTCCGGCTACGTGTCCGGAGTACATATATCCGGCGTGGGGAACGACGCAGCCCATGGCGCGAATTCTCGGTTCGGATTCCGCCGACGCATCGGCACGCGCCGTGGTGTAAGTCTCAACTTCCGCCCGGAGATGCTGCGCATTGGCGGGATAGAAGCGTCCTGCAACAGCCGGCTGACGTACTGCGGTAGCCATGATGCTCGCTCCTTCGTGCGCTGCGGCGACTCCGTCGCAATGTGCGTCGCCGGGATTTCACAGCAGTACTATTAGTACTTTTGCAGAGCGTGCGTGAGAACCCGTTCTGAGTTGGTACGGTGGAATGATTGCGCCAAATCTAGCCCCGCAGGGGCGGAATTGATTTTAGCCCAGGGCGTAAGCCCTGGATAAAGCGGAAAAAATTGACGAGTCCCTTCAAGGACGGCACAGTTCTCACGCACCTTCTGCAACTCTTCCGCTGATTGCAGTTTACGCCTGTTGCAACGCCCGAAACACGGCCGCCGTTTTTTCCAGCGACATGGCTTCGGCGCGAGGATCGGCGCGCAGCCCAGCCGATTTCAGCGCCGCTCGAATGGCGACGTCCTCGTACTGGCCCCGAAGATTATTCAGCAGCGTCTTGCGCTTGTGAGCGAAGGCTAGCTTTAGAAACGCGATGAACGGACCTTCTTCCACTTGCAACTCTTGCAGCCGGGGGGCCATGGTCAGCCGCAACACTGTGGAGTGGACCTGCGGCGGAGGCGAGAAGGCGCTCGGCGGCAGCGTGAACAGTTTGTCCACCCGGGCGAAGAGTTGCACAGTGGCGGAGAGCAGTCCGTAATCCCGGCTGCCCGGCGTGGCCGCGATACGGTCGGCGACTTCGCGCTGCACCATGATCACCGCGCGCTCAATGTTCTGGTGCAATTCCAGAATCCGCAGAACGATATCGGAGGTGATGTAATACGGCAGATTGCCGATTACGTCCACCGTCTCNNATTTCGACATTCGGCTTGGTCGCATACCGCATGCGCAACTGCGCCGCCATCACGCGATCGAGCTCGATTCCAATTACGTGCCTGGCTCGGATAGCTAACACATCCGTGAGCACGCCGCGGCCCGGGCCGATCTCGATGACAGTGCGATTGGACACATCTCCCAGGGCTTCCACGACGCGCTGCGCCGCGCCCAAATCGGTGAGAAAGTTCTGCCCCAGCTTCGGCCTGCGTTTAACGTGGGTAACGGACTTGCTCGACGCGGTCTTGGTCTTGGCCACATTGACCCTCTTTCAGTTCGCCAATTAGACTCAACTGTTTCGGCATTTCTTACATCATAGTGCGCGGTCAGTCACGCAGTTCGGCGCGGCCTGCGGAAGCACATCTCCGTTCGCTCCGGGAGGTCTCATGAATATCGCCTTTGTGGCATCCGAGTGCGTACCCTTTTCCAAGACCGGCGGGCTGGCGGATGTCATAGGCGCTTTGCCGCCCGCGGTCGCTAGCTTGGGCCATCAGGTTACGGTTTTCCTGCCTCGTTACAAGCAAACCAAGCTCGACAACCCGCGCATCGTCATTCCCAGCATCACCGTTCCCTTCGATGACCGCTACCGCTTCTGTTCCCTCCTCGATGGCGGTGTGCGCTCCGGAGTGCAATTCTATTTCATCGACTATCCGCCGTTCTTCGACCGCGATTCGCTTTACGGTACACCGTTAGGCGATTACCATGACAACGCCGAGAGGTTCGCGCTGTTTTGCCGCGCCGTGTTGGAGTCGGCCAAGATCCTCGGCACGCCCGACCTGCTGCATTGCCACGACTGGCAGACCGCCCTGATTCCCATACTGCTGAAGACGCTGTACGAGGAAGACCCGGCCTTTGCCAATACCCCGTGTGTCTTCACCATTCACAATATCGGATACCAGGGACTGTTCCCGCCCGAGATCCTGCCCTTGCTCATGTTGCCCTGGGATTTGTTCACCATGTCGAAGCTGGAGTTCTATGGCAAGGTGAATTTCCTCAAGGGCGCGATCACCATGGCCGACTACATCACCACCGTCAGCCGGAAGTATAGCCAGGAAATCCAGACGGCGGAGTACGGCTTCGGTCTGGAAGGTGTGTTGCGAGCGCGCTCCGGCACGGTTAGCGGCATTCTCAATGCCGTGAATTACGGGGAATGGAATCCTGAAGACGATCGTTACATTGCGGCGCACTACTCGGCGGCAGACCTCAGCGGCAAAGTAAAATGCAAAGCGGACCTGCTGAAGGAATTTGGCTTGCCCGAAAACACGCGGTTGCCGGTGGTTGGGATGGTGTCGCGCTTCGCCGCCCAGAAGGGCTTCGACCTTATCGTGCAGGCGGCCGATCGCCTGGCCCGGCAGGAGTTGATCATGGTCGTGCTGGGCAGCGGCGACCGCGATTATGAAGACTTGTTCCGCAAACTGACCAAACAGTATCCGCAGAAATTCGCCGTGAAGATCGCTTACGACAATCCCTTGGCGCACAAGATCGAAGCCGGCAGCGACATTTTCCTCATGCCTTCGCGTTATGAACCCTGCGGGCTGAACCAGATCTACAGCATGCGCTATGGGACGGTCCCTGTGGTGCGCGCCACTGGCGGGCTCGACGACACCGTCGAGCAATTCGATCGGCAGACCCTGAAGGGGACCGGATTCAAGTTCAAGGAACACAGTGGCGAAGCCTTACTGGAGACTTTGCAGGCGGCAATAGCGCTGTATCGCTCCGATGCAAAGGCCTGGCAAGCGTTGATGCGCAACGGCATGGCGCAGGAATATTCCTGGATCAACTCGGCCCGCGAATATGTGAAAGTCTATGAGCGCGCCAGGCAGATGCGAGCGGCAGCGAATGGGTAGTCTCGAGTGTCTATGAACTTGAGGATGTCATCCTGAGCGGAGCGCCCGCAAAGACTTTCCGAGTCGCTTCTTTTGCGGCTCAGGCGGGCGTGCAGTCGAAGGATCTGCGGTTGTTTCCGCATAAAGGTATGGCATCGTGTGAGCGCAAAGCATCTGCAAGCCTACCTTGACGAAATGTGCTTCCGATTTGACAACCGAAAGAACCCTTACCTCTTCCGCGATACACTGCTGAGGCTGTTGCAATCTGAGCACCCTGAGTACAAAGAATTAATCGCAGCATAGTTGTTTCATCGTCGTAACACGCAACTGCCTCTTCGCCAATTCGCGAAACGCCAAACCCATGAGCCTGTCGGCTATCTCCATCATCTGATCTGTGTCCACGACTGCGGTGTTGATACGGTATTCGAGCTTAAAATCTCTATGCCCATGCATTGCGAATTCATCTCGAAGCCCCGCAACTCTATCAGCGAAATCCTTGTTGTATTCGTAGGTAATCTTATCCATCCATGGCAGTCTCAACTTCGTCTGGCGCACTAGAGCGGTTCCAGAGTAGTTA
>PLBW01000227.1 GCA_003135475.1 Acidobacteriaceae bacterium
TTCGCCCCTCGTTAGGCTCTCGGGAACCAGGTTAGGTGTTTCTCATGCGAAGTACCAAGCTCCAGCTCCTCTTCCGGACGATAAGGCCTGCTCCAACTGGCTGACGAGGTCGTCGGCCAACCGGAAGTAGCTCCCACAGATAGATGTTGCAATCAGGCCTTTGCACAAGTTTGCGCTTTTTATTCGCTGAAAACCGGGTCAATGAGCGCTATGGGGATTTCTCGCCAGTAATCCAGACAGGGAAGGGGCCTGCGACTCATCAGGCCCGCACTGCGGAACAGATGTACCGCATCGAAAACGCCCGCGACTACGACATGTCGCGGGCGAAATTAACCGAATGAACCGGGACCACCAATTCATGGCGCGAAGTAGCTGGAGATGTCGAGGATCAGTTGCGTGAGCCCGTTGGCATAGGCATCGACCTTTCCGTTGCTAGTGGGCACGATGGCCATGTTGTTGGTAAGGGACCCATCGAAGGCATTTAGCGTCGAGACCACGGGCTGGCCGGTGCCGTCGGGCCACAGCGTCAGGTAGCCCANNACCACATCCACCGGAGGAGTCAGCGTCCCGCTGAAGGGCTGACCGCTGCCACCATGACGAGTGTCGATGACCCGACAAGGCGCCACCGGATACAGCGACAGTCCGTCCTGCCCGGCGGGTGCGAAATAGCCGTTGATATCAATCAGCAATTGAGTGTCATTGGTCGAGTACACGGAGATGTCTCCGCCGGTGCTGGCGGGCACAATGGCCGCATTGGCCACGATGGTTCCCGTCTGGTCATTCAGGGTTGAGACCACCGGCTGGGACTGGCCCGTCGGCCAGGCTGACAGGTAGCCCACGGGATGGCCCCCGGGAACGACGGTGAAATTGAAAGAATAAGCCGCCGGATTGATGCCGGAGGGAATGCACGGACTCAACAGCACCGGGAAGTCACGCGGCGTAAGGGCAGACAGGGACGGCGGTCCCAGGCCCGGGGGAAAGGTGTCCACGCGTGCTTCCACCTGCCTTTGTGAATTAATGCTCTTTCCCTGGTCCACTCGTGAAGGGCTTGCCGCAACTTTTGCATTGAAATCGGTTCGAGTCCAGGCGCATGAGATCGGCAGCGGCGTGGACGAACCCGCAGTGCGGACACGTCCAAGTAGGTTTCGGTATTTCATACCGCGACTTGCGGCCCATGACCGAACTCTCTAGGTGGCGCCTGCAGCACTCACCGCCTGTAATGCTGCCGCGCACTCCGGATCATCGTTCTTCACGAAGTTCACGCGCGTGCTGACGGGATAACGTCTCATGAGCGTTGCGTCGAAGGGGTTCAGCATCTCCTTGAGCACGTCCGCACGCCTGAAGCCAGGATCGAGCCACAAGTCGTAATGCTCGGGGCTGAGAATCACCGGCATCCGGTCATGCACGTCGGCGAGCAGGGCGTTTGGGGTGGTCGTCAGAATCGAACACGACTCCACTGCTTGGCCGCTTGCGTCCTTCCATCGATCCCATAAGCCAGCGAACGCAAAGAGCGAATCGTCCTGCAGGCCGAAATGGAAGGGTTGCTTGGCCTTCTCCGCCCGCTTCCACTCGTAAAACCCGTCAGCGGAAATCAGACAGCGGCGGCTCTCGAACGCCTCCCGGAACGCGGGCTTGCCGCCGACCGTCTCTGACCGCGCGTTGATCAGTTTGTAACCGATGCCGGCGTCCTTCGCCCAGTACGGGATCAAGCCCCAACGTGCCAGCGAGAAACGGCGCTCTGGCTGCGCCGGATCTCGGCGAATGATGCCGACGCTCTGCGATGGTGCGATGTTGTACCGCGGTTC
Organism: Acidobacteriaceae bacterium; assembly: GCA_003135475.1. Taxonomy (GTDB): domain Bacteria; phylum Acidobacteriota; class Terriglobia; order Terriglobales; family Acidobacteriaceae; genus Bog-257. The sequence continues at coordinate 1,806 of PLBW01000227.1, forward strand.
CCAATCGACTTCGTCGGCGGTGTCGAAATACTCCTGATCGCCGATATATTTGTACGTCATGTTCCCGTCGTGATTGAGCAGCAGGGAATGTCGGAAGCGCCACTGCCGCGGTGTCCAGGGTTCCAGTGTTGGCCGTCGTGTTTAGGGTATTGGAATTGATCTGGGCGGGGGTCCAACTCCTTCACGTTACCAAGACAAAATCCGCAGAAACCGAGCCGAAGATCGCTTTCGCTGTTACCTACGAGGACGGCAGCGAAGACATCATCAACTCATCTCTTCCTCCGACCGGACGATGGAAAGGTCGGATAGGTCGCCGTTGATCTTCTGCACCCGGTACAGGATTTTCTCTGCGCTCGCTTTGGCTGTTTCTTCGCTCACTGCATCACCTCTACGCTTCGAGTTTGCCTGCTCCAATAGGCTCGCAACCGCAACAATTGGCAGGGAGTTGCCGGCCGCGTTTGTCAGGGCGACCGTGTATCCGGTTCCCAGCGGGTACATGGCGTCGTTGGCCACAATCTTGCAAATGGTGTTGTAGGTGGTCGGCGGAGCCGCGCCAGCGGTCAATGCCGTTGACTGAATGAACGATGCCGTGCCAATGGTCGAGCCTTGGAGGGTCTCACCGCCTGATGTCGTGCCGATGTACACCCGCATCCCCATCGCGCCAGAATCAGCGAAAAGGGAACATCACTATGCCGTGATAGAAGGGTATGCCGCTGGAGACGTTGATAGTGGCGTAAGCCACTGAACGGTAATGGGTTAAGTCCAACAGACGTGGGAACATGACAGTGCCATGATAATAGAGCCGATTACGCTGATTGCCATGTTTGTTGCCGTACCTGTGCTGGTCGACTGCCCTACAACCAACCGCTGGTCCCAGGCCGGGAAGATTGCGTAGGGTTTCGGCTTCGTGGGCTCTACGACCTCCTGCGGCCGCCTTGGTTTCGCCATGAGAATGACTTGCCGGTTAGTTCGCTCAACCTTTCCGTGCTCGCGCTCGAACTGACCGACGGCCACCTTGTGACCTTGTAACCCCTGGGCCGCTCATCCCGGCCCTGCTGCTTCTTGCGGCCAGAACCCTTCGATTTGGGCAATTGCCTCCAGCGCCTTCAGTTGGCCCATGAGATTGTGTCTGGTGCGCTCTGGCGGTAGTTTGGCCAGTTCGAGAGCCGGGCCACAACATCTATCTTGGTAAGATGCCGCCCGATCTTGGCACCAGAAGCCTCGATGATCGCTTTCTGTTTCTCCTTGATCGCTTGGCGGACGGCCGGAATCGCCATCAGCCTGGGAGCGGAGCGTTCGGGATTCTTGTATCCCGCCGCCCTCGCGGCTTCGGTATTATTTCCGACGTGAGTGGCAACGGAGGACAGTTGTCGTTGGCTTAGCATATTCGGGCGACCTTGCATCCGGTTCTTACCCCCCAAAACCTGCCCAAATCCTCCCCGCGGCCAGTGGGCAAACTTCCCCGCCTATTTCAGCACTTGGTCGGTAGATCCGTCGGCACTGGTGCTCATGCCGGCCGCGATTGACTGGACTCCCAATACTGATGCGAGTTTGATTTTTCGTCTTCATCACTTCTCCTCAACGCTAACCTTCACTCCCACCTGCTCCAGGCGGTCAACCAAGTCGCGGATTGACCGATTTCCATCTAGCCAGTTTTCGCCAGAAATTGCGGCTTGCAACTGGCTAAGGGTGGTTTGTACGAATTGTGGGACATCGTTCACTACTGCCCAACTTTCAATTGCGATCGGTGGACTCAAAGGTGCCCACTGCAGCAGCGTTACGCCGGGTGGCATAGGCGGAGGGCCAGCGTGCGCCGCCTCTTCCAGCGCGACTGCATATAGGTCGGGATGGCTCCTCCTGCAGACCTGCGGGCCGTCACGCCCCCGAAGCAGTCGGACAACCTCGTCGCGGCATTGGCGCAGCACGTCGAGCATGGGCGCAGCGTCTTCCGGCAACTCGTAGTGGATACGGTCGCCATTCAGGCTCAGGACGCCGCCAATGGACTCGATTGTGGTGAGCAGCTCTGGCGCCGTCATAACTCCCCTATCACGACGTTTTTCGTGGTACGTGTCGCTTGTACGGGGCCTTCAACGGTAACAGGAGTCACAACCCCTTTGAATAGCGGCTCCGACTCACTCCTTGAAACCGTAACTGGGGTTGCGTGTGACGTTTCGGGAAATTGCGTTTCCTCCAGTGTTCGCACAGGTTGTGACGATGTGACGTTTGAACATGCCGGAAAAGAGGGGGTGGGGTCCAGGTAGCGCGACCACGCGTCCTCGAAGAAGGCGCGGAGATAGCCCTTGCTCGTATCCGTCTCGCCGCGGATCGTTCGTGGTGCGATCTCGAACCGTCGCAAAAGACGCGCAAGTGTGTTGGCGGTAAGCTCCCGCCCTTTATTGAACTCAGGCCAAGGGCTCCCCTCCATCTCGACGAGCAGGGCTATGAGTTCTTTTGAACCCAGACGGTCACGTCCATCGAAAGCAACGCGGATGTCGGACAAGAGCTTAACGCCAAGGCTGTCATCGGCTGCAGCCGTGCCGCCGTAGAGGTCTATCAGGGCCTTGCGGCCGGCGATGCCCCACTCGCCCCCGGCGAGGTCGGCAACGGCGAGCAGCGGTTCGGCAACATCCTGTTGGCGGTCGGACAGAGCCTCGGGCAGTTTGGGAAAGGCCCGCCGCAGAATTTCTAAACGGCCTTCGGTTGCCCACTGTGTGAGTCGGTCTCGAAGATCAGCGGCGTCCTGTGCGATCAGCCGCGGACGGAACCGCTCAACGTTTTCGCTGGGGCGCTTTCGCAGAAGCTGAATAGGAATTGCACGATCCGCAACCGTATCGGGCAACCTGCCAATACCGGCGATGACTTTCGGTCCGAAAACATCGAAATCCACGACTTTGATGTCGCAACTCCGGCCCACGCATAGCGAGGCTTTTCCGCCCTTGCGATGCCCTGCGTTCAGGACGCCACGCAAGGCTTCCGCGTATTCACGCTCACCGCTGAACGCGGCGTCGGACTCATCCAGCAGCAATGTGGGGTGCCCGGAATTCAGCTTGCGAACCAGCGCGGCAGCGGAGGTTCGAGAAGTCAACCACGGACGACTGACCACTAGCGCGAGCAATTCCAAGAGCCGGCTCTTTCCAGATCGCTTCTCCGCAGATGTGACCTGTAGATACGGCGCGCACTCAAACTGTTCCGCAGCGTAGCTGTAGAGAGTAAACAGGCACAGTGCCGTGGCCTGAGGATCGGAAATCAGAACGAACCGACAGATAAAATTCCGCACGTCCTCCAACAGGGCAGCCGTTTCGTACTCGTCGTTCGTCGGCCCCGGTGTTGGCGCGTATCGCGAGACACTCTTGGCAATCTCGCGGACCTCTAACTCCGGCAGTGGCGGACTGCAACGGGCCGTGTTCTCAGCCAGGAGCGCTGCCTGGATGGTCGTGGGCATCGCTCCATGGCGCCGCAGCGCCCCGGCGATCGAAGCAAGCTCCGCGTTACGCTGCCCCTGTGGAATGCTGTCGCCGCCGCCGACTGGCACTTGGCCCATCCGCTGTACAGGCGCAGTCAGCATGTCCAGCAACCACGCCGGAGCGGGCAGGATTTGTGCATCCTCCCTGGCGCCAGCCCAGCAATAAATCGTGCCGTCAGGATGCACCGACGGCGGAACCAAGACGTAACCACCCTCACCACGCACATCCAAGCCCCGCGCCAGTTTGCTTGCGCTGTTGCGGATTACTACGTCAGCGGGATAGCTAAAGTAGAAGTGGGATCCTCGTGCTGTTTTCGCGTTGAGCGTGTCTGTCCATTCGTGTCCATGATCTTTGATGAGTCCGATCAACGATGCCGCACCTTCGTTGCCATCTACATCAAGAACGAACACGCCGGAGCCAGGACCGCACGCCAGACCCCAGTTGCACCCGGGGAACTGAAGACCCCACGCCCCCAGAGCTTCGAGATCACAGGTCGCTCTCTCGGGCCATTCAGCAACGAGTGGCCGCTTCTCCCGAGCTGCCACCGGGAACAACCGAAACCCCCGCTCAGCTAAGCGGCGTATAGCGGGCTCTCTTTGCGGCTCTTTTCTGGGCATCATGATGTGTGTCGGCTTCTCATTCCAGTGCGCTGCTGGCGCCGCCATAGCTACACCTCCGCCTCTTCAGCCGGGGTGATAGAAACCATCGTCCACGAGCCACTGGCCTTTTCTGGCGATGTATGTGCCTTCGTACAGGGAACGCGACGCGCGCTACGCAGGCTCGCAACGGCGCTCATTGGCACTCACCTTGGGCGTCGCGGTTCCCAGCAGCCAAGAAACGGGCGCACTCGTCTGGGTGAAAAAGAAGGCGTCGGCAAATCCTCGTCGGGGCCAGGCGCTTCTGCTGGACCCAAGCGCGAATCGTGTGCGGCGATACTCGCCAGAGGTTCGCCAATTCGTTCACATCCACCAGTCGCGCTATCTGTTCGTTCGGCTCCATCGAAATCTCCCTTTCCGCTTGCATATTCCAAAAGACAGCTCTATAATACTTTAGTAGTTGTAAATATCTAGTCGTAAAGTGAGCGGAGTCGATGATGGCGCAGCCAAGAAAACCCGAACTCTCTAGTGCCCCAGTAAGCGCGCTGGACGAGGCAAAGGACTCCGAGCTAAGAGGCTCCGACGCGCTGCTGAGAGCGTTGGTGCAGACGACTTTGCGGTGGGCTGACGATCGCATCCTGTCTAAGGGTTACCCGATAAGACAGCGACTCCTGGTTGATCTCGCAAACTTGCGCGGAGAAGATGCGATCAATTGGTTCTGGCAACAAAGGCGGTTTCTTTGGCCCGAGTCGCCTCAGGACCTAATCGAGCTTCGCGATCAGCTGAGGATTGTATGGCGAATTGACGAAGCACGAAGACTTTGGCTCGCCGGGCACCCCACAAACTCTAAGCGCAAACGGGTTTCCGCGACCGAGGTTTCCGCGGACGAGCTTTCCGCGGAAGAAACCCTCAACAAATGGCTTCGGTGGCGATCTTCGGCAGAGCAAGAAGAAACTCGCAAGTCTCTAGACCGCGACCTTGCCGCGTCCGTGTCGGGAGCGTCAATAGTTCGCGAGATATTCGACGAGCAAGACCTTCTTGACCTAGCAAAATTGCCGCCTTCGAGCGTCGATATTCCGTTCAGATGCTCCCTCTTGTCGTGCAGACTCGTACCGGAGCCGAGGAACGTCCGAGCAATGCTAATTCAGGGGATTTTTGAACACTGGGGCCACCTAAAATATTGTGCAAACCCCAACTGCCTCACTCCCTATTTCATCGCAAAGAGGAAGGACCAAAGCGTCTGCGATGCCGAGATATGCAAAGCCGAGAAGCAGCGAGAACACGCCCGCAATTGGTGGAACGAGAATCGTGCAAAGAAGAATCAGAAGAGCCTCGCCGGCAAAGCGACAAAGAAAGGGAGCAAGGATAATGGCCCTCGTAAAACGCGGTAAGACGTGGCACACACATTTCTTCGTAGATGGACAACGCTTCCGTCAGAGCCTCGACACCAGCGACTGGCGAGGGGCGCAAGCGCGGGAGAAAGAACTCATAACGCAAGCCTCACAGGGCAAACTCGCACCAGTGAGTCAGCAGTTCGGGCGACTGGCTTTCGGCGAGGCCGCTGACCGATTTCTCGAGGGTCGGCGCTTGGACCTGTCCGATGCAAGCCAGAAGAAAGAGAAACAATTGCTTGTTCAACCGAGGCGCTTCTTTGGAGCGCAAACTCTCCAGAAAATCACTACCGAGAATCTCGTCAGCTTCCGAGAATGGCGCGTGCAAGCGGGTGTGGGACCAGCCATTATCAACATGGAAATGGGTGTGATCCGCCGGATGATGAAGAAAGCGAAGCGATGGCATCTTGTTGGAGCCGAGATCAAGCCCTTGCGCGAGCCCCGGTCGATTGGCAGGGCCTTGGCTCACCCGGAGAAGGTAAAGCTACTGGCGAAGGCGAAGAGCCGCCCAGGGTGGCACAATGCGCGTTTGGCGGGCATTCTGGCGCTCAATACGACAATGCGGGGTTGCGAGATCAAAAATCTGCGCTGGCGAGACGTTGACCTGCTGACTCGCGTGCTTTCAGTTCGTAAGAGCAAAACGGAAGCGGGCGAAAGGACAATCCCGATTAACGATGCAGCGTTCGCGGCCATCCGTGAACTGAGAGAGAGGGCTCAGCCATTTAACGGCACCGAGCCGGAGCATTTTCTCTTTCCGGCTTGCGAGAACGAACACATCGACCCGACGAAGCCGATGAAGAGCTGGCGCTCTGCTTGGCGGCAGTTAACGAAAGCAGCGGGGATACCTGGACTCCGGTTCCACGATCTACGTCACCACGCAATCACCGAACTGGCGGAGTCGCAAGCCAGCGATCAGACGATCATGAGCGTTGCCGGGCACGTCTCACAGAGAATGCTGGCGCGTTACTCCCACGTTCGGATGGAAGCGAAGCGGCAAGCCTTGGATGCCCTGTCCAGAGGGAGTGAAAGGCAGGGTTACGACACAAAGAACGACACAAAAGGCGATTCTGGATTCACGGTCGCGGCGGAAGTGATTGAAAAGAATGGTAGGCACGAGGAGACTCGAACTCCTGACCTCTACCGTGTCAATAATGAGGTCAGTAACCTAAATGGCTTGCTTTCTGTTGCTTTTCCGCCAAAACTCCGTTCCGAACTCCCAAAAAACAGAGCAGTTTTGTTGACGAGTTGTTGACGAGTTTTCCTGTCCAATTGGAACCACCAACTCCGAAAGGGGGGAATGTTGAGCACGATCACTTGTGTAATGGCGATGTTACAACAACCAAGCCGAAGACCACCCTTAACGATGGATCATTCCGCGACGGATAAAGTCCGAATAGATCAACCATGCCGCCATGTAGACGAACCAACAGCTCACTAGAAAAATAATAAATCCCGCTGCCCTGCTAAGCCCGTTTACGGTTTTGGCTAAGAATTTGGGCGGGGAGGAAAGCGCACTCCAATCAGCACCAAAGCTGAGCAAATCAACCAATCGACGGAACCTGGCTGGACAGAAACACGCCAAGAATCCCCAGAGTGCGGCGAAAGAGCCAAGCAGCAGCATCATGACGAGCAAGGGCATCAGTTTTCCCTCGGAACCAAATACGCTCGGAGTTCGTCCTTGATCGTAGCGCAATTGCGACAATTGACGAAATCAGGCGTTATCGCAAGTAATCCCAGACCGGAAATACTCTGCTAGTTAAATTTGGTGTGACCTCCGCCGTGTCAAAAATGAGGTCAGACACCTAAACTGCTTGCTTTCTGTTGCTTTTCCGCCGAAACTCCGTTCCGGACCCCGAAAAACAGAGCAGTTTTGTTGACGAGTTGTTGACGAGTTTTCGGCAATCCCGAAAAAGTGACACTGTGCTCGCCTTACCAGAAAGAGGGATTGATATTATCCCGCTGCCGTGGATTACTGGTGCCGGAGAAAAGAAACGATGAAGCTAAAAGCGGTCGCAGCAGTTCTCACCTTATTCTTACTGGTGTCCGCCGCCGCGATAGCGCACGCTCCCAAAACAGCCACCTTCGAAGGCACCATCGATGAAGTATTCGATGCAGCAGTGAAGGTCGCGCAGGCTGACTGGAGCGTGTGAGGTATTCTCCATGGAGGTTAAGAACCTCGACCTCATACTTCTGGATAATCTCGACTTGGGAGCTTTCGCGGAAAATATATTTTGGTGCCGTCGCATGTACCTGTTTGATCTCCAGCAGAGCCTGTTCCGCAGCCTGCCTTCGAACTACCGCACCCTGGGACCCGCTGTCATCGCCGGGCAAGACACTGCGAGCTTTGCTCAACTCATCGAGCAGTTCCATCTCACGGAAGGCAAGCTCACGCCAATAGTAACGCCGGATCTTGGTGGTCCGGCCGGGAATCGATCCAAGGGGATGAGCCTCTGCGGGAAGTCCACGGCATTCGCGGCAAATAGAGGGTTGGAATCCCGCCGTAACTGGAATTGTTCGCCCTGTTTCGAGCTCAGTGCCCTGGTCAAGCTGATGTGACAGAAACCTTTCGCCGATCAACCTGTCGCAGTCGCACATCATAACCGCGCCGCAGCGCATACACGTGTATTTCCGAATCAGCTCGAACTGATTAAGGCATCGAAGTTCGTCATGATTACAGGCGCTCCGACTTCGCATTCCATAATGTTACAACCGGCAGACGGCAATGGAATTGACCGGGAAGATTTGACGTTCAGGCGATGTCTAGAGCCTGCCTGGTAATCTGTTCATCCTCGCACCAGGGGGCTGGCTTCGCTCGATGAACTGCACTCCGGAGTGGAGTTGTGGCTCTTTTCAAGGGAGCCCATTACACAACCAATCCGTAACGGGCGCTGCGGCTCCGATCACTTGTGAAATGGGGATGTTACAACAGCAATCCTTCAAAACCCCTTATTTAGCACCGCCAGATGTATGCTGCGGTCTCCGATTGTCGGTGTCCGGATCCCGGAGTCCTAGCATCGAACCATCGCTGCGACTGTGACGCACCAATCTTGGCGGAAAGAAGTGTTTAACGAGGTAAACCAACAGAGCCAACATCACTCCGTACAGTGGCACCGATAGGATGAACAGGAGCAAGACATTTCTTACGCCAAAGGCAAGCGGCAAGAGCCACGCGAGAACAAAACTGATGATCCGCAGCGTTCTCAGGTAGCCATCTACGACCTGCAGCTCAGCGCCGCAGATTGGACACACGAAGGGTTGCAGCAGCCGGACTTGTTCCAAGTTAACCCTTGCTTGACACACCGGGCATCGCGTCTTTTCGGAGTAGACATACATTTTGCAGACGACTGATCGTGTCCAGCTTACCTCGGTTTGTGATGGAAATCTGTGATTGCTGGCGATAACAGGCGATTACACTCATCATCCCGAATCGGGAACGCCCTGCGCTGTAACTTGTGCTATGGCGATATTACGTCAACAATCGGCACCACGTTGAATTTCAAATTTGCCGAAATCGCCCCGCTCAGTACAGTACGTTACGGACTACGGTACAGTACGTTAGGCGAAAGTCTCTAAACCCCTCTTTTGTTCACTACGGTGTGCAGTTTTCCGTCCTGAAACCCTCTTTTGTTCACTATGCTGTGCAGTTTTTCCTCCCGATTCCCTGCAACCTGCTTTACTACGCCGCCGGAAGTGGCGCAAACCGGGCGTTCCTTGCACCACGAGACTCCTTAAGAAACGCTAACTTGAGACCGCCTGCTGACGTTGCTTGTAATAGCTGCTGTCCAGCATCTTTTTTCTGCATTGACTGTTGCAACAGCCGTGTTCCGCTTCCGCTTGCGGGAACAGTTTTCCGCATCGGGCACATACAGCCCTTCCAGGTATTTTCAGGCCGCGCAAGGATTCCAAGAGGTTCTCCCTCAGCGCGAGACTTTGCGTGTGCGCGAGCACAGCCGGAATTGTTTCGTTGTACGCCTGCACGGATTCCTCTGTTTCCCCTTCAGTCAGACATTTCACTGCCGCTATCAAATGGAGGCTGCTGCTAATCGATGCGGACTGTTGCTCAATGTGGTTCATCAAGAAAGGGACAGTTTTACGGTGATACCTCGTCTTACTCGTTCGCAACGACTCAATCGCTGATTCCACAGCGAGTAAACGGGACACCATGAACAGAACCTCATCTTCTTTCGGAGGCCTTGTGGCTACTTTCGCTGGCATCAGAAACGTGCTCTCTATGGTTTGATCGCATTGTGCATCAGGGTGCGCAACACATTCAACAGTTTTCGTAGGGAGGCAAGACAGTGCTCATCGAGCTAAAGGTGCTGTTGGTTAAGAAGGGACTCTCGCAGAAAAAACTCGCACAAGCCATCGGCCTGAGTTCCGGCCAGTTATCGCGAGTAATGAACGAGCGCGTAAGACTGCGCGCGCGCCACCGCCGCAGAATTGCTCAGTTCCTTCGGGTTCCACAATCACAGATTGTTCGCGCGCGAAAGCGCGACAGTCGCAACGTGGGCGAGAAAGATGCTCACGTCGCACGCATGGAGGGGAGGTGAGAGAGGATGCCAAGAGGGCTAACTAAGCAGGAGTTACAGGACCGCGTAGCCGAGCTGGAGCAGGAGGTCGAAGACCTGCAAGCGAAGCTCGACCAAATCGCAGATGTTATCGGGGACTACGAAGAAATGTACGAGGAACCCGACGAAGAAGGCGAAGAAGAGGAAGAGGAGGAGGGCGAAGAGGACTAATTTTTTTCGCCCACCGCCTCATCTGCGAGCGGCGCGTGCGGTTGAATCTGAAACCAGGCTCCGAGTGTGCCCATTCTCGCCCTGGGGCTGGAGCAACCAACACCCGTAACACCTGGCCGAAAACCAGGGGCCGCTCTCCACAACCAACCCCTCTCCAGCCGCAAAAGGGGCCGGGGAGGTTCCGAGGAGGGGCAGCAGCCCCTCCTCGGGTCTTTCGGTCGCTTACGGACCGTGCGTTGCAGGCGTGGTCTAACAGCCTGCAACAAGTGTCAATTTGACGTGCGAAAGCCGCCTACGAGTGGCACAGGAAATCCTTGTCTTCGATGGTTGACAAGCTCGACGTGCGGATTCCGGCAGACGCGCGGCTCACTCCAGAGTTTGGGAAGGTGTACGCCGACACTCGCGGAGACCCGAAGTATTGGCATTCGTCCCCGTACTACGGCAGCACGGCGGACTTGCGACCCTTTGGACACGAAATGATATTGCACATGGGATTGCGTCACCAAAAGCAGGGCGAGAAAGGCCACAGTCACAAGGTGGAGTTGATCGACACAGGTATGAGCACGTATAGCGAGTGGTTGGCTGAAATCGAGCGGGTTTTCGAGATACCGATTGCCTACCGGAAGTCGAGCACTTCCCGGTTGCAGCCACAGGGAGTGCAGCAGCTCGAAGTCATGCGTATTGACCTCGCGGCAGACGTTCCCGACATTCCCGTGGACTGGTTCCGTACGCACATGCGTGTCCTTTGGAAGAGGAGGAGGGCAGAAATAGGCGAGTACATGATCCTCTCGCAAGGCGAAGGGGAGACTCTGTACTTCGGCAAGCGGCCAAACTGTTTCCGTGTCTATAACAAAATCGCGGAGCGGAAGGAACAGCACAAGCGGTTGACGCGGCGAACCAGCCCGGACGCTGAAATCTTGACGTTCGAGGAAGCATGTCACACGTCTTCGGATGCGATCTTGACCCGCGTTGAACGGCAGATCGCTGGCGGCAAAGTTCCAGGGAACATTCGCACTCTATCGCAACTTGTAAACCTCCCTCATTTTGATCCGTTCGTGCCCGTTGAAATACTCCCGCGTGCCTCTCTGCCGAGCGAACAAATCACGACTAACTGCATCTTGACGCTAGCGGGCAAGGAAGTGCAGCGGCTCGTGAATGAGCACGGGTTGCACCGTGCGCGGCAGTTAATTCGGCAGATGGACCCCGCGAACGCCAGTCGAAACTTGAAGCGCCTGGAGCTGTTCTTCGAGGTGAAAAGTCCGCAAACGGGCGTGAGCAGAGAACAACTCCTCGCCTTTTATCGCAAGAGCGTCACCGCGCAATTAGTTGCGTGACGTGCAACCAGATGACGACTATACTTCTCATCGCGGAAAAGCAACGAGAGCCAAGCCTGATTGGAGGCTGGCAAGAAATGGCTCGTCGTCGCTTTCAAAAGGGAAGTATTCGCAAGCGCGGCAGCCGCGATCCGGTTTGGGAGTTGTTATGGCGAGAGGATTTGCTCAGGGAAGATGGACAGATAGAACGTCGGCTCTGCTCCAAGACTCTGGGCTTTGTGCGCGAGCTGACACTTCGGCAGGCCCGCAGGCAGGCCGAGGAACATCTGCGACCGCTCAACATAGGCGCATTACAGCCTCAGCACGCGATCACGCTGCGGAGGTTCGTGGAAACGCTTTTCATTCCCAATGCCTTTCCCTCGCTCAAGCTCTCGACTCAAAAGCGGTACCGCCGCACTTTCAACAATCACTTGCTCCCTGCTTTCGGGGAGCGTCGCCTTTGCGACATCGGAACCCTCGACCTGCAACGCTTCGCGTTGCAGAAGATGGGGTCCGGTCTGGGCTGGGAGTCAGCAGATCATCTGCGGAATCTCATGTCCAAGATTTTCGCAACGGCGAAGAAGTGGCAGCACTTCACGGGCGAGAATCCCGCCAGTGCGGTGGAGCTGCCAGAGAAGAAACCCGTGCGTCTCAAGCAGGTGCTATCGCAGAAGCAAGCAAGACGGTTGTTGACGCTGCTCCACGATCCCGTGCTGACGATGGTACATCTGGCCCTGCTTACCGGATTGCGTGTGGGGGAGATTCTCGGACTCCGATGGGGAGACGTGGATTTCGCCGCCGGCGAGATTCGGGTAGAGCAGGCGTGCTATCGCGGGCAGATTGGCTCTCCCAAGACGAAAGGCAGCAGACGTACCCTACCGATGCCGGAATCGCTCAGAGAGGCGCTAATGCGCTTCCAGAGGGATTCTGGGCAATGGTCGCGAGAGATGCTGGCCTTCCGAACGCGAAGCGGGAAGCCGCACAGCGATACCAACCTGCTACATCGTTTCCTGAAACCCGCAGGCCGCGCGATCGGAGCGCCGTGGCTGAGCTGGCACACATTGCGCCGAACTCACGCCACCTGGTTCCAAGCGGCAGGCGGTTCACTCAGAGAAGCGCAGGCTCAGATGGGACACACGAAACTCTCCACCACGTTGGAGATTTACACCATCCCGCTGCCGACACAGCAGCGGGCAGCAGTCGAGAAACTTTCAGAAATTCTGTTGACGAATGTTGACGAGTGGGAAGGAAATCTCGAACGGCTGGCAACGCCTACCGAGCAGATTCAGTAAGTTGAATGGTAGGCACGAGGGGACTCGAACCCCTGACCTCTACCGTGTCAAGGTAGCGCTCTAACCAACTGAGCTACGCGCCTACGCGGTGGGACGGACTTTATTCTAGCGGGCTGGCGCGATGTGGGCAAGTTCGCGATTGCTACGATCCGCAAGCAGCTATCAGATCGAAGAGGCGTATTCCATCATCCGAAACTGCAGAGAAACCAACATGAATCCCTAGGTTGGTCATCTTCTTCGCCGCCAGAAGTGCCGATCGCGAAAGTCTCGATGCCAGTGGTTTCGTGGCCTATCGGTGTCCCAGGAGAAGGCCCCCTTGTGCACCGTGATCTGCGGTTTGCCATCGTCCCCTTCCAGAATAATGCTGACTATGTCGAAACGGCACGGCGGTGGCCGGTCGCCGGGGATGCGACGAACATATCGGCGAGCGACCGACAGGATGTGCCGCCGCTTGCTCCGATCGACTGCCGTCACGGGTGGCGCTAATCCCACGTTAGTTCGGGTTTTCACCTCAATGAAGCAGAGGATGCCATCGTCCCATCCAATCAGATCAATTTCACCCCGGTCATAGGGCACACGAAAGTTTGCGGCAACGATTTTGTAACCCAGGTCCCGCAAGTGCAGGTATGCCTCGAGTTCGCCGCGTTTGCCGGTCAGCAGATGTTTGGGCTTGCGCGCCGGTAAGAGACGACTAACGAATTCCAGACTGCGGATGACGAACTTGGTCAGCGACACCATGAGGCGAGTACGCCTCCGACAAGGCTGACTCTACTGGTTTCTGGTCCCTGCCGTTGTGATGCGCATCACCAGAAGTCGTGCTGGGGAGAAAGGAGCACGCCACCGTGCTTTGGGAAATTCCGTTACTGGGTTGCCAGCCGGAGACAAAGCCGTCAGAATCGAGGAGGCAGCGGGTTGAGCTTGGTTTGCATGCCGGGTCGCGATAGTCGCCCGGCAGCGATGCCAAGATAGGTTTGGAGACCACCGGAAAGGTGCGCGTGGAACATCTGGGAGTAGCAGACCTGTTTTTCGGAGTAGCCGCGTGAAGAGCCAATTCTGGACTGCGCCGAACCAGATCACACTGCTGCGCCTGATCTTCATCCCGTTTGTCATCATTACGGTGTTCGATGGGCAATGGACTTGGGCGCTCGGTCTTCTGGTCGCGGCCGCACTCAGTGACGCCCTCGACGGACTGCTGGCGCGTGTCTTGCACCAGCAAACCATGCTCGGGCAATATCTGGATCCCATCGCCGACAAACTGCTGCTGAGTTCGCTGTTTCTGGTGCTTTCGTTTGTCAAGAAGATCCCGTGGAAGTACACCATCCTGGTGTTCAGCCGCGACCTGTGCATTGTCGCCACCGCCGTGGTTTTGTATGCGACGGTCGGGTTTCGCGACTTTCGGCCCAGTATTTATGGCAAGCTGAACACGGGTTGTCAGATCGCCGCAGTGTTCTTCGTTGTTCTGGCGCAAGTGTTGCACATGCCTTGGGTGGTGTACCTGCAAACGCTCTTTCTCTACGCAACCTTTACGTTCGCGACCATTTCGGGCGTCCACTATGTCTTGATTACAGGACGTCGCTTACGCAAACAGGACCAAAAGCCGGCCGCCTAGAGCGACGCCAGAGCGCGGCAAGCTGATGTCGGCTGCGGCCATCTTATGACCACCGATCGCCATCACCGGCTGCAAGTGATCGTCGCGTTTGTCTTGGTGTACCTGTTCTGGGGCTCGACCTATCTGGCAATCGGAATTGCCGACGACGAGCATCTTCCACCCGCAGTGATGTGTGCTCTGCGATTCTTGATTGCCGGCCCGCTGATGCTGGCGGCATGTGCCGCCTTGGGCCGCAGCATTCGCATCAGCTTGAACGAGGCGATACGGCTGGCGACGATCGGGTGCTTGCTACTGGTTGCCGCCAATGGAGGTCTGGCGTGGGCAGAACAATGGGTGCCTACGGGACTTGCAGCGCTGATCGTAGCGGTTACGCCGATCTGGTTTATGGTGCTGGAGACCTTCGTCTTCCGTGGAGACCGGCTTTCGCGCCGCGGTTTGATCGGGCTGGCGCTGGGCATCGCGGGCATTGCCATTCTCTTCTGGCCCAAGTTTGCGGACCGCCAGACGCTCGGCACCATGCAACTGGTGGGTTCGTTCACCCTGTTGTTCTCTTCCATGAGCTGGGCCATCGGTTCGGTGCTGTCGCGCAAGTGGCAAATGAAAGTTGACCCAATCACCGCAACCGGCTGGGAAATGTCCTTTGCCGCGATCGGCAATACCCTGGTCGCGTTGGCGACGGGTCAGCAACATCGCATTGTGCTGACTTCCCGCGCGCTGATGGCGGTGCTCTACCTGGTGGTTTTCGGGTCGTGGGTCGGTTACACGGCGTACATCTGGTTGCTGAAGCACGTATCCACGCACAAGGTGGCGACGTACGCCTACGTGAATCCCATCGTCGCGGTTTTCCTCGGATGGCTGGTGCTGCGCGAGCGCTTCGATGGATACATATTTGCCGGGAGCGTAGTCATCATTGCCGCCGTGGCGTTGGTGACGACGGCAAAAGTCCACCGCCGCGAACCGGGCGAACAATCGGTAGGATTGCCCGAACTGGAATCGGAGGTGTGACGCTACTTCCTCCTCCACCGCACCCCGTCTTTGGTGTTTTCCAGGATGATGCCGTTTTCCGACAACTGCGCGCGGATAGCGTCGGAGCGGGCGAAATCACGGCTCTTGCGCGCTTGCGAGTGCTCGGCAACGAGTTGTTCGACCTCGGCGTCGGAGAGCGCCGCAGCTTTGGCAAGCTCGGCCGTTTGCGGGCTGATCTTGTCCTCCAGGCCTTCTGCCTTTGCCCATTCGACGGTTGCGCGCACCTTGGCGGCATCGTCGTCCTTCAGCACCGCAAAGATCTCTTCGAATTCTTCGAGAACTCTGAGCAGTTGAGGTACGTTGGCTTTCCGGACTTCCCCGGCATCGGCAGCAGCGTTTACGTCCCTCACCATGTCAAAAACGGCGCCCAACGCGCGCGCCGTGTTCAAGTCGTCGTCCAAGGCGGCGCGCATTTCGGCCGAAGTCCTCTCCGCGATTTCGGCAATGATCACATTGCCGTCGTCGGCGAACTGCGAAGTCTCCAGCCGCAGCTTGAAGTTGCGCAGACGCTCAACCGAATTGGCCGCCTGGGTCAGCCCGTCGAAGGTGAAGTTGAGCTGTTTGCGGTAAGGGACCGACATCAGCAGAAAGCGGATGGACGATGGCTTATGCCCCATCAGAATCAGATCGCGGACAGTAAAAAAGTTGCCCGCGCTTTTGGCCATCTTTTCGCCTTCCACCAACAGGAACCGCGCATGCACCCAAACGTGCACGAATGGCTTTCCGGTCAGCGCCTCCGATTGCGCGATTTCGTTTTCGTGATGCGGGAAGATGAGGTCTTCGCCCCCGGCATGAATGTCGAAGCTCTCGCCGAGGTATTTCATCGACATTTGCGAGCACTCGATGTGCCAGCCGGGGCGACCGGGGCCGATCTCGGTCTCCCATTGCGCCTCGCCCGGTTTCGGCGCCTTCCACAGCGCGAAGTCGCGGGCATTGTCCTTGTCGTATTCGTCCACATCCACCCGCGCGCCATCGTTCATCCCGGCGAAATCCTTCTTCGAGAGCTTGCCGTACTCCGGAAATTTTGCGATTCGGAAGTAGTAGGAGCCGTCATCCGTCCGGTAGGCGAAGCCCTTCTCCTCAAGGCCCTTGATAAAGTGTGCCATCTCCTGAATGTGGTCGGTGGCGCTCACCAGGAATTCGGGATGCTGAATGTTCAGCGCGTCAGCATCTTCCAGAAACGCCTGCTTGTACTTTTTGGTGTAGTCCTGGACGCTGACACCCAGCGCGGCGGCGTTGCGGATGATCTTGTCATCCACGTCGGTAATGTTCATCACGTGCTTCAGCTTGTAGCCACTCTGCTTCAGAAATCGCCGCAGCGTGTCCACCACGATGAAGGTGCGGAAATTGCCGATGTGGCCGTAGTCGTAAACCGTAGGGCCGCAGGCGTACATGCGGACCAGATCGTCTTCCAGCGGGTGGAACTCCTCGACTTTTCCGGACAGCGTGTTAAAGAGCTGAAGCGGCATGGACCTTCCCTGTGCAGGTGGAGAATCTT
>PLBW01000015.1:0-7992 GCA_003135475.1 Acidobacteriaceae bacterium
TTTGAAACTTGCAACACTACCCATATGCTGCCAATAGCGCCTTGACGGCATGCAGCCTATCCTTATCTCTTTTCATCAACTTTCTCGTATCCGGACCACACAACCGAAGAGCCCCGGCTATGTAACGGATATCCACCTTGTCATTGTAGTAAAAGGGACACGTCTTCACACCTTTCTTGTGGGCCGGAAGGGCGCCCACGAAGCTCGCCACGGCATTAGCGATCATTCTCTCCATTGTGTATGTGGAGGTGATCTGATCCAACAGGAAATAAAAAGAGAAGATAGATATCTGTTTTTTTGGATCATCATCCCAAGAGTAGATACCACGGGTTCGATCATCTCTAAGAGGAAAATTTGTGAAAGCGATCAGTCGATCTACACCAAGTTCATTGGGTTTATCCCTCAGTCGCTCAACGACTCGCTGTCCGTTGATATAGGCAATATCTTCCGTTTGTTGACGTCGCCATGTACCGATGGGAGCAGAAAACGAAACGGCCTCAAATGCATACCTGGTCTGAGCGTTCGTCAGGGTTTGAGCAATAGCGTCGATGCTCGAGACAATCTTTTGGACGTCCCATAACGCAACGCGAACCCGATCATTGAAGGCCCCACGGACAGATCGAGTCTTGGTTTGCGGCATGAGTGGCATGCTCGGAGACCGCTGCCGGTTCGAGAGTCTGTCGGCCGGATTCCGTGCGAAAAGGACTGGGACAGCCCAGTCAATCGCCTCACCCGAGATTGAGTAGTTGACCGCAATGCGGGCTTCACGTGCCGCCTCTCCCAGGCTCCTGCCTTGGGCCAGCGCCCAGTAGAAGTAGCGTGCAAATGCTGTCGCTGAAATATCTAATACACTGAACTGATTGCCGACAACAGCTGGAATACCACCGGCTACCAGAGCCGGAGCGACACCACTGTTGAAGTCTGTGCTGCCCCCTTCTCCAGTCTCGCATGCATTCAGGAAGACGAGCCGGATATTGCGACGGCACATAATTTGTTGGACTACTTGAGCATCAATCTTGTGGATACCGCCTTGGTCATTCTCGAATACCAGGAAGCCTGTTTTGGTTTTAGAGTCGTATTCCCCATGACCAATGAAATGCAATATGTCATACGAACTTGCGTCGAGTGCCTGATGCAATAGAGATGGAGTAGCATCGACTAAGACATCGACCTCAGCGAGACCACTGTCAATAAGATGCCTAAACCCACTCTTGATTACTGTAATTTCCTCGTCCACCGACAGGTGGGCAAGTCCAAGCGGCTGGGCTACAGCAACGAGGATGCGGAGCGCCTCCCTCTTACCCAACATTCGATCAGCGGGGACTGCGGTCACGACATTGCGAGTGAAGTTAACTTCAGACGTGGCGAGGAAATTCCTACGATTTGGATCGTAGACAAATTCCCAAGGCAAGTCAGCGATCCAGTCCACCATAGAAGTGAAGATCAGATTAATACGCCCATCCGGCTGTGCGGCTCGCGCGACATCGTACAACCGTCGGATCTGCCTAGGAAACATGGCCTGGAACAGAAGCGTACCCAGTTCGACTAGTTCAGGGCCATGAGGTAGCTCCTGGATTCTTGGGTCACCGTTGACGTACCCTCGTATTCGCCTTTGTATATCAATGATCTGTCTCCACTTCTGACCAGCAATACCACCCTTGGTGCGAAGTGTCTCCATTGCGCGTGCGTTGCGGAATGTCGCCAGAAGCATTGCAGTGTGTCTTTGCGGATCTTGTGCAAGAATCGCGAGATAGAAAACCTCGCCATCGCCAGCCTCCAGTAAGCCTGGAGCAGATAGCAGCGGCAAGGCTTTGGATTCAGTTGTTTTCTGCGGACGCTCGTTGGACGAAGAGCTTTCGACCTGAACTTTGGCAGACCTGGAAAAACGGCGATCAGGCAAAGGAGCGTTGGGGTTGATCTCCGGGAGATTCTGCGGTAAACCTAATAGGGCGTTTGCAATGAATGTCGCTGTTTCCTGCCGTGAAAAAAAATTAGTATGCATCACAGCCGACTGTTCGCCTGCAGCAACATTGCCTCCTCTCCCATAGCAGCCGATTTGAGGTCCGTCAACATTCTGTTCTCCTTGTCGGTCCAAACGCCAGCCACCCTCGCTCGGAACGACGAGATCATTCGCCCCTCCGAAAAACCGATCCACTCCAACATCCACAATGCGCTTCCACAACTTGTCGTCTGGATTGTAGTTAGCAACGAGGGCTGAGTACGCGTGAGCTGGCGGAGCTGGGGGCGCTTGCAGTTCCGAAATTGTCTCTCCAGCAGCATCCATTGCCCCCAAGCCGGGAAGATCCCCAGCAAGGTGATGAGCAAGCCACACGATGGCTTCTGAGACGAATTCTGCACATGTCGTAAACGGATTATCGGGACCTAACTCATCTATGATTTCTAGGAGATTGGCGAACCAACCTACGGTCTTATCCCAACGCTCGGGAGTAGCTAGCGGGGTACCATCGTTGGGGGAGGCGACGAGTACCACTCTTCCCACTTCTAAACGCTGGGCCAAATCCTCGAACATCGAACTTCCCTCGACGATTGTCCGCACCACCAGCCCACCGCGCGAATGCGTCACTACGTCGACCTTCTGAGGATTCTGAGGATGCAATGCCTCCAATAAGAGGCGCACATTGTCCTCAGGAGACCGGCTTACAGTAAAGTGGTTGAACGCATAAATTCTGTCGGCATAGCGATCAACGATCCGCTTGAAAAAATCCGTACGCTGCAAGCTTCCAAATGCACTGACTGCATTTGAGAAAGTACCATGAAGAAAGAGCAGATTGCGCTCATTAGATTGGGGGACCTCTGGCACAAGGTTTAAACCAGACCCGCTTTGCTGAACTACTCGGAACCACCCCTCACTAAGGCGATGCTTCTTCCAAGCTTTCTCCTCCCACAACTGCTCTAGTCTGGGCAATATATAGGAGACGGTTTCATCGGTGATCGGCTTTGCAACTTTCAGAATGGCGGCCTTCACCGCTTGCGTAACGAGCCCGCGGCGACCCCCTTCTGCTTCTGTTTGTCGAACCGGAATGCGGAATTGGAAAACTAATTGTAGGTTGCTTCCTGTTCCTCTCCTCTCCAGGCTATCAGCTGGGTGAAAGGTAATTGCTCCCGACTGATGTCGCAGGACGACCAAGGCTGCTTGATCGCGCTCACCCTCGACATCCAAAGCGATCACAGGCAGAACCGTCTCACGTCGAGTTACTTTGTTCTTAGTCGACGAAATCTCGAAAATCCGCTCAACTGAAACCCTTGACGACTGCAGAAACTGAGCTGGAAGCACGCTGGCGATCTTCGTACCACGTCGAATCGCAGCATCGCCGGACGGAGTTATATCGCGTACACTAAGCCTTGGATCCGGCGGCCAGCTAACGCGCATTGATATTCCTTTCGTATGGAGCCTACGGAATAAACGGAGGAGCTTTCAAGTTCGCCCCCTATGATCCGTCTTCCCGAGTGAAATCGCTAACTCGTTGAGGGGGAATTAGCTGTCCAATCTTCTTTTTCGCAGCTGAGCGGATTTTGACATTCCCCGAGCATTGAAAATGAAATCGTTCCACTTCAGCCCTAGCATTTCAGCGGTGATTGACCCTCCCGAAACGCTAGAAATGTGGTTGAGCTTCTTGAAAGCCCGGCCTCGTTTAATCGCCACTAGGCCCCAAGACGAAGGACCATCGCCCGATAACCACCGACAGACAAGCACAATGCCATCCCCGCAGGTTGCTGTGGGCAGGCCTAGTCCTTCCGCGCCGCCCACCGCGCCTTCATCATCGCCGACAATTTCTTCCGCATCGCTGCACTCATTGGCTGGCGACCAGTGGTTTTCTTGGAGACCGCCGAACTTTTCTTGGGCCCCGATTTGCCTTTCTGCTTTGCCCACCAGGCCTTCTTTGCAGCCCCGATTCTGGCACGTGCTGCCGGGCTCATACGGCGACGTTGCTTGACACTCGCTTGTTTAGCCTGGCTCCTCTTAGGTGGACGACCGCGCCGTGCGGATTGCGAACCTAGGCCCGTCAGCGCTGCAATTGCGTGCTCGATACGACGAGCTTCGTGCCTAAGTTGGGCCACTATGCTTTGAATGTCCATGTGTATCCTTTCTTGATTGCGATACCAGCTCTAGAGGAAGCAGAAACCCATGCTTCCAGGCTGGCCAGGCTGCATTCCGAAGGTCACCCGAGTGACGCCACTGGTTCGCTGGTTCTACCTGCCCGAGCGTCCTCTTTCTTAGATTGGTAAGACCGAGATGGTAGCACACTCCTTGTTGCGTGGAGTTGAGGATGCTAATTTACGGCTCTGTGCAGGAATCTGGAGAAGTGGCCAATTGGCGTGCCAGCGTCTTCACGCTTGCGGCTTCGATCACCTGACGAAACGATGAGCAGTATTTGCTATCGCGATCATGCAGTAGGTACCTGCGGTTGATCAGAAAACCAGCATCTTCCATCGTCACATTGCGCGCCATCTGTTCCATCCACTCTTGATCCGGACGACGTGTGACTCCGGCCAAGCATAAAGGCGCGCGATTTCAGCCAGACGGTGAGAAGAAGCTATGGCGTGCCCAAATCGAACAAGTAGACGGGTTCCACGATCTCGATGAACTAGCCGCTGCTGGTCTTACGCAGTGCCTTCGACGGGTTTCCCAGAAATGGCTTCAAACAGAAGCACCGAAGGTTTATCGGCTGGACTCGGCATTCTTGACCAACCCCCTGCATCTCGTGAATGGGAGTCGCGTAGGAGTTGGCCCGGTGCAGGATGGTCCGCAGCGCTTCGCGCGAATGTTGCTAGTAACGCAGAACCACCTGAATAAGCGTTGGGATCTGGATTTTTTCTCTGCGGCATTGTTGGTGCCCGAGGTCGCGGTGCTCGGAAATAGCCTCAGCGAGATTAGGGCACTTGGCCCGGAAGCAGAACGAAAACTGGCTGCACTGCCGGAAATGGCCGATGAAGAAGTCGGCGCAACGATGTATGAGTTGTTGGTGGGTGCCGCCTGTGTTCGCAAAGGGCGATCAATAACCATGGTCCCTGAAGATCGGTCGCGCAAAGTGCCCGATTTTCAGCTTTCCGATATGGGGCCTTTCACAGCTGCTATCGAGTGTAAACGTAGGCTTGGCCTTACCAAGTACGAACTGGCCGAAGCGAGATACGTGGAAGCTCTATATGGGTCAGTGCGAACACAACTCCGCGACCGTGCAATCCACGGCTCGTTGGAAGCGTGCTTCACCGTTCCGGTAGGATCCGTTGAGGTTGCGGAGTTCTCTGAGGCGGTCCTCGCAATGGTTGAGCACGCCGATATGCGTGAACCAATTGAGACTAGATGGGGTTCGCTGGCGTTCCGTCCGCATCCTCAACTTCGCACGGTTCAAGAAACCCGGCTTTACTCGCCGGATTACTTGCAGGAGGCTTTTGACTGGAACCCATTACAGGACCAGTGGGATGGCTTGCTCTGCGAGGTCGACTCGCCGCCGAACATCCGCGTGGAACTGATTACGCGCCCGTTGTGTCTGAAATGGAGGAGCGAGACTGAGGAAGCGCTGACCAAAAAGGCCCGTGGCGTCACGTCATTGTGGGCGAATGCTGCCAGACAAATTCCTGACGGAGACATCGGCTTCATTTACGTCGCATACCCCGAAGGAGCACGACCGACAGTAGCCGATGCTCGCACCCGTCACATTTTGAACGCTGGGCGGGATGACTTCTTTCACCGTTGGTCGGTGCGCATTCCGGCGACGGTCGTCACTCGCCTCTATCCGCGCGCATTAGGAATTGGCAATCCCGACCTGATCGAAAGTGCCTTGGCTGCTGCTACGAACGGCGAGGAGTTCTGGTTCGAGTACCTGCCAACTCAGGTATTCACAGAACACATTCCACTTCAGGAGTAATCACTGATCGCTTGCTGCGGTCAGGCCGCCGCTGTAAGCTCTACTTCGAAGGGGATCAGTAGGGCAGGTGCAGGGATGGGAGCAATGGTACGAGACGGCCCCGCGCAACCAACGGAATCATAGAGGATTTGGAACCTCCGACCCCTCCGGTTCTGTGGTTGACCTGCCGATTCACTGCAACCTAATTCAAACTCACTGCAACGCAATTCAAACATTACTGCAATTGAATTCCAACAATTCCACACAGTGTGGGGAGCCATGTTATTTGGCAGTGGCGAGTTTTCGCGAGAGATGGCGAGATATGGCGAGTTTTCGCGGGTCTTATTGCACCCAAATTCTGCGAAACTCGACCTGCTCGTGCGGAATTGATTTTCAGTGCGGCAGGGTTGGGCGTTTGTAACTGACTGATTCTTCATGAACCGGTCAAGGCTTTTCGTACATTCTCGCGAACCTACGGCTCGGACGCAGGGCAGGATCCAGTAACCTATTCAACCCAAATAACTTATGTGATGAATCGGTGCATGAGCGTGGAGCGGTCCCGCGAACATCCCGCGAACCTGCTGTCAGTGACGATCTATGCCTTATGCGTAGACTTACCGGGCGATGTCCGCGGTGCGACTGCCACTATCCGCTTCACATCCACCCCGGCCCGCCGCCAGAACCAAAGACACTCATTTTCGTCGGCCGAGTTTCCCATCCGTAAGAAATGTTCGGCTGATGGTAGTTTCGCTCCTGACTCCCAGCGGGATACGGTTCCCTGTGTCACTGCTAAGAGCTCGGCGAACTGTACCTGCGAGAGTCCTAACTCTTTGCGAAGGCTGACTACTCTTTGCGCCCATTCTGATCTGACCACTGACCCACCTCACGATCAGCCTTGACTTTTCTGTATTCCTATAGGAATATGTCTGGGAGCATATTCCAGATAAGCTGGACACCATCACGTTAACACGCAGTTTCGTCCGCGGGTGGCTCGCGGCGTTAGTTTCTTGATTCATGACCGTGATCTCTCTGGAACCGGTAGGCTTTCATGGCGAACAATTGGCTAAGCATTGGAGATGTGACTGATCTGACCGGCTGGCACCCTCAGCATGTGCGCCGGTTGGCGAGAGAGGGTCAGTTGCGGCACCGACCCTCGAAACAAGTAAGGCGCGACGGACGAGTCCAGCGCGAATACGCATTGTCCTCTTTGCCGGTTGAAGCGCAGCTGAAATTCCTCAAGCAGCCGTTGCTGTCAGGACCAGCCTGCACGGCCCTGGCGCTTCGCTCGGATCTGAACCAATCCAACCTGTTTGCTTCTCTGCCTGAGGTTGCCGAGCCCGAGCGCCTCAACTTTTCTGCAGGACAGAACGCAAAGGCCTTGAAGCGCTTGGAGGCGATTGCGCCTTTGTTGGAATTCAGCAGCCGCAGCCGGCGATCCCGGCCGACGTTCCGTACCATCGGCGGAGTCGCGGTGCGAAGCATGAACTCGCTCGCCGGCTACCTCGCCGATCAGCACCACGTCGGCACCCGAACTCTCTGGAACTGGTATGCACAGTACCGCAAGCTGGGCTATGCGGGTCTGGTCGACCGAGTTCGCTCGGATAAGGGAAAGTCGCGGTTTCTCAAAGCCCATCCCGCGGTCCGCGCATATCTGGAGAACAAGTACCTGGGTGAGCGGTTGTCGATTCGGCTGGTCTACCAGGCCTTGCTGCGCGATCTNNTATCTGCAACAGCTGCCCAAGCCGTTGCTGATCCTGAGCCGGGAAGGCGAGCGACAGTTTCAGGAACGTTGTGAGCCCTACCTGCTGACCGACTTCGAATCGCTGGTGCCCAACCAGATCTGGGTCTCTGATCATGGCCAGCATGACGTCTGGGTGCGCAACGACCTGTTTTCCGGAGTATCGACCAATGCTGCCCTCCGGCCCTGGCTGACCGCCATGATCGACATGCGCTCCCGCAAGATCGTCGGCACGGCCTGGTCGGCCATCCCAAGCTCACACACCATCAGCTCGGCACTGCGAGTCGGTATTGAGAGCTTTGGAATTCCCCAGATCCTCTATGTGGATAACGGCAAAGACTACGAGAAGATCGGCCGCATCGACTTCTCTCCGGAATGTAGTGGCGT
>PLBW01000015.1:8016-8221 GCA_003135475.1 Acidobacteriaceae bacterium
CTCTGGCCCTCCTACTGCGGAGCCGGCCCCAAGGATCGGCCCGAGCAGTGCACGGCTGCCCTGAAGGAGCACCAGGCCTTTCTCAAAGGCAAACGGAAAAGCTCCCCGTTACCCTTGGCCAGCGAGTTTATGGCCACGGCGCGGCAATGGATCGAGGAGTACAACTCGCAGCATCCCCATGGCGGACGAGGCATGCGAGGCCGGA
>PLBW01000005.1 GCA_003135475.1 Acidobacteriaceae bacterium
GCGTTTCATCGCCGATTTCCTGATCTGCCTCAAGTAGCGTGTTTCGACACGGCCTTTCACCATGATATGCCGCGCGTGGCGCAACTCTTGCCAATCCCGCGCCGCTACGAAGCGCAGGGGGTGCGGCGTTACGGGTTTCACGGCTTGTCCTATGCGTTTCTAATGGAAGAACTCGTGCGCTTGGGCGATCCGGCGGCAACGACTGGCCGGGTCGTCCTCGGACACCTCGGCAATGGCGCAAGCCTGGCGGCAGTTCGGAACGGCAAATCCGTGGACACAAGCATGAGTTTCACCCCGACCGCCGGTGTGCCGATGAGCACCCGCTCAGGCGACCTCGATCCCGGACTGGTCTGGTATCTGACGCGCACTGAAAAAATGAGCGCCAAGCAATTCAACGAAATGGTTAATTTCCATTCCGGGCTGCTCGGCGTGTCGGAGACCAGTTCCGACATGCGTGACTTGCTCGACCGTGAAGCGCAGGACGTGCGGGCGACTGAAGCGGTCGCGCTGTTTTGCTACCAAGTCAAGAAATGGATCGGCGCATTCACGGCGGCGTTGGGTGGACTGGACACGCTGGTGTTCGCTGGTGGCATCGGAGAGAATGCGCCTCCGGTCCGCGCCAGGATTTGCGATGGGCTGGGGTTTCTTGGAATCAAACTCGACGAAAAGCGAAATGCGGCGAATGAGGGCGTGATTTCCGCTGCGGCGAGCCGGGTTGCGGTCCGCGTCATTCGGACGGACGAAGAACTCATGATCGCCAAGACAGTTTGCGGCGTTCTCGGCCTTGGGATGGCCGGTGATAATAACGCAAAGAAAGGAGCTTCATGATGAATCACGGAGGAATGAATGGCTGGATGGGCGGAGGGATGTGGCTTTGGACTGTGATCGGGGTACTGGTGGTGGTCCTGCTCGTCGTCTTAATTAACAAGGTGTCCAAGAAATAGTCGTGAGCTCACGACTCGCCAGTGAAGTGAATGGGTAAACGTGGAAAGGAACCTATGCTAGTCAAACGATTCCCTGATTGAACAAAAAGCGTGTGAAGGGCGTCTCTGAAGATACTTGAAAATAACTCATGAAAACCAAGGAGGGTTATAGATCATGAAAAAGATAGCAATTGAACTCAGCTTTGTTGTTTTACTTCTCGGCGGCTCTTTCGTTTTTGCCCAGATGAACGGCGGCATGAAGGAAGGCCAGGAAAGCGGTATGCATCATGGCCAAATGATGGAGCACGGCCAAATGATGGGCGACATGATGGGGATGTCGAACTGACGTGACCGGCGAATTTTGTACCAGGGCAAATGTTAGAGAAACTGGTACAAGAGGAGCTGAAGCATGGCAAGGAAGAAGCACAGTGCAGAACAGGTTACCGCGACCCATCTGGATCGGCATTCTGGTTCATTATATCCATGGCGCTTCTTGTCGGATTCATCACTGCGTATCCCA
Source organism: Acidobacteriaceae bacterium (assembly GCA_003135475.1). Classification (GTDB taxonomy): domain Bacteria; phylum Acidobacteriota; class Terriglobia; order Terriglobales; family Acidobacteriaceae; genus Bog-257. The sequence goes on from PLBW01000005.1 coordinate 1,444, forward strand.
TGAATTGGTGGTTGGTATCCCGACACATGAAGCACGGCATGATGACGGTACGATCACCCAACGAGTCTGTAAAGGATGGAGCGCAGGTCAGCACCTCGGCCATACGCTGCTCGTCTTCGACCTGGGAATACAGAACGACTATTTCAATCTAGCTAGGCTTGGAGGGTCAGATTGAACCAAGGCTCCATGCTGTGACATCAGTGTGGCAATCAGATCCAGAATCAGAGGCTTAGAGTGTCATTGGGCTTCAATCGTCATCGTCGTCGTACTCATGATAGGTGACTTCGACGGCATCAACCCGGACAAGGCGAACAGAGTCAACTTAGCCAACTTCGCCGCAGCCTGAGCAGCTGAAACATATCTACGTCACTGCAACCTAATTCAAACTCACTGCAACGCAATTCAATCATTACTGCAACTGAATTCCAACAATTACAGCTCCTGTGAGGTAGGGAGATATTTTGCAGTGGCGGGGTTTGGCGGCGAATCGCGGCGAATGGCGGTATTTCGCGGGGGAAACGATGATTTCGATCGCCTCAAAATTCGACGAACGCGACCTAGGTGTGCGGAATTGGTTTTCAGTGCTGCGGGATTTGACCTCTGTAACTGCTTGATTCTTCGTGAACGATAAAGGCTTTTCGCACACTTCTCGCGAACCTACGGCTCGCACGCCGGGAAGAATCCTGTAACCCATGTAACTTCAATAGTTTAGCCGAGGAACTGGTGCAGGAAGTAGTAGCGATCTCGCGAACCTCCAACGAACCTTGAAAGGTCGCTAGGTTTTTGGGATTTGTTGTCAGGCCCGATTAAGGCTCTTTTCCGGTCAACAGCCATTCGATACTCCTGGCGAACTTCTGAGATATTCGCAAGAGCACCTCGCCGCCGATTTCGCTATCGCCTTTCTCGTACCGTGAAAGCTGACTCTGACTGATCCCGACCTGTCGCGCAAACTCAGCTTGGTTCATGTCAAACCCCCTCAGCTCCCTAAGGCGCCTTCCCACTGCCTTCCAATCCACTGCCGCCTTTTTCGCGATTGACATGAAGGTCTTTGTTGACTTCAACCCGTTTATGCATATACTATGCATATTCGCGTAAGAGCTCGAGCCCTCGCAGATATTCTCCGAGACTGTGACTCCATCACGTTAACACGCAGTTTGGTCCGCGGGTGCTCTCGGTGGAATTAGTTTGTTGATTCATGACTGAGATAGTTGGCTCCCATGCCCAACAATTGGCTGAGTATTCAAGATGTGACTGATCTGACCGGTTGGCACCCTCAGTATGTACGCCGGTTGGCGAGAGAGGGGCAGTTGCAACAGCGGCCCTCGAAAACAGTGAGGCGCGACGGACGAATCCGGCGCGAATACGCACTGTCGTCCTTGCCGGTTGAAGCGCAGCTGAAATTCCTCAAGCAGCCGCTGCTGTCAGGACCAGATTGCACGGCTCTGGCACTGCGCTCGGATTCAGGCCAATCCAACCTGTTTGCTCCTCTGCCGGAAGTTACCGAACCCGAGCGCCTCGGCTTTTCCGCGGAGCAGAACGCACAGGCCTTGAAGCGCCTGGAAGCCATCGCGCCCCTCGTGGAATTCAGCAGCCGCAGCCAGCGATCCCGTCCGACGTTTCGTACTATCGGCGGAGTTGCCGTGCGAAGCATGAACTCGCTAGCCGGCTTCCTCGCGGAGCAGCACCACGTCAGCGCCCGAACTCTCTGGAACTGGTATGCACATTACCGCAAGCTGGGCTATGCGGGTCTGGTCGACCGAGTTCGCTCGGATAAGGGAAAGTCGCGGTTTCTTAGAGCCCATCCCGCGGTCCGCGCATATCTGGAGAACAAGTACCTGGGTGAGCGGCTGTCGATTCGGCTGGTGTACCAGGCGTTGCTGCGCGATTTGCGGAGCCTGGAGCCAGGGTGCNNTCTTATTTGCAACAGCTGCCCAAACCGCTGCTGATCCTGAGCCGGGAAGGCGAGCGCCAGTTCCAGGAACGTTGTGAGCCCTACCTGCTGACCGACTTCGAAACTCTTGTACCTAACCAGATCTGGGTCTCTGACCACGGTCAGCATGACGTCTGGGTACGCAACGACCTGTTTTCCGGAGTGTCGACCAATGCGGCGGTCCGGCCCTGGCTGACCGCCATGATCGACATGCGGTCCCGCAAGATCGTCGGCACCGCCTGGTCGGCTACTCCCAGCTCACACACCATCAGCTCGGCTTTGCGAGTGGGGATTGAGAGCTTTGGGATTCCCCAGATCCTCTATGTGGATAACGGCAAAGACTACGAGAAAGTCGGCCGCATTGACTTCTCCCCGGAATGTAGTGGTGTACTGGTCAGGCTGGGAATCCAACCGCAGTACTGCCTGCCCAGGCATCCCCAGTCGAAGCTGATCGAGAGCTGGTTTGGGACGGTAAGAAAGCGGTTTGACTGCCTCTGGCCCTCCTACTGCGGACCGGGTCCCCAAGACCGGCCGGAGCAGTGCACGGCTGCCCTGAAGGAGCACCAGGCCTTTCTCAAGGGCAAACGGAAGAATTCACCTCTGCCGCTGGCCAGCGAGTTTGTGGCCACGGCGCGGCAATGGATCGAGGAATACAACTCGCAGCATTCCCACGGCGGACGAGCGATGCGAGGCCGGACTCCGGATGANNGAGCGCTACGAACCGGCCGATGGCGAGAGTCTGGCCAAGCTGTTTCTGGAGATCGAACGGGATGTCCTGGTGGCTTGCGACCCAGCCAATCTGGGAGAAGCCATCGCCCTGGATCTGGACGGCCGGTTCCTGGGGCGGCTACGGGCCCAGAAGCTGATCACGCGCGGACCGGTTAGCCACGAAGACATTCGAGCTTCCATGCGGATCAGGCGCACGGCTCGTAAGGCAATCGCAGATTACGTTACTGGCTTGTCAGGCATACGGGCTCGTGCTGGGGACCGTAGTGAGATTGCTCACCTCCAGGATCGAGCTGAAATGCCAGGGGAGAAGCAGTCGCCACCGCCAACAACTCTGATACGGCAGCAGGATCTGCCCACCGTCGCCAGACCCGACTTTATCGATGACATTGTTCGGGAACTGACGGAGGGAGAATAGTCATGGCTCTTTCCTACGCGGTACGCCGGCAACTGCTGGCGGCGAGCTTGCCAGAAGCGACTGAAGTTCGCCTGGAGTTGCAGGANNATCAACTACGCCCGGGAGACGGTTTACTCCTTTCTGAATGGCCATTACAGCTGGATATCCTCCAACGACGGCCCCATCCGGGCAGCGATTCGCGGCTTCATTGCCGCCCATCCCATTGCGACTCCTGTAATCAGTGCAGGCAAGCTCTATGAAACGGAGAATGCCCGCTTGCTGCGCCAGTACTTCTACGAGGCCCTGGACCATGGGCGAGCTTACTACCTCTACGGCGCCCCGGGTACGCAGAAGACCTATGTCCTGCAGCACCTGATCGCAGAGTTGAACCGCTCAGAGATCGCCAAGAACGGAGAGGGCCGAAGAGCTTACTACGTCTATGTTCGCCAGGGAATCCGCTCGCTGGACCTGATGAAGCGGG
>PLBW01000010.1 GCA_003135475.1 Acidobacteriaceae bacterium
GAAGGAGTCGTAGTTGTCGATGACGGCGACCCTCACGGCGTCGCCTCCGCCAGTCGTATCGCCTCGAACATGACGCCTGCCTTGGCCAGCGTCTCCTGGTACTCCCGCTCGGGGACCGAGTCGGCCACGACCCCCGCGCCGGCCTGGACGAAGGCGGTGCCGCCGGCGATGACCACCGTCCGGAGCGTGATGGCGAGGTCGAGGTCGCCGCCGAAGCCGACGTAGCCGAAGGCCCCCGCGTAGGGACCGCGGCGGTCCGGCTCGAGGCCGGCGAGGATCTCCATCGCCCGGATCTTGGGCGCGCCCGAGACGGTGCCGGCNNTCGATGATCTCCATGGCGCGCACTTTGGGCGCACCGCTCAACGTGCCTGCGGGGAAGCAGGCGGCCAATGCGTCCAGCGCGTCGAGATCGCCGCGCAACTCTCCCTCCAGGGCGGAGACCAGGTGCATGACATGCGAGTACTTTTCCACGTACATCAACTCGCGCACTTTCACGCTGCCGTANNTTGCGGCCGAGGTCCACCAGCATCACGTGCTCGGCGCGCTCTTTTTCGTCGGTGCGCAACTTCGCGATCAGTTGTTCGTCTTCGGCCGGGGTTGCCCCCCGCTTGTGGGTGCCGGCGATGGGGCGATATTCCAGCTTTCGCCCCGACACGCGCACCAGCATCTCTGGCGACGCGCCAACGACCTGCATGTCGTCAAGCTTCAGGTAAAACATGTAGGGCGAAGGATTCACCGTGCGCAAAGCGCGATAAATCTGAAACGGCTCGGCGGGCGGCTTGAAGTCCAGGCGCTGGGACAGCACGACCTGGAAAACGTCGCCGGCGGCGATGTACTCCTTGGCGCGGCGAACGCTGGCGACAAATTTGTCGTGCGAGGTGGCGTAGTGGACCTTGATCGGCTTCTTTCGCTCGCTGGTTGACCAGTCAAAATTGTGCGCGCGCACTCCGCGGGTCAGTTTGGCCTCGATCGCGGCAATGTCGGCAAGGGCGCGATCGTAGGCTTTGCGCGGCGACTCCGCGCTTACGTCGGCCGCAGCGATGATGTGCAATTGGTGCCGCAGGTGATCGAACGCCAGCAACCGGTCGTAAAAGGTGAACACGCAATCCGGCAACCCAACGTCGTCTTTGGCACGCTCGGGCAGGCGCTCGAACTGCCGCACCATGTCGTAGGCAAAGTATCCGACACAACCGGAAGTGAAGGGCGGCAAGTTGGGCAGCGTCGCGGGACGATATTGCCGTAAGCAGGTGCGCAACAAGTCGATTATGCTGCCCTGGCGGCGTTCCACCGACGGGCCGCGCCGAATCTCCAGCGANNTAGCGGCCGATCTTCTCGCCGCCTTCGACCGACTCCAGCAGAAACGCGTATTTCTGCTTGGCGGCCACGCCCAAGAACGCCCCGACCGGCGTCAGCAAATCGGCGCTCAGAGTTTTCGCCACCGGGATGAGCGAGGCGTCACGGCTGAGTTGCAAGAAGCTTTTGTAGTCGGGAGTCACCATGTGATGTGCGCGAGTTGCTGAGGTTATTGGGATTATACGGGAGCATCGCGAAGTCCAAACCATCCCAGCCCGGCAAAAGGAGGCTTGAGTGGGGCGCCCGCGGGGTTGGCGCTTGACCATGACCACCTGTGGCCGTAACCATGTCACTGACTTTCAAGAGAAAAAGTGAGAACATAAATACAAAGTACGGACGCAGGTCTGTGCATCGCGCACCTCTCCAGAGTCGGGCCCATTTCTCAACCTTGCATTGCGTCGTCAACGAGGCAGGAGGTCTACCATGCGAGATAAAACTGCAAGCGTTTCAACCGCGAAGCCCGAGCAAGGCTCGCTCCAATTGACCGAGGAGCTAATTCGTGTACGTGCGTATCAGCTTTACGAGAAACGGGGCTGTGAACACGGTCACGACTTCGAGGATTGGCTGCAAGCGGAAGCCGAAATATTTGGGAAGAAACCCGCTACTGCGGCTGAAGCAGGGGATACGAAAGGCGAGAGCAGGACGGCGGTCGCGTAAAGGCGGCCGTTGGCCACGTTCGTCGATTTCATCGTCGATTTCGTCAAGGGCACCCATTCTCCGGGCAGAACCACAGCCGGGAGGGGTGCTCGTTCGCAGCCAACGGAGCCCTGCGCTGAGCGACCACGGGGGACACGGGCGGTTCCCTGTCACCAAAGAGGCAGCAGTTCCTCCAGCCGTGCCGCCGTCAGCCGCTCTGCTGTAATCGACGCTCCTTCTTTTTTGCCCTGACCCCCATCGCAAAAAGCACAATCATGGGAGCAAAAACCAGCACTGGTATTGGCCACAATACTGAGCTTAATAGCTTCCTCATATTTTCACCTTCGCCACCTCAGTCCCGATGCCATCGCGAGGGCTTTCGGGCAAGGCGCTCCCTTCCGTTCGGGCGTTCACGGCAAAGCGCCGTGGCCAAATCTTGAGACGAAATCGTCACATTGCCAGACAACATCTGCTCTCAGCCCTTCTCCTGGTCCCGTTTGCCCGGCAAACGGTACCCGTTATAGACGTGTTTGCTGCCAATCACAATCCTTCAGTACGTCACACAAAAGCGGTGATCTGCGTCACACATCAATGTTAAGGGTCGGAATCGAGGTAACTGGGCGCCCTGCGATGCAGGCAACCAAGCCGGGGGTCGCTGCTGACGGCGACGTCTCCCGCGGCAAGGGATTCCCGTTTTCTACAGGCTAAAGAACGCCAACCGGCGTAGCCTTTTGCGCCAGGCCATGGAGCTTCCTTGGATCGTAGAGGAAGGGTGACCCAAACTGCTCGGCCAGTTTCTTGGCAACCTCGTCGGGCGCTAAAGGTTTGCTGAAGTAATAGCCTTGAATCTCGTCGCATTGATGGGCCCGCAGGAACGCCATTTGTGCCGCAGTTTCAACTCCTTCGGCAATTACCTTGAGATTCAGACCTTTTGCCATGCTGATGATGGCCGCGGTGATGGCCGCATCATCCGAATTCAGCACCACATCCTGCACAAAGGAACGGTCAATCTTGAGCTTACTGACCGGAAACTGCCGCAAATAGCTCAGGCTGGAGTAGCCGGTGCCGAAGTCGTCAATGGCCAGTTTCAACCCCATGCTGCGCAATTCTTCTAGCATCGGGAAGATAACGTTCACGTTAGACAGCAAAGCGCTTTCGGTAAGCTCCAGTTCGAGGTATTCCGGGGAAAGCCCGGTTTCGGACAGTACGTTCTTGACGACGGCAAGGAAGTCGCCTTGGCGAAACTGAACGGCTGACACATTCACCGCTACCGGCACGGCAAAAAAACCCTGATCGTGCCATTCTCGCACCTGAGAGCAGGCTTCTCTGAGC
>PLBW01000148.1 GCA_003135475.1 Acidobacteriaceae bacterium
AACCGGTTGCACAGAAACGGAATGCAGGGGCAACCAGCAGCAGCGCCCTACGGTGCTGTTATGGTTATCGGCCTGGGGGTAGGAAACTTGAGGCGGGTTGTGGCGCACTGAGATCCCAGAGGCCTCTCCTCTTCGCCATTTCAACCCAGGGCCGGGGAAGGGCCGCCCGGGCTCTGCCCAGTAAGTTGAGGTTTCCTGGAACCGATGCGCTGGTAGATTGTCCGCACGGCCGGTTCTGCCGGGCGCCCCACGCCAGCTTCCTTGGCTTGGATGGGTTGTTGCTACAGGTCGCTCGGGCCTAGGGTTGCTCTCCGAGCTGAGCTTCGTACATCCCTTATTCGCCTGTAGTGCTCGTGTGGTTTTCCCTCGGCCCATGCGTTCGGAGAAACGGCGCCTCGGGTGGGAGTTGGGTGATGAGAGGACAAACTACTCTCTGCCTCTGAGGATCGCGGCCATCACGCGGGGGCTACGTCGTCCAGGCATAACCGCAACAACCCAGAGGGGCTTTTCAGCGGGTGCATAGGCGATCAAGTATCCACGGACCACAGTAAACCGCAGAGGGCGCGAAGTGAGATCAGGGCGTCTGTGGCCCTGACTCGGGAAAGGCACCAAGGCGCGAATGGTGTCAAAAATCTCCGACACGACTCGGTCGGCTGCGTCCGGGTTCTGCTGTGCAATGTAGTCGCGAATGTCGTCGAGGTCGGTGAACGCTTCCGGATGGAGGCGTAACCGCTACTCATGTCGAGCGGTTGCGCTGCGCTTCGGTTTTCGCCTTCAGGCGGGCAAAGGCTTGCTCCCCGTCGATGGGCTGTACCCTGCCGCTTTTCAGGTCATCGTAGCGGCTGTTGAGCATCTCGCGCACTCCCGCGAGTTCATCAAAATATCCTGCAACAACATCCTCAACCAGTTCACCCGTTGGGCGTCCGGTTTCGCTTGCCAGTTTGTCAAGCTTGGCTTGCAGGTCGGGGTTAAAGCGTACTTCCATCCCCTTCAGAGTACGGAAAAAAATCGCGTGTGGCAAGGTCCACGACCGGGAAAACGCGCCCTTGGGCGGGGCAGTAGGATCGCCGCGGCCTTCTGTTTCATGACTCAATTTCGCGGTCAGTTCTCCAGGCTGGCGAACTTCTTCTCTTCCGCTGCCATATGCAGCCGCATCATGCGAGTCAGGTCTTTGCCGTCTCTCTTCAACTGGTTGACCGCATTTTCCAGGTCGCCGGTCTGGCTCAGATACTCGATCCTATCGCGGAAACTCTCCAGCCGCACCCGCATTTCGTTGTGCTGGCGCTTCATCTCGCGAGCGAACGAGGCCAGCTCCGGACTCATCCTCGCGATGGTTTCCAACACCGTGGTTTCTTCATGCTCGTAGTGCCGGGGGAGCCACTCCGCCATCCATTTGCCGCGGCTTATGGCCTGGTTGGCGGTGGCGAGATCGGTGAAAACCTCCGCGTAGCAGGCCATCTGTTCCAGGGCGGCATCCATCTGGTCCAACTGCGCCACCAGTTCTTCGTGTTCTTGATGAATGCTGAGGGTCTCTTCGTGGAACTTGGGATCCAGGCCTGCCATGGTGCACCTCGCCAGCTTGATGGTCGTCCGGCGCCACCACTTCGGCAGTGACCGAGATCACTTGCCGGCGTGACGTTCCGGGATCCATGCCAAAAGAAAACCGGAGCTGCCGGGCTCCGGCTCCGTGTGCGTTTCCTGGGCCTCGGCCTACTTCTTGCCTTGCACCGCCGCCAGGCATTGCCCAAACAGATCCAGCAAATGCTGGGCATAGTCCTCGGCTTTCGAGACGGTGCCGCCCTGGAAGCCGGCTTCCGGCGAGCCGGTCTTCCCATATCCGGTGGTGATGGCGATGAATTTCATCATGTCAAGTGCGATGTCCTCGTTGCGGCGCATGATTACGTTACCGGTCCCGTGTTCCTCCATAAGCGCTGGCCTCCCTGTACGCCGGCTGCGAGCGCCGACGGGCAAGAATCATAGCAGAGAGCGGGGCTTCACACTTCGAACCCGACGTAGCACACTCGGCCCACGATGTAGTCGTGATAACTCCTGCCGCGTTCGATGCGCACCAGTTCCACGGAGTGCTGCGGGTTCTGCGGCCGCAATACCAGGTGATCGCCGGAAACCGAGACGTAGCCGATGAGACAGCGGGCTTCGGCATGCACCGCGTAGATGTTAGGTCGAAACCGGCGGTACGGTTGCAAGGAATTGTAGTGGCGGTCCACCAGCAGAGTCACGCCCGCGAGGAGGTGCGGAAACATGCCTCCGGCCGCCTTGGCGTCGAGTCGCAGGAGCACGAAGCGCAGCCAGTCGCTGCGATTGCTGGCGTCGTTGGGCTTCAGCCGGCGCAGAAATGACCGGCTGAAACTGCGGCTTTCGCGCACCTGTTCCGGCGTGAATCGAGGCAGGCGTGCGGCTTGCTCCCCACTCACCAAGGCCACATTCTCCAATCCCCCGGCAGGAAATGAAACCTGCTGCTGGATATCTTTGAGAGCGGCCAAGTCCAGCACGCCAATGTTCAGGCTCTCCAGCAGGCGGTCCATGGATTCCAGGCTGAGACCCCGGCGGGCGTTGAGGAAGTTGGAAAGATGGCCTTGCTGAAACCCGGCTTCGCGGGACAAACCGGTGCCGGTCAGCTCCCCGCGGTCGATTCGGGCCCGGATATGCGCACGCAGTTTGTCCTGCAAGTCATGGAGTCGCATGCAAGCCTAGCAGTCTCACGGCCAATTGTATTTTCTAAAAGCTATACATGTACTTTAGTAATATTCCTAGAGCAATAAACTTGTTGACTCCGCAGGTTCCCTATGCCACAGTCGAAATGTCGCCAGGTGCTGCGGTTTTGGCCGAGGTAAATGGACCCATGACGGAGACCGAACCCCAAGGTGAGGAAAGAACCTTCGCCGAGTTGCGGCGCAAAATCCGGGAGGCCGAGCTGCTTTCAGCAGCCACGGAGAAGCTCCTGCGCAATCTGCGCTTCTCGGGAAGACTCAGTGTCGTCGTGAAAAACGGGTGCATTCTTAAGTCCGGATACGAAGAGGGTTATTTCAGCCGCCGGCAAGAGGAGCGGATGATACCTTGAAACCCAATGGCAGCTGGGCGGTTAGAATTCTTGCGTTTGCGCTTGCCGATGTCAATTGCCCGCGCCGCTGCCCGCATCGCGTTTTGCACGTAACCAAATAACCAGTAGCAGGTCATCGTAACTGAAACGAGCCCTGCGCGCAGACCCTGATCGTAACTCGGGTCTGGCGCCAGGGCTTCTCGTTTTATGACGAGAGGAAGTTAGAGACACCCCATGCAACTCTCCACCTACGAACTGAAATACTGTGAACGGTGCGGCTCGCTGAGACTGCGCCCGGCCGCGTCCGCCGAAACCTATTGCGAACCGTGCGGACAAATGCTGGCCAACTACTCGCTGCCCAATCATGCGCAGCAGGCAACCTTACGGCTGCACAAGTCCCGGTCGAAATCGGGCGCAGTTCCGATGGTATCCGGCGATACACAATCCGGGTTGCCGTTTGGGAGGCTGCAATGAACAACCTCCAGTCATCGCCTTCGCAGTTACGGCTGTTCAAGGCCAGCCACCCGACTGTCGAAGAGGGCGATGAGATCGATCCCCGCCCGGAAATTTTGTGCTACCGCGGACAGACCTTCGCCATCGTGCGGCATTTTTTCGAGATCTCCTCGCAAGTGGGAAGGCTACCCTCGTTGCTGGGGCGAGAGTTTTTCCGCGCCCGCGTCACTCACCACGCCATCCCCAGCTTTGAAGACCAGGCGGTCTTCGTGCGTGATGTCGAACTCTGTTTTGCGCGACTCAGCGAGCCGCACGCCGAGATGATTACCCTGGTCGCACTGTACTCTTTCTCCCGCGACGAAGTCGCCCAGATGCTGCGCGCCAGCAAAGCCTGGGTGAACAATCGCGTCGCCGAAGCCCTGGATGCTCTCGCTGAAATCTTTTTGCAGGCCGGCCTGCTCCGCCAGGACCGTCCCGATCGCAGGCAATCCCAGGTGACAAGCCGGTCCATACCGCTTGACGTCGTTGCCCCATACGGGAGTCACTCGGGCCCTGCCGCCAGGGGCGGGCTCGCGCCCAAGCCAGTCCGGCGCGCACATCAATCGCCCGCGGAGCGATGTCACGCGATACCGGCATGAGTCGCGGCCGGGAAGATCCGGAATTTGCCCGGTTGAAGTGCTCGACGAGCGGCAATTTAAGGTTGACGGGTCCCAAGGGTCACGCCCGTTGACATTCACCGGGAGGGGCTTTGTTGGGTGGTGAATGCCGATTGCGGAATGCCGGCGGGCGGCGGCGTATTCGAACCCGGGGCCCCCTTGCGAGGCGCATCAGCGTCAACGAACACCCAGGTCCTCCCGTCTTCGGTCCGGCCGCTCGTCCAGCGTCCGTAAGCACACCATGCCCGGAACGCGTTAGAGAAATAAGGGACTGGCCACTTCAAACCGTTGAAAACCTCGGTCACGCCGGCAGGTTCAACGGACAACGGATCAGGCGGCACGGCGGTTGCATCCACACCGGGGTTGAACGCCGTCATCTTGCCTGGATCGTAATCCGCAGGGCGGTCCGCTCGCTTCACCGCCCTCCGGCGCTCAATACTTCTTTCAGCCTCGATCACAATTTCGCGCGCCTGAAACTTGACGGTGGCGCGATACACGACTTCACCGTTTAGTTGGTCGGGCCGAAACCATAAGTACGGGCCGTCTAACCTCGTCCAGTCGTGATCGTACTTCCGTGCGACCAGACTGGTGTCGCTAATTAGATCCCCGAATTCAATCCACGACGGGTTCCATTCCTTCTGGTCCACGGTCAGATACACCGGGAACTGCTCCGCCTCGAAGGTTGTACCCTTCCTTTTGATTACGACGACGTCGGCTCTTTCCTCAAACTCTCCTCTGGCCAGGGGTTCGTCAATGCTGGCAGGGAGATAGAGAAGAAGCGCCGCCGTTTCACCGTCGGAAATCTGCAGCGGCAATTGGTGCCTGAGGCGGTTGGTGAAGTCGGCCATGTCCGGTGGCGGCGAATCCGCTTTGTCGGCCCATTTTGTCTCCATCCGAACCAAGGCAACGGTCATGGCATACAACTGTAATGCCTGCTTAAAGGACAATCGCTTCTTCGGCGTCCGATACTTCACTCCTTTTACTGTGGCCGTGGCGTCGGTCAACTTGTCGACAGCTTTGCGCAGCTCATCCAGCTTCCAAGTGGAGTAATCCTCCAGCGCCATGGCTGGCACTAATTCATCGTGCAGATTCTTCACTGGACCGGAGAGTTGAGATTCGGGAAGCGACCAAATCATGCACAGTAATGGCATGGGGCTGAAAGCGAGATCTTCGTTGGCAAAGCTGGCAAAGAATCGGCGATCGGCGGGATCCTCAGGGTGGACTTTCTTTTCGGGTCCCTCGTGGCTCGTACCCAGGGTTGGGTAGTATTTGTGAATCAGGCTCCAGCCCGTTTGGTCCACGCTTAGGAGTGCTTCGCTAACTCTGGCCACCGGCTCGGCTTTGCTGTCGTATGCGTCAATGTCCTCGCGATGAAGCCCCAGCATGCTATAGGGAAGCGTTGGCCTGTCGGGATTTTGTTTCTTCTGGGCCGCAACTCCCCAAACCGAGCCCGGCAACAAACCCAGAACAAGCATCCCGGCGATACGAACTTTTATCCAGCCAACCATTCCGGCGACCCTTATTCGTTTGTCAGCGGAAGACCCTTCTCTCGCCACTCGCGAATGCCCCCGTCCATGGAGGCGACATTGGTATATCCCATTCTTTGCAGGGCGTCAGCCGCCAGCGCCGAGCGGAACCCGCCACCGCAGTACAAAACCATGGGGGTACCCAGGTCAGGCACGCGCTGCTCCACGTCGCGTTCGAGGATTCCTTTGCCCAGATGCACGGCCGCTGGCAGGTGGTCCTTCGCCCATTCGTTGTCTTCGCGGACATCGATGAGGAGAAAATCTGCCTTGCCGTCCAGCATTTGCTTCACATCGTCCACGGTTACTTCGCGGACACTCTGTTTGGCGGCGTTGACAATGTCGAGAAATCGGGGCGAGTGATGAGGCGCCATGCGGAACATGATAGCGCGAAAAACAGCGGCGGTAGCCTGGTTATCTCACCATGACCAAGAACCGCCCCGCCCTAGCCAAAAGCGGGCTAGAACGACAGTCTTTGAAGTCGAGCTTCCGTGAAAGGTAATCTCCTTCGATTTCCCACTCATTCGAAAACCGCGAATGAGTGGGGCACGCGGCTGTGGAAGAGAATCGCTTCCGAATAAGGCAGTTGCTGGTGTTCCGAAATGCGGGAGGGGTATTGCTGTCCCATTTCGGGAATACCGCGTAGTAAGTCCGAAAAAAAGAGCGCCCGCAGGGGAGACCGGAGCTACGATGATTGCAGCTAAGAGGACAAAACGGAAATCTTGGTTTATATCGTACCAGCCCTTCATATCGGAGCAATACAGTGAAAGGAGCGTGTCGTGACCAGTCGCAGCAATTCGTCGAAAACCTTCGTGTTAGCTGTACTCTTCTTCGTTCTTTGCACAGTGCCGGGAGTTGCGTGGGCCGACAATATAGTAGATTTTTACACGGGTCATTTTGGCGTAAGCGGGACCGCAGGCTGGACGCCCGGCGGTCAAGAAGTTTGGGGCTATGGCGACTATAGCTCCGACACCTTGTATTTCGATCTTTTTTTTTCTGCCCCAATTAACAATTTTTACGACAGTGGATGGTGCGGATACGGCTGCCCGGAATATTTTAGTGGGACTATTGACTCGGGAACGCTGCAATTCTGGGGATCTGACCGTACTGACCAACACTTGCCTTATGATTTTACCGCAACTATTCTCCCCGGCGGCACATTTTACGGCGTCGCGGTTTTTGATCCCATACACCTCCTTGAATGGAACGATCAGTTCACGTTAATCTTTGCAAGCCAACCGGATGAAAATGGATGGTGGTCAACGGGTGAACTGTCTTGGGCGGGTTCCGGCAATGAAGGCGGTGAACAGGGCGGCGGCGATCTCGGTCTGACTACCTACGCTACGCCTGAACCTACTACCATTTGGCTTTTTGGATCAGGTGGTTTAGCGTTTGGAAGTCTGCTGAAATTCAGGCGAAAAGCCAGACTATAATGCTTTGAAGATCACGACTTTCTGTGCTTCCCAGATAGTTCTTGTGATTTTGTTCACAAAGCGCCGTAGTCGAGTTCCACGGCGGTTATTCCGATCAACAGATCGGAGAGGGGAAGACGCACGCCCTTGGCCTGGTTCTCGCCGTCGATCTGTCCGGTGCGAAGCGCAACCGCTACGGTGATCGGATGGATGGGCAACGCCGTGAGTAGTTCCTGAATGAATTGGTGTCGCGCGGCTTTTCGCTGTGGCGTGTCGGCGCGGGCCGCACCGTGGGCCAGTTCGATCAGCGTGACCACGGAGATTGCGATCTCAGTAGTGCCCGTTGCGCCGGAGATGGCAGCGAGCATTTGTCGCGCATTCTGTCCTTGGCGTTCGGCGGTGATCAGTACGCTGGAGTCGAGGATCAGTCCCATGCGGGTGGTTCTAGCGGTTCGCGGTGGCTCTCGATGGCCGCCTCGACGTCCTTAGCGAAGTCGGCGTCCATGATTGCTGTCGAGTCTTCAGGTAACAGTGCAATGCACTCCGCGATGGTGCGGCGCCGCGGAACCGGGGAATGGATCACCGCCACCGGCAGCTTGCCGCCCTCGGTCTCGATGACCACTTCCGCCCCTGCGCGAACGCGAGCCAGCACCGAGGCGAAGTCGTTGGCGGCTTCCGCTTCCGAGATGTGGATCACTGGGGACATGGCACGATTATACTGCCATCCTTTCTCCTGATTTTGTGCCCCGGGCCTCAAACGCCATCAAAGGTCCTCGTCGTCCTCCTCCTCCAGTTCTTCGCCGGGATATTGGGCCTCGTAGTAGAACTCCAGGTCCTTGTCCAGCTTGGCCCAAAATGCCGCATCCCGAACTGGAGGCGAGTCGTTGCGCAAGGCATGCTCTCGCGACGTAGCCCGCAGGGTGAGCATCTGATTCAGCGCATCCAGCAGGCCCCAATCGTCGGCGCGCCAGCTCGCCACCGGCTTGTTCTTGTAGGCCAGCATTTTCCGGGCAAGTTCGCCGGTCTTGATGTTGCGAAGTACGGGATACAGCTCGGCCCAGAGCCTTGGCGTGTACTCGTCGTCCACAAAACGCAGTGGCATGTCCATTGTGCCATTTTGATTGTCCTCTGCGAGTAGGGCAAGCTTTATGTTGGTGCTGCGCCTGCTGCGACACCTGCGGGGCGGTGATTCTTGCGGGATAGTCCGGGAAACCAAGCAGATCAGAACAGGTAGATCAGGTTGATGGCCGACGTAAACTGCTGGCCGACGAGGGTGGCCCGCCTCTGGAACACGTCTTTGTTCGACTGGTCGAGACGAACTTCTCCGCGGATGACAAACTTGCCGTCCAGCTTCCTCAGAAGCCGGCTGATGTCGGAGAATTTTGCCGCCATGGCGTATTCGGGGGTCAACGTATATCCCTGGAGAGTCTGCGAAACTCCGGTGCGGGTGCCTCCACTGTCGTTGAAGACCTCGCCCCGGAAGGCCAGCGAGAATGGTTTGGTCAGGTTGTACTTGGTGTATCCGGCGATACCTTTCCAGATTGCGTCATGGCCCAGAGATACTCCGTTCTCCTCGTGAGCGTAGAGCGCATCGAAGCCAAGGTTCAGCTTCGAAGTCGTTTTCCAGCTTCCTACCACTTCGTATGCACTGCGCTGGTCGTGATCGTCATTGGGACGCGCCGGGCCATGAATAAAATTGAAGTACAGCGCTGTGGTCTTGGTTGGAGTGATCGTTACTTGCCCGCCCACCGAGTAACCATGATTGAACCTTTGAAACTCATCCCATCCATTGGTCACTAGCAGCATTCCGGAGATCTTGCTGGTGAAGGCGTAAGTGGCCTTGACTCCAGTGTGGGTAAACGGCACACCGAAGCCGAAGATAAATCCCCGGCTGAATTCGTCGTTGTAACCGTCATACCCTCCGATGACCTCCGATCCCATGTGCGTGGCAAACTTTCCGGCATCGAATCGCAGACCTTTCCCCAGAGGCGCGGTGTAGCTGAGGTACAACTCGGGAATATCAACGTGGTGCGCAATCCCCGTCTCGCAGTTTCGGAACAAACCGTAAGCCGCAGTGACCTCGGGAACGCCCGAGCCTGCGATCAGGTTGAAGCGGAACCCGAATTGGTTGGGCTTTTCAATGGCGCGCTGGATGACCAACTGCGCCATGTCAAGCTGAGGCTCGTCATCGTTGAAATCGAAGACCCGGAATTGGTTCTGGCGGGAGTCAGGCTGATTGGTGTTGTAGCTGTACGATAGCGACAGGAAACCGTTGGTGGTGATCCCGCGCCACCATGGGCGGGTTTCCGGAGTGCCGGCCGGATTAGCCGATGCCAGACCTGCGGCGACAGGATTCTCCTGTGCAGCCAAAGACAGGGGTGAGATGATCATCACCCCTGCCAAGGCAATGCTTCCCAGGAACCGGCCAAACGCGATGAGCGGCTCCGCCATCGCTATTTTCTGCTGCCGACCAGTTCTTCCTTTTCGTCCAGCCGTTCGATCAGGTCGTGCGGTTCGCCCTGGAACAACTCCTCCACTTCGAGGGTCTCGTAGGCGTGCTCGCCGTGAATCGATTCATCCAGACCGAGCTCTTCGCTCATCTCGGTCACTTTGACTGGGGTAAACAAGTTAATGACCCACAGCATGCCGTAAGTAAAAGAGAATGCCCATACGGAGGAGAAGATCACCGCGACCAGTTGTTTCACGAAGAACGACGGATTGCCATACAGCAAGCCGTTTGTCCCGGCGGCGGGGTTGAACGCCTTGTTGGCGAACAGTCCCAGCATAACGATGCCGAGGAAGCCACCGACTCCGTGCACTCCCCAAACATCGAGGGCGTCGTCCCAGTGCAGATGGTTCTTCATTTCGACCGCGAAGTAGCAAACCACGCCTGACACCAGTCCAATGATGACGGCCGTGGTGGGCGAAACATAACCTGCCGCGGGAGTGATGGTCGCAAGTCCCGCGACCGCGCCGGTGAGAAGTCCGAGGAACTTGGGCTTTCTCTCCCGGAACCAGGCCACCGCCAGCCAAGCCACGGCGGCGAACGAAGCGGCGATATCGGTGTTAAGGAAGGCGCTTGCCGTCACCGAGTCAACTCGCATTTCGCTGCCGGCGTTGAAGCCGTACCAGCCGAACCACAACAGCCCCGTGCCCAAGGCAACCAGGGGAATGCTGTGGGGGCCGCGATCGAGTATCCGGCGTTTGCCCACGTAGAGGACCGACGCCAGTGCAGCCAATCCAGCAATGTTGTGCACCACAATGCCGCCGGCGAAGTCGAGTACGCCCCAGCGCTGCAGAATTCCGCCGCCCCACACCATGTGCACGAAGGGGAAGTAAACGAAGGTGAGCCATCCCGTCAGAAACAGGCAATAGGCCTTGAAACTCACGCGGTTGGTGAAGGCGCCCGAAATCAGCGCCGGGGTGATGATGGCGAACATCATCTGATAGGCGATGAAGACCATCATGGGGATGGTGTTGTTGGGCGACGGGGTTGTGAGACCTATGCCGCGCAGGCAAAAGTTATCCAGGTTGCCGATGATGCCGTGCCAGTCACCGCTGAAGCACAGCGAATATCCGTAGAGATACCAGATAACGGTCGTCCAGCCCATGGAGACGAAGCTCTGGATCATGATGGCAAGAACATTCTTTCGTCCTACCAGGCCGCCGTAAAAGAAGGCGAGGCCGGGGGTCATGAGCATGACCAGGCTGGTGCATAAAATCATGAAACCGGTATTACCGGTGTCGAGGTGAAGCATGAAAGCCTCCAGAAGATGAAGTGCGGCAGAAGGTCAGCTCAACGCCCCGACAGGAGCGGGACTCGGTGGACGCGCCAGCACAGTAACTGCCGGAAGATCGGAAACTGAAGAGGGAATCGGCAACCCTTTGGTTAGGCAATCCCCTCTTCACGTTCGAGACGAGCAGGCTATGGAATGCGATCGCGTATAAGGGCGAGGGGAGCGTACTTTGCCTCGTAGCAATGTCCACAAAGCAGCATCAAGCTGCCGCCCAATAAGTTTCTTCTTCTGGGGTAGCGGAATCTGTGTGACGCGTCACAAGGCGGGGTGACGTAGGGGGTGGGCACGGAAGGCCCTAGCCGCGCGCATCGTCCAGCGCAGCCAAGTCCGCCAGCTTGCCGATATCCGGCACTTCCAGATCGGGATGGGCTTCGACCAGCTTGGTGGCTGCCGCCTCTTTGCCCTGCCGGCGATTGACCCACACGGTGGCAATCTCCAGCGCATGCGCAGGTACCACATCGTGGTACAAGCTCTCGGCGACGTGCAGCAGGCGCTCGCGCGGAATTTTGAAGCGCCGCAATAGCGCTTCAAAATTATTGAATGACGGTTTGTAACTGTGCACCTGTTGAGCGGTTACAACGGCGTCGAAGCCCACCGCCAGCTTCGGCGCGGTGTAGGCGAAGAGGTCCTCGTCAATATTGGAGAGCACGGCGAGTTTGTATCGCGACTGCAAACGGCGCAGTGCGGGGACGGTGTCGGCAAAGGGTTGCCAGTTGCGGATCGACTCCGCTAGTCCGTTAGCCTCGACGGCGCTGACGGAGAAGCGCAACTCGCGCGCGAAGTCGCGCACCACCTGCGCCAGCACTTCGCGATAGCTGCGGTAGGGACCGCCCTGGGCGCGTGGCTCAAACTCCGAGTACAGGTTGAGCATCTTGGCATCGCTGAGCGCGTGGCCCTTGCTCTCCAGCAACGGACGCAGATAGCCGAGCAAGCCGGTTTCCCAGTCAATCAGTGTGCCGTAGCAGTCGAACGAAAGCCATTCAAAGCGCGAGAAGTCGAGCATAGAGGTTTGAGTGTAGCAGCCGTCAGGACGACGATTTTCCGGTGCCGGCCATGGGCGTTACCTTGTGCGAAGCAAACTTGCGCTCCAGGGCTTGCAAGGGAGATACCGCCGGCTCTTTTTCGGCCGGTTGGACGGGGGCGCTTTCCGGTTGGGCTTCGACATGCTGCACGGCCGGTTGCGGCGCGGCACTTCCGTCGCCAGCAACTGCCGCCGACTCTCGCGACTCCGCCTCGCGCGACGCAGCCAAGCCTTTCTCCAGAAACTTTTTGGTATTCAGCAGTGGACGCGCCAGCGATGGGTTATAGCTGGTCCACGGGCTGTCGAACTCCGCCTCACGTTCGAACTGTGCGCGCATGCTTTCCATCTTGGAATCAAGATCGTCGAGATAGTGCAGCATGAGCGCCTCGGGAAACATAGGCAATTTCGGCGAACCAAATTCGTACTGCCCGTGATGGCTGATGATCATGTGCTCGATCAGGATCTTCAGCTCGGCGGGAAAGCCGGGCAAATGGGTGAGCTTCTGGTGCAGCATTTCCAGCTCGATAATCATGTGTCCCAGCAACTGGCCCTCGGTGGTGTAGGCAATCGAGCGCTGATACGCCAGTTCGTGCAGCTTTCCAACGTCGTGCAGGAATGCGCCGGTCAGCAGCAGGTCGCGATTCACCTGAGGATAGTTGCGGGCGGCAAGGTCACATACCGTAAACAGCGACACTACGTGATCGAGCAGGCCGCCGACGAAGGCGTGGTGCAATGTCTTGGCCGCGGGAGCGTTCTTGTACGCGGTGACGATCGCCTCGTCGGCCATGAATTCCTTGAGCAGCGATTTCAGCCAGCGGTTCTCGAAGCTCTCGACGAATTCGCTCAGCGTGCGCCATAGCTGATCGATGTCCTTCGAGGTCTTGGGAAGGTAGTCGGAGTAGTCGATCTCCGCATCTTCCAGCTTGCGCAACTTGTGGACGGTGAGCTGCCAGCGGCCATTGTACTTGTGGACCACGCCCTTCACTTTGACGAAGTCGTCCTGCTCGAACGTGTCCAGAGTGTCGGCGACGTTGTCCCACATGTTGGCTTGCAGTTGCCCGCTGCGGTCGGCCAAGGTAAGGGAAAGGTAGAGGTCGCCACTCTTTTTCGATTTCACCTGCTTGGCGGCTACCACGAACAGCGAGGTGATGGTCTGGTTCTCCAGACGGGCGCAATCGCAAATGTAGAATTCCTTCATAGCGGGAACCGTGGGCGCATCGCGGCAAGACAATGCGGCCAAGGGTTCATGGTATCGCACTTGGCTGTGGATGGCGCCAGAGAAACGCGGGGCGAGAGCCTCTATTCACTGATTGATTGCGATAGATTCTGAAGGCCGCACTACCCAGACTACGGCCACTTGGCCTCTAGAAGAGCCCGAATTTCTTCTTTTTCTTGGCCTTCGACGAGCCTTCGGTCGCCGCCGTGGTGTAGATCGGCTTGGTTTCGTTGGGGCTGGCGCCGGTGTCAGTGTAGCCGGCCTTGATGTCGATGTAGGCATCCTCGCGCAGCTTAGTCAGGTAATCACGCAGCGCGGGCTGCATCTTGGTCATGTAGATCTGTTCCTGGACCCGGCCCTCCACTTCTTTCAAAGGAGGAATACCGGCGGTCTGGTGTTCGGTGACCTTCAAGATGACCCACCCCTGATTGGTGCGCACCGGCTCGCTGTAAGCACCCGCGTTCATGGCAAACACCCGTTCCTCGAGATCTTTGGAAAGGGTACCGCGCTTGAAGTACTCCAGGTCACCGCCCAGCGCGGCAGTCGGACCGTCAGAGTACTGCTTGGCCAAGTCCTCGAACTTGCCACCCTTCTTCAGCAGGTCGTAAACCTTGTCTGCCTTGGCCTCGGCCGCTGCCACCACTTCCGGGCTCGGAGTCTCCGGCAGCGCATCCTGCCCTTTCCCGGTCTTGACCGCCGGCTGCTTCTGGGTCGAAATCAGAATCTCGCTCATGCGGACCTGTTCCCTGCGCTCCATCTCGCTCTTGTGCTGGTCGTAAAACTGCTGGATCTCCTGCTGCGACACGTTGATGTGCCCGCCCACCTCCTGGCCGATCACGTGCTGCGTGATAATGCTGTTCTTCAAGTTCTGTTTGAATTCTTCCCACGAGACGCCCTGCGCCTGCGCCGCCTTCTCCATGTCTTCCATAGATTCGACGCGCATCTGTTTGCGCAACTCGTCGAGCCGCTTGACCAGGTCGGTGTCTGCGGAGATCGTCAGCTCCTCGCCCTTTTGCAGCAGCAGTTGTTGGTCAATGAGGTCGCGCAGC
The DNA here is from genome assembly GCA_003135475.1 of Acidobacteriaceae bacterium. Lineage (GTDB taxonomy): Bacteria > Acidobacteriota > Terriglobia > Terriglobales > Acidobacteriaceae > Bog-257. The sequence goes on from PLBW01000148.1 coordinate 14,186, forward strand.
AAATCCTGCTCACGCTCTTTGGGGTCTGGCGAACCACCGGAGGGGTCCGGCTGACGGGAATCGGCCTGCAATTGCTCCTGGCTGCGACGCAGATCGGCCCGGGTGATGATGTTGTTGTTGATGCGGACGATAATTTCTTCGACGACGGTGTCGTTCTGGCCAGCCGATGGGCTGGTTTGGGCCATCAGCCAGGGTGCACCGACGAATGTGGCAAGCAGAAGGACAGCAAATCTCTTCATCAAATACCTGATCAGGCGGGCCTCTGCACACGCACAGTCTCACCCGGGACCAAAATCGCTTCCGTTCCAGTTATTCTACCGCGTCTGGGCATGTTTTGCTGGCGCGGGGCGGCAGCGAAGAATACGGCAGCCGCCGGCTGGCGCGCCTGAAGCTGATGAAGTGGGAAGTTTGGGGTTTGCGTGATTCGGTTCGGCTCGCTGTTTACGGCGCCATGCCGTCGTCCATCCACTGCTTGAACTTCGCGATTTGCTCTTTGGGCCAGGGTTCGTCGCACGGCATGCTGCCGTCGTCAAGCCGGGAGTAGATCGCCTCAGCGTGCGTTTTGACGTCCTCGTAGGCCGAAAGATCCATGCCGAACTGTTTCATGGTGTCCACATCAGGAGTGTCACGGAACAAGGGGCGAATGTCGTTGGCGAAGCTGATAGCCATGCAGCACCTCTGGAGGATTTTGTCACAAAGCGGAAGAAAGTTCCCGTCGGCTTGATCGATTATTCGTGAGGTCGGCGACCCAGGCCGTAGCCGGGCGCTATCACGTTACGCTATTTCTCCAGCTTGTGACGTGGGTCACTGCGTCTTCTGGCTTGATTCGGGCATTGTGGTGGGGTATCGTCTGGCTTCTGTCCAGATAGACCGATCTCACGGTAGGAATTACCTCTACGATCCGAGAGTTACCGGAGTGGAGCCAATGCGCCATAGTCGTTTCGGTGCGGGCCTTTCCTCGTTGTGTTCTTACCCAACAAGACGCAACTGGCGCGTGCGGCTGAGCGTTCTCTTGATCGGTTGTTGCGTCGGCTTGTCAACGTACTCCGCGGCGCAAGAGAGAGGTTCCGTCCCGCAAACGCCACGCGCCGTGCAGAACGGCACCGCCCAGCTCATCGGACCGTATGGCGCCGATCAGATGTTGCGTCTGGTCTTCGCGCTGAAGCCGCCCCATCTGGAGGAAGAGGAGCGGTTCCTGAACCAGTTGCAGGACAGAAGCTCGCCGCTGTTCCACAAGTATTTGAGCGAGCAGGAGTGGAACCAGCGTTTCGCGCCGTCGGCGCAGGATGAGCTGGCGGTGGCAGCGTGGGCGCAGAGTCAAGGGCTGACCATCACGCAGCGCTATCCCAACCGTATGTTGGTGGATGTCGAGGCGCCGGTGGCCATCATCGAGAAGGCGCTCGATGTCACCATCAACCGCTACCAGATCGGCAGCGCCTCGTACTACTCCAACGATCGCGATCCTGCGCTTCCCGCGCAGTTCGTGGACGTTGTTCATGCGGTGCTGGGCCTGAACAATATCGAGGTGGCACACACCGCCTCGAAGGGGTCGCAGAATTTCACCGGCCCGGACTATTCGCCAGGACCGTCGTACATGGTGGGATCGCATCTGGAAAGCGACGCCAAGAAGCCGAGAGCTGCCATGAGCGGTAGAGTGAAGCAACCGGATGATTACGAAAACCCCTACTGGCCATGGGAGCTGTGGGCTGCGGGAGCCTACAACTACGGCTACATGACCGTGCGAAACTATACCGGTTACGGTCTCAACAATCTCCAACATTGCTGCAATCCCTTGAACAATCCCAACAACTCGCCACCGGAAGCTTCCATCGCGATCGCCATCTGGGGCGATTTCTTAGATAGTGACTTTCAGGCTTTTGTCGCCGGTAGCATGGCGACCAATGTCCAGAGATATTTCGTGGACGGAACGCCGCCATGCTGCAGCGTTGAAACGACCATGGAGGTTGACTGGTCCACCGCGATGGCTAATAGCTTTGACACGTCGGCGGATACGGCTGCAATCCACGTTTACGAAGGGGTAAACGGGCAGTTTTCAACCCTGTTGGACGTGGTAAATCGGGCTTTGTCAGACGGTCATGCGCGCGTCCTCAGCATGAGCTGGGGAGCAGCGGAAATCTACGGCAACCCTCCATCTATCATGGATAGCTTCCACGCCATCTTTAACCAAATGGTTGGGCAAGGTTGGTCGTTGGTGGCCGCGTCCGGCGATGGCGGAGCCACCACCGATTGCGCCGATCATCTCTCCGTGAGCTACCCTGCTTCCGATCCCGACGTGACGGCAGCCGGCGGGACGACGCTTGTGGTGACACCAGGGGACGATCGATTCGTGTCCGAGACTGGCTGGACTGGCGGAAGTGATGGTTGCTCAAATAACGACGGCGGGAGTGGTGGTGGTTGCAGCGCTTACTATGCGGCCCCGGGCTATCAGAGCAGGCCGGCCTGCGGGGCCAACAGCCGTAGCCTGCCCGACCTGGCGCTCAATGCTGATGGGCTGAATACGCCGCAAGTGGTGATCCACCAATCGTGGGTTTATCCGGTCGGCGGCACCAGTATTGTGGCTCCGGAGATAGCGGGGCTTTACGCCCAAGCCAACGCGTATCTCCTCTATATCGGGAGCATCGTGGGCAATACCTGCGGTCCGTCTTATTCCGCGCCCTGCGCTCCCCTAGGCAATGCCAACCCGTCCCTGTATGCCGAAGGGTATGAACCGTTCGCGCCGCACTATCCCTTCTACGACATCACTTCCGGATGTAATAATAACGACATTACCCAGCAGTATGGACTGAGCTACTTCTGCGCGGGTCCGGGCTATGACATGGTGACAGGCTGGGGCTCGGCCAACATGCTGCAACTCGCCTGGATGATCAATGCCTTTGTGGCTGGCGACGGCGCTGGGCCGGTGACGACGTTTAGCGGTCCCCAGCCTAATCGTTGGTATAACACCCCACAGGTGGTTAGCTGGGCAATAGCGGATACCAGCGCGAATGGCCACTCCCCAAACGGGGTGGCCGGTTATAGTCTCGGTTTGAACGTCGATCCCGGAGATCCCTACAGCGAACCCACGCCTTCGCCAAACGACTACTGGCATGAGCACAATTCCTTCTACGTTGGTCCCAACTACGCCAACAGTTCGAATGGCACGTGGAACCTCGATGAGGGCTGCCAGACGTTGTTTGTGCGAGCATGGGACAATGCCGGCCAGGCATCGGTTAGTTCTATTGGTCCGTTGTGTTACGACTCCACTCCGCCTTATACCCGTGCAACTCTGACCGGAAATCTACAGGGCCAGGATTACGTGGGATCCGTGCTGGTGACTCTTACTGCGTACGATGGCGATAGCGGTGTTGCCAGCACCGTGTATCAAATCAACGGAGGCACCTGGCAGACTTACACTGGCCCCTTTTATGCCACTCTGCCTGGGTCCTACATTCTTGCCTATTACAGTACAGATAACGCTGGCAACGTTGAAAACACTGAATACACGGACTTCACCATCTCGTCCAACTGGCAAGTCTTGTTATCTGTCTCTAAGGCTGGAGCCGGCAGCGGTACCGTGACCAGCGCCGACGGGAACATCAACTGTGGAAGTACGTGTTCGTACAACTACTGGGCTTGGGAGCAGGTCACGTTAACGGCGACACCCGCGCCAGGCTCGATATTTACCGGATGGAGCGGCTGCGACCAAACCTTCGGCTTCACCTGCACCATCCTCATGACCAGCGACCGTAACGCGACGGCGATCTTCAATATTTCCGTTCCTTTGCAGTTCATTCCCATGACTCCGTGCCGTCTGGTCGATACACGGCCGCAGAACGGCGGGGACGGCCCCATCCAAGGTGGCACGTCCTGGACATTTAACCTTCCGCAGTTAGCGCAATCGGCGAATCCCCCTTGCGCAAGCCTTGCCTCGGCCGCCGCCTATTCGCTCAATGTCACCGTCGTTCCGCCGGGCCTTCTCGGCTATCTGACGGTATGGCCCAGCGGACTAACTCGGCCTCTGATTTCCACTCTGAACTCGCTCGACGGCCGGATCAAGGCCAGCGCGGCCATCGTGGCCGCCGGAGATAGCCAGGCCATCGACATTTACGGCACCGATACCACCGATGTCGTCCTGGACATCGACGGTTACTTCGTGGCAGCGCCAGCGCTCTCGGCACTGGCGTTTTATCCGCTGACGCCTTGCCGCGTCATAGATACCCGCAACCCGGACAGCGATCTCGGAGGACCCTATCTGCAGGGCCACCAGGAGCGGGATTTTCCCGTGCTGGAGGCAACTTCCTGCAATATTCCAGCCAGCGCGCAAGCGTATTCCATGAACTTTACGGTGGTGCCGAAACAGGCTCTGGGCTATCTGACAGTGTGGCCGACGGGTCAGTCGCGACCGGTGGTCTCAACCCTGAACGATCTGACCGGAACCATTGTGGCCAATGCAGCTATCGTGCCGGCCGGGACGGGGGGTGACATCGCTATCTATACTAGTAACGATACCGACCTGGTGGTCGACATCGACGGGTATTTCGCGCCTCCGGGTACGGGCGGCCTGTCACTGTACACGTTTCCGCCTTGTCGGGTCCTGGACACGCGGACGGTCGGCGACGGTCAGCCCTTCAGCGGAACCCTGAGTCCGCCGGTAAATGTGGCGGCTGGCCCGTGTGCAATCTCCAGCCACGCGCAAGCCTATGTCTTCAACGCGAGCGTCGTTCCGCCAGGCCCGTTAGGGTATCTGACCTTGTGGCCGGATGGCCAGCAGCGGCCCCTGGCTTCAACCTTGAATGCGATGGATGGAATGATCACCTCGAACATGGCAATCGTGCCCAGCAGCAACGGCTCGATCGATGCCTATGCGTCTGGAATCACGCAATTGATCCTCGACATCTCCAGCTACTTCGCACCGTAGAGTGCTGCCCCTGGTGACGTGAGGGTTTCTGCTTCAGCGGGTGGCCCCATCCTAACGCGCCTCGTCCCGAAACCCAGCTCATTCCAACGGCGCCGTTCGACTTCGGTTTCCCGCGTGAACAAGTCGTAGCCGTCGTCTTCCGGAAGGTCGCACTCATCTTGGACGTTCAACATGGCAGTCATCCTCGCGGCATCCGCTGCTACTATGGTCGGCCTTGCCGGCGGACGTGCGCAGTGACGCAGCGCACCTCAGCGAGGGTTGGCCTTCCCGAAGCTGCACTGTTGCGATTTGCAACAGCTAGCTCACGGGATGCGATTCCACGACCAGCTAAAGTGGACCAAATCGATGGAAAAACAACCAATAATTGGCTGGCGAAAGCTACTTTTCGCGCTTCAGGGATGATAAAGTGGGAAAATATAGGTAATCCGAGCGGAGGGACCTGCTCTCCCTCCCTCTTCAGCAGCCTGCTAGGGATGCGGCTTGACCGGTGGAACTTGGCGCTCTGCTGCCGGCGGCACCCTTTTGCCGCCCCGGCGCTGCTCCTCGCGATCGATCTGCAGCCGCAGGTCGCGAAGCAGGATCGTCCACATGCGGGCGTTGCTGTTCAGCAGGATTTGCAGGTTCTGGTCCCGCAGAAAGGTGATCTCGCTGCTCATGTTGTTGAGCAGACTCTCCATGTGGTTCAGATCGGTTCGCATCTGCGCCAGATCGTCACCCGCTTCGCCAGGTGATGGCCGCGTCGCGGCTTGCCCCGCAGTGTCTGCCTGACTTTGCCCGCCCTGAGCCGACGGACTGAGCTGCCCGCTAGCGCTTTGCGCCCATGATGTCGAACTCAACAGAAGTAGAAAAAGCAGTTGCCGCATCATCGCCGCACCCCTCCCAAATTGTAATAGTTCAAACCGGTCCTGGAGACGGCGGCCTTTAGCGCGAGCTGAATTCAATCTCCGGAGTGGCTGCCAGCAGACTGCGCGTGTAGGGATGCTGCGGCGCAGTGGTGATCTGCTCGGTGGCGCCAACCTCCACCAGTTCTCCGCGCTGCATGACCGCGATGCGGTTCGCAAGGTAGCGCACGATGGGCATCGAATGCGAGATGAAGAGGTAGGTCAACGAGAAATCGCGCTGCAGTTGCTTCAGCAGATTGACAATCTGGGAACCGACGCTTACATCGAGCGCGGAAACCGGTTCGTCGGCCACGATGAATCGCGGCCGCAACACCAGGGCCCGCGCGATGCCGACGCGTTGCCGCTGTCCCCCGCTGAATTCATGCGGGTAGCGCTCGAGAGCTGAGGCATCCATTCCCACGGCACGCATCGCCTCGGCTGCGCGTTGCCGGCGGTCGGCACGGCCATCGGTTCCATGGATGGTCATGGGCTCGCAGACAATCTGCTCAACCGTCATACGGGGATCGAGGGAGCCGAACGGGTCTTGAAAGATGATCTGCATGTCGCGACGCAAGTGACGGAGTTGAGCCCCGCCGGCGCGCAATACGTTGTGACCATCGAAGAACACCTCACCCGAATCCGGTTCGATGAGCCGCAACAGCATCCGCCCCAACGTGCTCTTGCCGGAGCCGGATTCGCCGACCAGCCCCAGCGTTTCCCCGGACTCGATCGCCAGCGACACGCCGCTGACGGCGCGCACCTGCCCCGATGTCCCGGTTCCAAACATGGATTGACCGGAGCTGAAGGTCTTGGTGAGGTTGCGGGCTTCCAGCAGAGGCATGCAGGCGATGGTAACAAATGGCGGTAAGGAGAGAGCAGTCCTTGGCGGAGGGTGGCGTCGGATTAACCTTTGTCATCCTGATGTCACATGGATCTGCAGCCCGCCATAGGGATGAAATCAAACCACGGAGCGGAGATCACGGAGAAGACAGCCGTAAGGAACCAAAACTCCGTGTCCTCCGTGTCGGAGCCAGCCCTGAGCGAGGCCGAAGGGTGGTGCATGATTTCGCTTACGTGAAAATCCAGATTGGGTGAATTCCGCGCGGGACATGGTTCTTGCCAGATTTTCACAATTGCGCGCGCTGTCGCCGTGACCATGAGCTAGATTTTCTGTTTGGCGAAGTCCGCGAAATTAGCGTCCCCAAGACACTTCGCCAATCTTGGTTTTCAGGGTTGCACAAAAATTCGGCATGCCTCTGTGGACGAGCTGCACTCGATTGAAAACAGAGGGGATAATGTTGCGAAAAAATTATTGACATTTGCTGCGGTAGGAGTAAAACACACTCGTTCCTTGGCAGTTTTGCAGTTGTCCCAAGTCGGCAGAGACTAAGGGCTGAAGCGAGTTTACTGCTGTTGCGCCTCAGGTGCAGAAGCAGAAGAACCGCAACGGTAGGCAGCCATTGCTGGCTGAGGAAAACGCGAAACCGGTCGAGGGCAAGACGGAATCCCGAGGCGTTGAGCGGTCATTCCGGCTGATGACGAGCCCAAAATTCAAGCTGAACATGCTCTGCGTACGCCAGTACCAGTCGCACAGTCCAGCAGGAACTTAATGCAAGTCACTGGTCGAGAACAACGGCCCAACATAGCCCTCGGGATTCTTTATTGATTCACAGTCCTCCCCCGTCTGTGGATTAGAATCCGCAACTCCCAACTGCAGCCGAAATCAACCTGCGGGCCGGAATGCTTCGTTCCGGCCTACCTCTCTTTGCCCGCGACTTCGCTGTGCCGGCCGAGTACGAGATGGGAACCCGGCCGGAGTAAAATCTTGGCAGCCATGGCCGACCTCTTTACTCCCGCCCAGCCTCCCGTGCAACCGCGCAATTGGATGCCTATCGTTATGGGCCTGATTGCCGAGCTGGTGGTCGTCGGGATCATCGTCGCCCTCACGCGCAGCCACGCACCAACTGGACCGCAGACCAATCCTTATGCGGCCAAGCTGCAGCTGTCCAATCCGAAGCTGAGCGCTGCGGAAAACTATGTCGGAGGCACGGTCACCTATCTCGATGTAAATATCACCAACACGGGCGAAAAAGCTTTGGTTGGCGCCGACATGAAGACGGTGTTCAAGAACACCTTGGACCAGGTGGTGCAGACCGAGACCCTGCCGCTGCACGTGCTGGCGGAAAACCAGATGGGCGGATATCCCGACTTGGTGGACTTGGGCCGCTCGCCGATTGGTCCGGGCCAGACCAAGACGGTTCGTGTGACCCTGGAGCACATCTCCGCCGACTGGAACCGGAGCTACCCTGAGATCCAGTTGGTGAATCTAAAGCTAAAGTAAGGCCGTTGGCACTTAGCAGTTAGCCGTTGGCACTTAGCGCTTGGCATTTGGCGTTTGGTTCGGCGGTTTGACTAGATACTAAGTGCTAACTGCTAACGGCCAACAGCGCCCCTTCCTGGCGGTTGCTAGAATGAACCTGCATGTCCGATATCAAGACAACGCGCCTTACGGAGATGGTGAAAGCTGCGGGTTGAGCCAGCAAGCTAAGTCCGGCGGTGCTGGACTCGGTGCTTGGGAAATTAGCCCGGCAACACGATCCCAACGTGCTCATCGGCTTCGAGACAGCCGATGACGCCGGCGTGTATCAACTCACGCCCGAGCTGGCGCTCGTCCAAACCGTCGATTTCTTTACCCCTATCGTTGACGATCCCTACGTCTTCGGGCAGATCGCGGCCAGCAACGCGCTCAGCGACGTGTACGCCATGGGTGGGCGGCCGATCAGCGCGCTGGCACTGGTCTGTTTTCCCGACAGTGGCGACCTCAAAGTGCTGGAAGAGATGCTGGCCGGCGGACTATCGAAGATGATCGAGGCCCACTGTACCGTGATCGGCGGGCACAGCATTCGCGACGAAGAAATCAAGCTCGGCTACGCGGTGACCGGAACGATTCATCCGCAACGGGTGCTGGCCAACAGTGGCGCGCAGGCGGGCGACCGGTTGATCTTTACCAAGGCGATCGGAACGGGAGTGATCTCGACGGCGATCAAACGCGGCAAAGCCGAGGCCGCCTGGGTCCGCGACGCGGTGCGCTCCATGACTACGCTGAACAGGACGGCAGCAGAGATCGTCACTTCATCGCTCGGATTCGCGGTGCACGGCATGACCGACGTCACTGGCTTCGGCTTGATTGGTCACGCCAGAGAGATGGCAGTCGGCTCGGGCGTTAGTTTGCGGATCCATGCCTCGCGCGTGCCCCTGCTGGAAGGCGCCCTGGAATGCGTTCGCGCCGGATACGTTCCCGGAGGCCTGAAGGCGAACCGCACCTTCGCCGAGAGTTGTGTCGAGTTCGATGAAGCGGTGCCGGAGGAGATACGCACGCTGCTCTTCGATCCGCAGACGGCGGGAGGATTGCTGATCTCGATCGCGGAAAAAGATGCTGAGCGATTGGTTGCAGCCTTGCGCAACTCTGGAATCGACGCCGTCGCAATCGGCGAAGTCGTCCCCAAGCAAAAGCCGCTCATCCGGGTGATCGCGTAGCCAGCGAAGCGCACATATCAGCTCTTAACAACGGATTACGGAGCCTTGCCTACCGCAGCCGGGCGTATTCGGCTTTAGCTTGTTGGTAGATGGGGATGTCGGGGTCGGCGTCTTTCCAGAGCGTGAGGAAATTCTGGTACCCGGCTTTCGCCTTGGCGGTGTCGCCCGCCATAGCGTATGCGCGGCCGATTTGCAGGTGGGCTAGAGGGCCGAGCGGGGAATTTAGAACGATGCCGCGATGATCGAGGAGCTTCTGGAACTCCGCCGTTGCTTCGGTGCCTTTGCCCGCCATCAGAAATGCCAGGCCGCGCACGTATGCTGGGTAGAGCGGCGCTGCCTCAAGAGCCGGGTAACACTGGCCTAACTCGTACTCAGTTGCAGGTTGCAGAAGGTCAATTGCCTGTTCAGGATGGTGGCTGTTCAGCGCATTGGAAGCGCGGACCGATGGCAAGTAAAAAAAGTGCATGGCCGTATCGGAGGGATAATCCTTTGCCAGCTCATCCGCCAGCTTTTGAGCCGCGGTGGTTTGTCCGGCACGAGATAGGGCCATGGCCGAGACGAGGCGCGCGTAATAAGTTCCAGGCGCAATGCGAAGCGCCTCGTTGGCATCCGAGCGCGATTGTGCGGTGTTACCGAACTCAGCAGCCCAGAGCGCCTGATAGGCCTGCCAAGTTGCGGCATTCTCTTTCGCGTCTGCCCGCAGCGCAGAGTGGACCGCTTGTTGTGAAGCAGCGCGCGATTCTGCCAGCCGTCCATAGTAGGCATCAGTGTTGGCTTGGGCTGCAAGAAGTAGGTCTTGGACCTGCGGATGCTGTGCGGCCCAGGCGAGTTGCCGTTGCATTCCGGCCGAATCGCCTTTCAGGAAAGCCAGAGTGTACGTGAACAGCCGAAGTAGCTCGCTATCGACCTTGCGGGCCGAGGCTTGTTGCAGAGCCGTCTCAGCTTCGTCGAAACCATCCAGGGCGATACGGTCTAAGACCACGTTAACATTCAGGTTTGGGGTATCCGGTGCCAGCCGTACAGCTTGGTTGCTTGCGGCCAGTGCTTTTTCCCATTGGCCAATGCTCGCTAAGGATGCGGCGAGATTTCCGTATGCTACCCCGGAATTCGGATATTCCTGGGACCATGCTTCGCCGACTTCGATCGCCTTCGGCACGTCCCCCAAGCCGTTGAAGTAGTAGTTCTGGGAGACGGCGAATCTCTCCGCTTCGCTGAGGTGCTCGCGCAAGTCATAGGACTTCTTGGCATATTCAATGGAGCGGCTTTGTTCTCCGAGATTCGCGTAAGCGATAGCCAGCCCTTCGTAAGCCATGGCGAACTTGGGGTCGAGCTCAATGGCTTGCTTGAAGAATGGGATGGGCTCGGCCTGGCCTTTGGCGGTGGCCTTTCTTCCCAATGAATACGCCTGGAGGGCCTCCAGCGATGAGGTGGTCACATTGTACAGTGGAGCGTCAAATTTCTGCACCGTCGTCAGCGACTCGCCCAACTGCCCGCGCAGCTTGGCCGCGGCGTCACCCAGCGCATTCAGCACCTTTTCTTTGGACGCTGCGGTGACTTGCTCCTGGGCGAGCGGCTCGCCGCTCTGGCAATTCACCGCCTTCAAACCCATGACGTATTCGCTTCCCAGTCTGGCAATAAAACCGGAAATATAGGCCTTACCGTCTGCACGCTGGCAAAGCTCGCGCGCCACATCTGGCGTCAACTTCGTATCAGTAGCGCGAGTCATCAGTTTCAGGGTTTGCGCAACCCTGTTGTCCGAGAGCACATTCAGGAATGGAGACTGATTCAGCGCGACGGTAAGGCCGGTCTTCAACGCATCATCGAACACCGGGTCGCCGGTCTTGTTGTCGAAGTCGGCGATTACGATGGTGTCCTGGTCGGTGAACTTGATAGCCCTATGCGACTGCCAATACAGACCGCCGGCAAGCAAGGCGACCACGACGATTACCATGGCCGCCAGCAGTTTCCACCGGCTGAGCACGGGATGGTCGCTGCGACGCTTCACCTTCTCCAGGTCGGAGCGGATCTCCGCCGCTTCCTGGTAACGAAGCTCGCGGTCTTTTTCCAAGCATTTCCGAATGACATCTTGCACCTTAACCGGCAGCTCAGGATTAAGCTTTCCGGGAGGGATCGGCTCGCGACTCAGAATAGCTTCGTGCAATGTGGTAGGGTTGTCGCCGATAAATGCCTGTCGGCCGGTGGCCATCTCATACAGAACCAGCCCAAAGGAAAATAGATCGCTGCGCGGATCCAGCTTCTGCCCGCGCACTTGTTCCGGCGACATGTACGCAGCCGTGCCGGCAGCGTTATAAGTCACGGCTTCCCCGGCAGCAACCCCGACCGGTATGGCCCGCACTATGCTGGATTGAAACGGCAGCTTGGCGAGACTGAAATCCAGAATCTTGGCAACGCCTTTGGTGGTGATGAAAATATTGGCCGGCTTGATGTCACGGTGAACGATGCCCTTTTCATGCGCAGCCTCCAGCCCGTTGGTAATTTGGATTGCGATGTCCAGTAACTGGCCGAGGGCAATGTGCCCTCCCGAAGCCTTATCGTTCAAGGCGCCGGAAGCCAGGCTCTCCCTCAAGGTTTGCCCTTGCAGCAAGTGCATCACAATGAACGGCTGGCCGTCGTGCTCTCCAAACTCGTAGATGGAACAAATGTTGGGGTGCTCCAAAGACGATGCCGCGCGTGCCTCGCGCTCGAACTGCTGCAAAGCTCGCGGATCATTGCCGACGTCTTCCGGCAGAAACTTTATGGCTACGGCGCGGCCGAGTTTCAGGTCCTCGGCCTTGTACACCACCCCCATCCCTCCGCCGCCGATCACCTCCAGCACACGATAATGCGAAACCGTCTTGCCGGTCAGGCCAGATGAGTCAACCTTTATTAGCTCCGCCGGCTTGCCATCGGTGGAGGCCTCAACGCTGGAAGCTTCTTCGGTGATAGCTTCCACCCGCTCCACCGGCACCATCAGCCGGTATCCGCGGCGCGCTATGGTCTCAATGTATTTAGGCTCATCAGCGGAGTCGCCGAGCGCCTTGCGCAGCTTGCCGATAGCCACATTAATGCTATGGTCAAACTCAACAATGGTGTCATTCGGCCAGAATTTCTTCTGGATCTCCTCGCGGGTGACGATCATGCCTTGGCGCTCAACCAGCATGACCAGCAAGCGAAACGGCTGATCTGGCAGCACGATTCTGCTTTCGCCTTCCGGCTCAGCCGCAAGGCGCAGTTCTCCGGCCTTGAGGTCAAGTTCGAATGCCCCGAAGCGAACGCGAACTGGCTGCGTTTCCTTCATGGAATTGCGTGAAAATCTCGGAAAGTGCTCTGGTTTGCGGGAAAGTTTA
>PLBW01000219.1 GCA_003135475.1 Acidobacteriaceae bacterium
GACGAAGCGCGTACGCCGCTCATTATCAGCGGTCAGAGCGAGGAGTCCACCGACAAGTATTACCGCGTGAACCGCATTATTCCTCAACTGGAGCTAGGTGAAGAGATCGAAAGGGGCCTCGGCGAAGACAAAGTTCTTACCGGCGATTACGTGGTTGACGAAAAGCACCGCACCATCACGGTTACCGATGGGGGCTGGGAAAAAGTAGAGCGCCTGCTGGGCATCGGAAACATTGCCGATCCGGAGAACTGGGACCTGAAGCACCACGTGGATACCGCAATTAAGGCGCACGCGCTCTATCGCCGCGACGTCGAGTACGTGGTGAAGGACGGGGAAGTGCTGATCGTGGATGAGTTCACCGGACGACTGATGCCGGGCCGGCGCTGGTCTGATGGATTGCATCAGGCGGTGGAAGCCAAGGAAGGGGTGAAGATTGAGCGCGAAAATCAGACGCTCGCCACCGTCACCTTCCAGAATTACTTCCGCATGTACAAGAAGCTGGCCGGCATGACCGGTACGGCGGAAACGGAAGCGGCCGAGTTCGACAAGATTTACAAACTCGAAGTGGTGGTCATTCCGACCAACAAGGTTTTGCTACGCGTTGAGAACTCCGACGTCGTCTATCGTACGGAGAAGGAGAAGTACTTCGCCGCGGCGGACGAGATCATCAGACTAGCGCAGACCGGCCAGCCCGTGCTGGTAGGAACAACGTCGGTCGAAAAATCAGAACGTCTATCGGATTTGCTGAAGAAGAAGGGTATCAAGCACGTAGTGCTGAATGCCAAGTACCACGAGAAGGAAGCCGAGATCGTTGCCCAGGCAGGCCGCAAGGGCGCAATTACGATTGCCACCAACATGGCCGGCCGCGGCACCGACATTCTGCTGGGCGGCAATTCCGAGTTCATGGCCAAGCAGGAGTGCATCAAGAAGGGGCTGGCGCAGCCGCTCAAGGTCGTAGCAGGCGAAGTCACGGCCAAGCCTGACGATCCGAATCTCTCGTATTTCTATTACGGCGGCAACGAGTATCAGGTCCCAACCGCGCAGTGGAACGAGACCAACGCCCGCCATAAAGAAGTCACCGACGCTGAGCATGACGAAGTTGTGTCGCTGGGCGGCCTATTTATCTTTGGCACGGAACGCCACGAAGCGCGGCGTATCGACAATCAGCTGCGTGGACGCGCTGGCCGCCAGGGCGATCCCGGCGCGTCGCGCTTCTTTCTGTCGCTGGAAGATGACCTGATGCGCATCTTCGCCAAGGAGTGGGTGTCGAACCTGCTGCAGCGGCTGGGCATGGAAGAAGGCGTACCCATCGAATCGAGGCTGATCACGCGCCGCATCGAGGCCGCGCAGAAAGCGGTTGAGGGCCAGAACTTCGAAGCCCGTAAGCATCTGCTCGAATACGACGATGTAATGAATAAGCAGCGCCAGGCGGTCTACGGATTGCGCCGGCAACTGCTGGAAGGCATCGATCAAAAGGAGCTCATCCTCGAAGATTACGTCCGCGAAATCCTCGGCGGGCTGCTCGATAAATACGCCGCGAAGGAAACACACGCCGAAGACTGGGACATCAAGAGCCTGAAGAACCAGATCTTCACCCGCTTTGGAGTGGACATCGCGGCCGAGGGTATCCAGGCCGAAACGCTGAACCGGCAGGAACTCGGCGACACCATTTTCGACAAGCTGAAAGAGCGTTACGAGGCCAAGGAGACGCTGATCGGCCCCGATGCCATGCGCCATCACGAGCGCATCATCATGTTGAGCGTGATCGACCAGCAGTGGAAAGACCACTTGCTCAGCATGGACCACCTGCGAGAAGGGATCGGATTGCGCGGCTATGCCCAGCACGATCCGCTGGTGGAATACAAGCGCGAGTCATTCGATATGTTCGAAGCCATGATGGAGCGCTTCGAAGAGGAGACGGTCCGCTACTTGTACCTGATGCAGGTGATCGAAGCGCCGTCTCGCCCGGTTCCGCAGCACGCGATTTCCGCGGGAGATTTCGACAGCAACGATCAAGCAGTCTCGGCGTTCAGCACCGGCTCCCGACGCAATCGCGCAACTACCTCGATGGACGACATGGAAGAAGCCTTCCAGCGCCGCAAGCGCCGCGAACTGGAACAAGCGCGCATGGCGGGCGCAGGCGAGGCGGGAACCGTGCAGCAAGTGGTCCGCGGAGAGAAGGTCGGGCGCAACGATCCTTGTCCGTGTGGCAGCGGGAAGAAATATAAGAAGTGTTGCGGGGCGTAGAGACCGATCCTATTCGCTTCGCGCCCGAAAGTGAGCCCCAAATCCATGCGCGCCACTCCGCCGGAGGATGATTCAGACCTAACCTCACTTGGAAGAACTTCCGGGGGGCCTGCCGCAGATCCCGCAATACCGATTCCCGAGAACGTCGCGGGCGCACTCGCCTATTTGACCTTCGTACCGCCAATCTTGTTTCTGCTGGTCAGACCCTATAACCGGAACTTCTTTGTACGCTTTCATTCCCTTCAGAACCTACTGCTATGGGCGGCTGGAGTGATAATTTGCATTGCATTCTGGATTGTGGCGGCTGTAGTCTTATTTGTTCCATTTATCAGAATTCTTGTCGTGCCGTTCGTGGCTTTGCTATTATTGGCAGCAATCACGCTCTGGCTTCTCCTTGTGATTAAGGCATACCAAGGGGTTGCTTTTAAGCTGCCTATAATCGGCGATATGGCGGAAAATTGGGCCAACGCATAGTTGTCTGAAACATGGACAAGCTCGAGCAAATCGTCGAGATCGCTTAACCGAGGAGATTCTAATGGCATTTTGCGCATTTTGCGGCGGACAGATGGCCGACGGTGTTGCATTCTGTCCCAATTGTGGCAAGGCGGTAAGCCAAGGAAGGAGCGCGGGTGCGTCTGCTGTTCCAGTGCCGGCACCGGAGTCTGATCCGGGAAAGCCGACAAGTAAGAATGACATGCGTTCCGAGAATAAGACAAAGGTCAGAGGCACCATCGTCAAAGTACCGGACAGCACCCCAGGACTGCTTTTTGCCAACGGCGAGCAGAAAGCGTTCACACTGGAAGGCGTCTGGAAATCACCGACGGCCCCCGCTGCCAATATGGTTGTTGACGTTGAATTCGATGCGGAGAAAGCCATCACGGCGATCACCGCCGTGGACTCTCAGCAGATTGCCAAGGAACGTTTGAATCAGTTCAGCGGCGTGGCGCAAGAGCAAGGCAAGCAGGCAGCCCGCGTGGCGGGTCAAGGCATCCGCGCACTCGCCGCCCGTATGGGCAAGGTCGCGCTGGGCGCCACGGTCGTACTGTGGGTCGCGTGGTTCTTCCTGCCTGCGGTCAATGTATCCTTGGTCGTGGTGTCCAATTCGCTCACGTTCTGGGACCTTCTAGGGGTTGACTTGAGCAATCCGATGACGCTTGGTTCCAGCAGCCATGGCCTGCTTGCCGTGATCGGCTTGGTGGCAATCGCCGCACCCTTCGCGGCTCCATTCATCCGGCATCCGCGTGCGCAGTACCTTAATGCGGCGCCGCTCGCATTTCTGGCGCTTATCGGCCTCAAAATCTGGTGGAATATCCACGAGGCCGTCACGCAGGCACAACAAGCCCTAGGCGGCGCGGATGCAGTGATGGGGCAGTTAGGGTCGCAAATGATGCAAGCGGCTATGAAGGAAATAACGGGCGCCTTCTCCGTCGGCGTGGGAACCTATGTGCTCGTCATCGCCAGCGTTGTTCTAGCCCTGCTGGCGTTGAAAGGCCCACGCCCAGCGAGCGCACCGTAGGAGGATCAGAATGAGACGGCTCATCGTCGTTACGCTCGTGTGCATTGCTCTGGCGGCCCTTGCGGGGCTGACCGGCTGCGCATCACAATCGGGTCCCTCATCACCATCGGCTCCTTCAATTGACCAAGCACGCAAGGTTTTGGAGACTGCGTACCCTGGCTCTAAGATCGTCGACTTCAGGAAGCTGAACGGAGAGATGAAGGTGGTGGAAGGCCAACCGACTTACGTGTATCACTTCCTTGCAGGTATGGAGCTTCCGGCCGGAATCGGGTGGCAACACGAAAACCTTCCCTACGGGTTGTCTGCAGGCTTCGTGTCAAACGGTCCTGGTCAAGCACACGCCTTCGGGGCACAAGTTGATCCAATCCCAGCGGGCGCAACCGGAGTTAGTAAGGGAACAATTACATTCCGCGAGACCGAGCGGGGGTGGTTGACAAACGATCGGCCGGTCGCAGACGAAGGCTACTGTCCACCCAAGACACCACCACAAGCTTGTTATAAGAAACTTGGCTGGGATAAGTTGAACTGACGGGAAGCAGGGTCTCTCCGAAATGTTTGAACTTGAGCTCGAGCTAAGGTTCAGATTCAACAGGCCTGACATAGAATTGGACAGGGATGCACTTTAATTCCAGCCAATTGATCGCTCCGGCCCCGATCCGAGCTGGCCCGCTATAAGACGGTGGATTATTGGCGCTGGCTTTCTTGTGTGCCTCTTCCATCGTCGGAACCCGCCGCCAATTGCGCTAGTGTCGGCCTCGGTCGGCTATGCGGAATAAAGAAGCCCGCTGGAAGCGCAAACCCGGGCGCTGCTGGGGGTCGTGAGGCAGACATGGGAGGGCTGTGAAGCCATGTCGCACTACTGGCTAACAAGGGGACCAAATTGATGGCTGTATCTTTTAAGAACCTAACTCTTAATGATGGAACACAAATCTGGCTGGGGAAAGACACTGGCATTGTCGAGTCAGTGAAAGATTGGTCTGAGACGCATATAAGTTCTTCAGGCGGTGGAGGCTACGTATCGGGAGGCAGTGGTTATGTTCCCGCGCCCACCGTCAGTTCTCGTAGTGTTCACCGGCAAGTATTCTTCCTAAAACACGAAGATGGAACTCAAGGGGAGTGTAATACCAACCTGATAAACGTCAGCGTTGGCCATAAGGTCACCAAAGTTTGGGGGGCGAAACAAGGCAAAGATAGGGGCGGCAATTTAGGTTTTTATAACCATACAACAAACAAACAAGCTTTTTATGGTTTGAAAGAGTACGACTATAGGGATTTTGGTCAAAGGAGACTTGGGTGTCTGTTCTCTGCCGTGCTGTTCCTATCATTCTCCTGTTTACTTTTGTATGGTTGTCTTAAATCAATGGTGCCGAGTGTGGCGCATCAGCCGGACCCACTGTTTTGGATTTGGCTTTTTGTATCGGTGGGGTTTGCAGTGTATGTGTATTTGAGAATGAGACATCTCAAGAGATTTTATGAGGACTTGATGTCGCAGGCGCTCGCCTTCATGCGAGAGGGATGAGGCCCTTGAGTTCTCCTAGTCTCAACTTGATCCGACACTTGCTAAACTCACGCGATAGAGCGCAACGAAATAAAAAGCATGTACGGAATATGATCTTTCGCAGCCCAAGCGGGCTTCTGCCTGCCTCGTTCCACAAGGTATACGGGTATACCCGCGTTACATGCGCCGCGCTGATTGGGCTGCAGATTTGCTTGTCGTTCCTCAGCTACGCTCTGCCGCTTATCATGTTTCCCATCTGGGGGTTGCTGGGACTCGCTGAGTTTGCGGTATGGCCGCTGCTGGTGATCAAGGCGTATC
Organism: Acidobacteriaceae bacterium; assembly: GCA_003135475.1. Taxonomy (GTDB): domain Bacteria; phylum Acidobacteriota; class Terriglobia; order Terriglobales; family Acidobacteriaceae; genus Bog-257. The sequence goes on from PLBW01000219.1 coordinate 5,580, forward strand.
AGCACCAGATGTTCAAGCTGCCCATCGTGGGAGACTTGGCCGAGAAGCAAGCCAACGCATAGGCGTCTGTTCCCGGAACATGGGCCGGGTGCCCACAGGTAGTGGACACCCGCGTTAGATCCAGAACAGGGGACGATACCGAGCGCTGGCAGAGTGGCAAGAAGAGAGATGCCCGCCGGGCCGTCTTTCGATCATCCGTTATGTGACGAACGGCGTTGCCCAACTGTTTCATCTCAGGACATTACGGTTCGGCGACCTCTGTTATACTGAGTCCGATCCAGCGCTCCACCTTCAGAGCCCGTGCTGCGTAAAGGGTATTCTTTAGGGCCGCTTGCTTCGGGCGAGTACGGGACCGCACGGTGTAGTGCAGTCGCACGAGTTTTGATTCTGCATGTAAACCCACTTCGGGCGCGTAGCTCAATTGGCAGAGCAACTGACTCTTAATCAGTAGGTTGAAGGTTCGATTCCTTCCGCGCTCACCATCTTTTCAATAAGTTAACTCGCCTTGCGCTCTGCTTGCGCTCCGTTTAGAGCTAACCGGCTTACTTTCCCGCTCGCTATCGCCATCTCGTCAGTCACGATGTCCCCGTAAACGTTCATCGTTGTGCGAATGTCCGCGTGTCTCATTAGCCGTTGCTGTACGGCTATCGGAGTCCCCACAGCGTCAAGCCATGAGCGATACGTATGACGCAGCGAGTGAGTCCCGAGTCCCCCGATACCCGCCTTAGTACCCGCCTTTTGGTACTCGCGCCACACTTGATCGTAGGACCACGGCAAGCGGCCAATTTGAAACGGTGACGCGAATATCCAATCCTCCGGTGCAGAGAACTGGGTGCTTTGCTTCCACAGTTTCAAGGTATCTAGGATCTCGCCACTGATGTGAAGAGATTGCCGGGACTCGTCGGTTTTCACATCATCCACTTTCTGGCAGACGATGCCGCGCTCTACTTTCAGCTTGCCGTTGAGCCAATCTACATCGGACCATCGCAGCGCGAGGGCTTCAGAGATGCGAAGGCCGAAGCACACACATAAGCGTGAACGAGCTTTGGATGGCGTTGCGCACGCCCACCGAGGCGTTGTGCAGCATGGCGTAGGAATCTAAGGAATGCCGCAATTCAGGCAGCATAATCCAGCGTTGAGTCAGTTCGGGTTTGTGAGTTACAACCTCCGTCAGCAGTTCCAAAAGGTCATCGCTAAACTCCGTGGCAGCCGTTTGCGTTTGGTCCACAGCGGCCATGGCGTCTTGCAACCCTTGCAGCACATCCGCGCCTTCCTGCTCGGCTATCGCCAGTATGAAACTCCAAAAGCCGCTCATGCGATGGTTCACCCGCAAGTCCTCTCGCCCGGCTTTTTTCGCCAGGGTCAAGAAACGCATGGACGCGGCCAAGCGGGAAACCAGCTCCGCCCATGCACGCTCACGGATACGCCCTTCAACCCAATCTCTGCGTATGAAGAAATCACCGCGCCATCCTCCAGTAGACATGCCCGGTTGACCCATGGTGATACGGAGAAATCTCTTCTGGGTCGCTTCGTCGCACCATACGTCATCATTGATCGTCAGGAAGGGGACGGCATCGGGATGAGTGGTTTGCTCGTTTGACGTGGTATAGAGAATGCGGCGCTTGATGACACCGCCGGTTGTAGTGGCCTTCAGCAGACTGGCCAGTTCCTTTGCCTTTTGGAATTCATCCAGGGCAATTATGCCGTGGGCATTGATAAGGACGGTCTCGGTATCTTTGGTGTTGTTGGGGCAGGACACTACGTGAAAATCCAGACCTTGCGGAGTTATCACACTGCCGATTGCCTGGGCTATTGCCGTCTTCCGCGAGCCTGACGGCCCATTCAAGAAAGGGATTGGCACCGACCGGACCCGGTCCTTGGCCATCACAGCGAGCAGCCATGCGAGCAGAACATTCATCACGTGATGGCGGGGGAGTCCCATTGAATCGGAGAACACGCCCACGCCCAGCACGTGGCAAATCAGAGGGTCCTCCTCGGTCCAGGCCAAAGCGCGGTCATTGCGAATTGCGTCCAGGTCGGTGTTGTGCGGCTGTTCTTCTTCTCCCGCGACCGCGAAAAGAAGCCCAAATTCCCCGTTTGTGTGGCGGGTTACTGCGCCGTCTTCGTCGACCCGCAGAAAGCGACCGTCCCACTCATTCAGGTAAAGGACGTGCGCACGTTCATCGTAGAAGCTGATACCGTGCAGAAATGTGGTCGGAAGACCGCCGGTTGTGAGCGTGTCCCCTAGTTGGCGCTTCCATGTGGAGTTCAATGGCAACCCCGCCTCGTGGAGGAAGTCCACCACTTCCTGATTTTCCAGGGTTAGAACCTTCAGTTTTCCGTCAGATAAAAGCAGCGTGGGGACGCCATCGGCCAGATAGGGCTTGCCGCCCGACGTTAGATGGTCCCTGAGAAACTGGAGGACCATGTTAACGGCTAAGTCCCGAGGGACCGGGTTTGCTTTTGCGTCTAAGAATGTACTGACTTGCTCTCGCAATTCCAGGATTTCCATGGAAACACCCTTCCGCTTGTAATATTCAGATGTGCTAGAAACTCCCTCCAACCTTTGCCTTGGCAGGAGTTGTGCAGACACTTAAATTTTGGCCAACCGTTCTTCGTAATCATCACCGCCGGGCTAGTGCCGGAGTGGTCGGGGTTAAAGGGGCACGGCGACAAAACCCACAGCAAGCCTTGTGTCTTTTCGACCGGCCCGAGATACCCGATGCTGTGAAAATCGAGCAGCGCCTCCATTCGCTCGCAAGTCCAATCGCCCGCCCTCTGAGTGAGCTGCTTCTTATAGCCCATCGAGCTGCGCCATTTTGCGACAACGGCCTTGATCTGCTCAGCACTGACCGCGATGATTGGGTCCGGAATAGAAAGCACAGCAGAATCGCGTCCGGCTTTGTGGTTGCGTGAGCCATATAGCCGGGTAATCCGCCCGGCATTGGATACGCTCTTGTCGAGCTTCACAGCTTCCGTATCAAACTTGCGGGCGGCCAAATGCAACAGATTGGAAATCAGGAAGTCCGTCTCGCGGTCATTCGGCAAATCCACCGCGTAAAGCCGGTGCGCACCGTTTCCACTATCAGAGACAACCGGAGCGGGCCAGCCCACTGCCGTCAACGCGGCTTCAAGGGCTGCGCTATGTGCGTGTGCCGCCGCCCGTTGGGCTTCAGTGGCCGCCGCGCCCGCGGGCTTCACGGAGTCGGAATCAAAGAGAATGAACCTTCGGCGCGCCACATCCGTGTCCCTGGACAGCTGATTCTCATGCGCACGAAACAGCGTATCCCGCGCAACGCCGTGGCGCTCGGGCGTATCGGGTTTTAGTTCGTTCAAGGTTACGTAAGCGTTTAGCCCTTGGACGAGGGGATGTGCGAGCGCTTCCTGTACTAAAGCGGGGTCTGCGGTAAAGAGCGCCCACGTCTCGGGACCTAGAAAACGGATTTCGGATAACGACGGACCTGTGGTTATTTGGCTGCTACAAAACTCAAAATTGTGACCAACTGCGACGGTACCTTCTAATCCCAATCCGTAACTTGGTGGTTCAGTGCCTGCAGTCATTGGAGTTCCTCCGTGTACCGTGTTGCACTTGGGCGAGGCAATCGCTCGGAAAAGCGCTCCCACCCGCGATTTGGCGAGGTTTTTCTCTCCACATCAGCATATTATTCGGTTGAATCTCGTACCAACCTCGATTAGCCTGCCCTCATGTCAGTTCTGCAGGCGCCGAAGCCAAGCAAACGAAAGGGAGTAACGGCATCTCAGTGGCTTTATGCGGAGTACGTAGCGGCCAAGGCAAAGCGGAACTCGCGACGAATGAAATCTGCCCGGTGGGGAATTATCTGTATCTGCCGCCTGGCCTGCGGCAATCTTCGGCCTCTTTGGTCACCGCCCACACCGCCGGAAGGCACCATTCTAAAGCGCCCCTATGCCACATTCTTTTTCGACGCCAGACGAGACCGATTGAAGTTTGCGGAAGAATTTGTACGGTTGGAATTAAAGCGCGGCATGACACCAACCGAAGCGCGGTACATTGCCCGCCGGTGTAAGTTGCGGCTCATCGATAAGATCCGTCAAGACACCCGTCGAGAGAGAGGCTTCGGCCGCAAGTCGAGTGATGAGCATAAGGCGGCCCTGGGGAAAGTGAAGCACCTGCCTGGCGGCAAGCTGTGGCGTCATATGAGACAAAGTTGCCCGGAATGGCGGGACGCAACAAACACCGCGATCGCAAGGGACTGGTACTGCTCTGAAGGCTGGATTAGAAAGCTACGGAAACAATTGGCTGCGCGGCTGTGGTCCATCGCAGAAAATGATGAGCAGCGGAAGGCGCTTGAGGTTCTTCGGTTGAAGCCCAAGGGAGCCAGCCCTATGAAGTCGAGCGCACGGGCACGGAAGCGGTGAATGCACGGTAAATCCCTGCTCCCGCGCAGGTCAAGCCACAGACAGAGCCTGGCTGATTCTAACGATCTGCTCAGGACTGTTGCTTCTTGCGGTACATTCTCCAGCTTCCGTGCCACATTTTCTCTCATTCGCCCTGCGGCATGGAGGTAGTTTCCGCTGCGACAACGGGTATCCATGGTCATTCGGACGCGCACTAGTCGTCTGTGTGAGGTAAATGTCACACAAGTCGCGATGCCACCACCTCAGCGCCACCGCGTTGAGTCTCTGACGAGTGGATCAACCAAAATATTCTCCGGCAATTCAAGACGAAGCAACATCACCCCACGAAGCAGAGCGCGCATTTTCTGGTTGAGGAAGAAAAGCTCCCGGACTCCCAAAGGCTTTTTGTTGCGCCGCTGCGAACCGCCGGCGTGAGTGTAATAGTTCCTCATGAAGACAACGCCCGAGATGAAAGCCTTCGGCTCCAGCTTCATCTTGGCTAAGATTTCGGAGCTAAGGCGGCTGCAGAGATCCGCAAGCCGTAAAGCTAAGCTGGGTTCATTCACAATGGAGACGGATTCACATATCCTTTTCTTCAGAGCTTCATCGATCGGTTGCTCTTTTATCGCGTCCGCGATAGCCCTACGAGCCTGTCGGAGCACGAGCTTATTCGGGCTTGCACTCTCGATAGTAGCGCGATGAAAACCCTCAAGAGCCTGGGCGAGCGACAGGAATTCAGTTTCCACAAAAAGTTTTTGCTTACGCAAAACCCCGAGCGCGAGGCCCTCGACCGACTCAAACCGATCACTTTCGCTGAGCCAGATCTTCATCGCGTTGCCAAGATGCGCGGCATCGCATCGGACAGCAGACTGAAAATCGTATTCTCCCGGAGCGCTGTTTCTCTTTTGGTTTACGTGGCCACTCTCCTCGTCTCGATACACGAACATGGTGTCTAACGCGAGGGAGGTACCGGTGAGAAGTGAAAACAGATTTTCCAATCGGCCAGCGACCTGCAGATACCAATCCAGAGACTGCTTGTCAGAGCTCTTCACCTCGATGAAGGCCCCTGTCTGCGTTAGTCGGCCACCAGTATCTTTGTCGGTACTCATTAAGGGAACCAGCTTCATGCTTATCTGAATGGGCTGATTCTCAAATTGAGTAGAAGCCATCTCCACTGGTTTTGTGGGAACTCTAATTACTACCGCATCCTGCTCCCATGTTTCGGTAACGTAGCGCGGCAGCCATTGGTGCCAGTTGCAGAATGTGTACCTTGCCGAGTCGAGGCAGGGCTCGCGAAGCCCGGGAATATGCATGCCCATGAGGCAAACGGAGACTCGGTAGACGGTAGCGACAACGGACTTATTGACGCGCATGTCCGAATAGCCCGGATTCTCTGCTTCAAAGAGCCCGCATAGCGTGCAGTCGCCCTCAGCGGTGTGCCCATGGACCGTCTCAATCTTTTCAATGGTGTGAGTCTGGAAAGCGTCAAAGAGGGCCTTGATGTCTTCGTCCGTCAGTTCTTTGTACAGAGGCGCAGTAGAAAGTGTGATGTGGTCAGCGTCGGCGGCGAGAGTTCCCGTGTCAGGCTTCTGATCGGCGGAATCAGGAGTCCAGAAGGCGCCGACAAGGCTAAAACTGGAATCCAACTTATTTGTCTTTTCGGCCATAGCACAAATTTACCGCACCTTATTACGATTGCGTTCTGGCGAACCTAAGGCCGTCCATCTGGGCGGCCTTTTTGCTTAATAGTACGGCCATCGCCCAAGTGTTAAGATTCCGCCATGAACATTGACGAGATTGTCCAACAACTCAAACAACGGCGCAGCGGGCTGGATGCTGCCATACAAGCCCTTCGAAGGCGGTAAGCGCCGCGGTCGCCCTCCGGGAACCAAGAACAACTCAGGGGTGCCGAAACGCCCCACGATGTTAGCGGCGGCTCGGAAGCGTATCTCCGAGATGATGCGGAAGCGCTGGGCAGAACGGAAGAAAGCACAGAAGTAGGCTTCGTCCAGTAGATGCCACAAAGGTGGCCTTGTTGCGAAGGCCAGGGGCGGTCCTGACAAAAGATCGCGCGCGCGATGGGCGTGGGCCTGGGCCTGGGCACCGTGCACCGGGCGGCGCGCAGGCAAGTAGAGTCGACCTCCTAGATTCGGGCCCAGCCCAGACACACCCCGCTCAAAAACCAGCGCGCAGCGCACGCATGGCCGCGGGCTGGAGCGTTGGTGCGAGCGTCCGGATTGTCGTGGGTTCACGGTCAATTGAGATCCGCGGTCTGCGTCCCCCAGGTTGTTGTCCGCCGCAGCGGACTGCAACGGCGGAGCGCTTTTCAGTGGCGCGGCGCCTCGCTTCAGAACTAGTATGGAGCGAGTTCAGATCAATCACGAATTAGGGCACTACTCCTATGTCCATCGAAGCGCACTCGAAAAACCTAATTGCAAATCTCACGTCGACCCTCAAAGAGCTTTCGGACAGTTCAAACCTTTCGCTCGACAAGGCCTTTGACCGACTCGCCGCCGAGTGGTTGGGATATGAGTTGCCCGAGCAGCAGTTCATAGATGGCTCAAGCGACAAGGGGATTGATTTCTGGTTTCAATCAGACAGCGGCTTCGATATTTACCAAGCCAAGTCACACGAGTTGCTTGCCGACGGCGAACTTGATACATCCCCCTTCGACAAAGAGGGCGTGACAGACTTGCAGAGGGCCAAAAATTTCCTTCTTTCTGACGCGCCGAAAACAAAGAATGAAGGACTTAAACAACTGCGCCACCATTGGCAGCACGCGATTGACAGTCGTAGAGAATCCCCCGAATCCGAGGCAATTATCGTTAACTTAGGATTGGTGGTCTTGGGGAACGGTCTTACCTCGGGCGCACAACAGGATTTTGATGCGTTTTCCGAAACGCTCTCAACGGACACGTTGACGCAAGACGTACCTGTCCATTTCGCGGTCACTCTCTTTGCAATAGATGATTTGGTCAAACGTCGCTGGAGAATGGACAACAGGTCTTGGAAGGACATCGCTGGAGCGAAGAAAGACTATGTCGATCTACAGCCGGAAAACCCCGACGACTTTCTCCAGCGAAAGAGCACAGCCGTTTTTTATTGTCGTGCATATGACCTAGTGAAGGCATACGAAGAATTTGGATACCAAATTTTCGAACCCAATGTGCGCTGCAATATAAAGATGTCGAAGATAAATGCTGCGATACGTGCATCCGTCCAGTCGCGGCTGGGGCGCGAGGAGTTTCGTTTCTTAAATAATGGGGTCACGATCATTTGCAAAGGGTATGCAAAGCCCACCACAAATCGGCCGGCCTTCAGAGTAACTGAGCCGGGGGTCGTAAACGGACTCCAGACCGTCTTTGCATTGCAGGAGGGTTACAGGGATCTCCGAGGCAACGAGAAGGAGCACTTTGAGAAGTCGTGCTACGTCCTTGTTCGACTCTTGCAGGAAAAGAGCATCAGCGACATAAGGCGCATGGTGCGCGCCACGAACACTCAGAACCCGATGCAGCCGAGGAATCTGGTTTCAAACAATATCGAACAGATTCTATTCGAGCGGTTATTCGCTGACCTCGGATGGTTTTACGAGCGAAAACAAGACGCCTGGGATGCTTATGCGGCAGATAGCCGACGATGGAGGACTTTGCCAGGGAAGTCAAAGGAGTTCTTCCAATACAATTCGGGCGGCCGGCCACGCGTCCGGTGCGTCGATAACGAATTGTTAGCGCAGTGCTGGCTATCGTTCGTTGGATTCTCGGAGGAGGCCAATCACGCCCGCGCCAGCATATTTGGCAACGAGAACTGGTATGACTTCGTATTTCTGCATACTCCAAACCAGCATGGCGTGGATTTTAACTACAACTTTCAGGAGGCGCGAGAGGCAAGTACCAGCTCGGCACCAGATCCTTCTTTAATGTTGGCAGCCTATCTGGCGCGCGATTTCGCGCGAGCAGTAGTGCCTTCCCAAAGGATCACCCGGGAAGCGTCAATAAAGCGATTAGGGATTGACCCCAAAGCGTCAAAAGAGGAAATCGAGCTCAAGTTGTCAACCGATACAGAGTATGTCCTGGGGCAGGTCTTAGCCGGTATGTCCTTATTGTTTGTCGAGTTCTTGGGACTGATTTTGTATCGTTTCGTGCCGAATGAAGTGAATCGATGCGGAGCGAGGGTGCTGAGCAGCCGAAGTTTTAGGGAATTGAAGGTCAAGCAGAATTTCGAAGAGATAGCTTCCGTGGTCAATAGTCAAGATTTTGATCAGGGGGATCTGCTCGGCGTAAGTTGGTGGGCGTTCAGGCACTGCCTAGAAGAATTGGTAGGCGGTTCGTGGTTGACGGAATACCGACAGGCGAGAAGCCGTAACAGATTCATATACTCGTCGGAAACTCGTAACAAGCTCCAAAAGGGGCTGCAGCAGCTGCATCAATATACGCAGCGGACTCAGCTCACTCGGCCGTGGGCCATCGGAATTGCGCCACCGGAAGGCCTGTTTGGGTTCTTTTCGAAGTCCTTGGGGAAGACCTAACGTTCTTTGCGGTGTTGGCAGGTGGCCCGCATTTGCATCCTGTTAGAAAATGAGGGGCGGCTGATTCCCTGAGGCGCATTCCGTTACTTTTTCGCGTTGACGGAACAGGGAGCGCCGGGTAAAGTGCGCCCTTCCAGAGATCATCCGTGGCATCGCGGAAGAAAGCGACAGTCGTGCGCAATGGCAGGCCCTGAACATCTCGAAATCCTCAAGCAAGGGGTCGAGCAGTGGAACAAGTGGAGGAGAGGGTGTCCCGATGGCCGTCCCGATCTCTCGTACGCCGACTTGGGCGGGTCGAGTCTCACGGTTACGGCCCCAAACCGAGGTTAAGGTCCCGGCACACGATCTTCGCGGAGCGGACCTCAGCGGCGCAGATCTCCGTCAAGCAAACGCGTTCGCACGGCCGACCTCAGCGGGGCCAACCTCCACTGGGCTGACCTCAGCACGGCCGACCTCAGCACGGCCGACCTCAGCACGGCCGACCTCAGAGCAGAGGCGAGCAAGTAATCGCTGCTGCCGGTGGGCCTTTCCAAAACCATCCCCGAAGCCACCTTCCCAACCGGCTGATTCTTCAGTGCGGGTGTCGGTCACTTAGGGCCTTCCAAAACGACTTGGTTCCGGAATCTCTGCTCGACGGTTGTCAAGAGTTACCCGGCGCGCGTTGTAACGCGATGTGTTAGTCGCCGGGGGTCACTGGCATTGTGCACAAAGAATGAAGCCAATGATTTCAACGGCAATTTTCGAGATGCTCGCCTTCGCTGAGCTGAATGCGGGCGGCGAATTGCAACTCACCGACGGCCTGAGGCAGCTACTTAGGAAGGAAAAGATCTACGGCTACACCTTCGAAGGCAAGCGCCACGACACCGGCGACAGGTTGGGCTTCCTCAAGGCGACGGTGGAGTTTCGCCCTCAAGCGCGACGACCTGGGCGCCGACTTCCGGGAGTATCTGAAGACACTGGAGTTGTAGAGCAGTTCCCGGGTTGACCTGCCCCAATCTGGAAACGGGACACGGCGAGAAAGCTCCTTAGTCGGAAACTTCGCCGCGCCCCAAGCCTGCCATTGCCGGAGCGGTGCGGCGTGACAGCAGCCGGATTCCGAAGATGCTGAGGCGCGGGGTCCCTTTCAATGCGGAAAACCTCGGCGCCTCAACCAGACCTTGCAGCGGATTCTTAGCATGGCGCTCTTCGCGGCGCGCCATCCACCAAATCGTCGCACCCACAGCGTAGAGCGCAATCCACACGCCAATGATGGCAAGCCATGAGAAGAACTTCGCCAGTTCGAACGAACAGAAGTAAATGACCAGCGGCGCGCAGCATACAACAGACAACAGTACCCACACCATTGTGATGAGGCCACGTACATGTTTCTCGTTACGAAAGGCGTCGGAGGCTTCACGTAAGTTTAGGATGGCGGCTGTCGCCAATATGGAAACATCATCCGTATCCGCTGTGTCGTGAGAGAACACTGCGCCTGCAAAAAAAACAATAGAAAGAACTTCGGCTATGACACCCAGCTTCCACCACGGGAACGGCAGCCGGAAGGCGTGCGCCTCATAAAGGCAGAAGAGCCAAGCCAGCAGAACAACCGAGTACAAGATCCTAAAAAACTGCATGTGCCAGCTCTTCGCAAACTTGAAACTCGTAGGCTGGAAGATGCGTAACCAGTTGACGTGACCGGCGAATTTTGTA
>PLBW01000204.1 GCA_003135475.1 Acidobacteriaceae bacterium
AGCGATAGTTTCGAAGTTCTGCAACTGACTTCGCTCGAGGGCGGCACCTACTCGGCGCAATTGCTACCGCGGATTGCGGAAGCGCTCCAGCAGAACAATCTCAACAAGACAGACGTCGATGGCTTCGTCGTCGTCTCTGGTCCCGGCTCGTTTACCGGCTTGCGGGTTGGTCTGTCCACGGTGAAGGGACTTTGCGAGGTGCTGCGCAAGCCGCTGGCAACGGTCTCCATGCTGGAGGCCCTGGTGCTCACGCATGGACGATCCGGCGGAAGCGCTGTCGCCCTGTTGGACGCCGGCCGGGGTGAGATCTACGTCGGCGAATACCGCCTGGATTCCGGTCGCGCCACTCTGGCTCGCGAGTACATTGCAAAGCTGGACGAATTTGCCGCGCGACCTGCGGCTTTCAGCGGCAATCTTCTGACCGTGGACGAGAAAGTTGCCGAAGCGTTGCAAGCCGCGAATCGCAACGTCATTTTGGTCGCGCCGGTCAATGCCGGCGAGATTGGCCGCATCGGCATTCGCAAGTTGCTAGCGGGAGAAACTGCCGACCCCACCACCATCGACGTCAATTACATCCGCCGGTCCGACGCGGAAATATTCTCGGCGGCGAAGAAGACGCAGTGCTGATCCGTCCCGCCACTCCCGACGATGTGCCTTCGATCCGGGCGCTCGAGCGCCAGACCGAGACTGCGGCACACTGGGCAGAGTGCGAATACGACGCGTTGTTTGCCGCGGAAGCACCACCGCGAATCACGCTGGTCGCAACCTCTGAAGCAGACGCTGGCCGCGTGATCGGCTTCGTAATCGCGCGTTGCGCTACCGCCGAATGGGAAATTGAAAATGTGGTTGTGACTCCGGAAAAACGCAATCGCGGTCTAGGCATCAAAATAATTCGGGAGCTGCTGTTGCAGGCCCAGTCCGCAGGAGCCACTTCCGTGCTATTGGAAGTGCGAGAATCGAACCTGGTGGCCCGCCGACTCTATGAAAAGCTTGGGTTTAGCCAGCACGGGCGCCGCAGTAACTATTACCAGGGGCCCGAGGAAGACGCACTGTTATTGTGTTTTTCTATGACAAATCTGCGACAATTTGATCTTGAAGCAAAATAGGTCCTATGCTAGCGTTTGCATTTTGCATCTCTCCGGAGGTTCACTGAATGGCAACTCAGGTACGCGATCAGCTTCTTGCAAGTAACGATGAATTCCGCCGCCTGGTGGATGAGCACTCGCAATATTCGCAGCGCCTCGACAATTTGATCCAGAAAAAATATCTTTCTGAAGACGAAAAGCTCGAGGAAGTGCGACTCAAGAAGCTGAAGCTCCGCCTGAAAGACCAGATGGAAAGTTTGGAACAGAAGTTCCGGACCGGCCACCAGGTCGTTTAGTCAGCATCAAGCCTTTTCTCGCGGCGGTAAAGACCGGATTCTTTGTCGCCCCGCTCTAGTTGTATCCTCTGCCTCAAGCTCCGCACTATCTCCAGTTCCTTCGATTTTCCCTACTGTGTGTCTCACAGCACGCCACGCGATATACGGTCAGGCTCTATAATCTAAAGAACCCATGGTTCGCGACGGCATCTATTACGGACTGGCTTTTATCGCGGTGGCGGTGCTGGTGGGATGGTTGACCGTGCCCGCCTTGGCGGTCATTCCCTTGCTGCTGGCCGCATTTTTCCTGTGGTTCTTCCGCGATCCCGAGCGCCAGATTCCGGCGGCGGAAGGCGCCATCGTTTCTCCCGCTGACGGCAAGGTGACGGAGATTTCCACCTTCGCGGAAAGTGGCGAGCCACGGACCCGGATCAGCATTTTCCTGAATGTATTCGACGTGCATGTCAATCGCTCCCCGGTCGCTGGTGTCATCACCGACGTGAAGTACCGAAAAGGAAAGTTCGGCAATGCCATGGGAGCTATTTCGGCCGAAGCGAACGAGCAGAACGTCGTCACCGTCCAAGGGGATGCAGGTACGGTTGTGTTTAAACAGATTGCCGGTCTGCTGGCGCGCCGGATTGTCTTCACCAAGAAGATCGGCGATCATGTGGCGCGCGGCGAGCGGGTGGGGCTGATCAAGTTCGGCTCCCGCACCGACGTGATCTTCGCGGCTGAAGCTGAGATGCAAGTGCGCGTGGGCGACCACGTGAAGGGCGGCTCCAGTGTGCTGGCGGTGGCGCAGCGTCGCGCAATCCAGCCTTCCTATCAGAGTGTGGCGGAGGTGCGATGAGCGAGGAACCGATGCGACAGGGAAGCGATTCGCCTGAGCCGCGCCGAATGCGCAAGGGACTGTACCTCCTTCCTTCCCTGTTCACGGCTGGCAACATAGCCGCGGGGTATTACGCCATCTCGCAAGCCATCCAGGGTACCGCGTCCGACCCGTGGCACTTCGATCACGCCGCCAAGGCCATCGGCTTCGCCATTGTGTTCGATTTTCTCGACGGCGGCATAGCGCGGCTGACCAACACCACCAGCGCTTTTGGCCGGGAACTGGACTCCATGGCCGACGTGATCGCATTCGGCGTGGCGCCTGCGGTCCTGGCGTGGATGTGGGGATTCCGTATGCTGCCGGTGGCTGGCGATCCCGACATTCGCAACCGCGTGATTCAGTTGGGAGCCATTGCGACCTTTGTGTTTCTGCTGGCCGGCGCTTCCCGGCTGGCCCGTTTCAACATCCAGGTGAATCCCCAGCCTTCGAATCCCGGCCGCCCGGGACGCAAGTATTTCGTGGGAATGCCCATTCCGGCGGGCGCAGGAGCGGTCGCGGCCGTCGTCCATCTGGTGCAAGGGAATCCGCTGCCATACTGGTGGCTTTCCATCGGATGGGGCGTTTTCGTCTTCGCTATCGCCTTCCTCATGGTGAGCACCTGGCGGTTCTTTAGCTTGAAGGGGATCAACTTTGGCCAGCCCCAGAATTTCCGCTGGCTTATCGTGATGGGCGCAGTCATTGCGCTGATGTGGTTTTCTTCCCAATATGTACTCTTCTTGCTGGCGCTGGTGTATATCCTCTCAGGGGTGCTGGCCCGGCTTTCGTTCGTATTCCGGCGGCCCACCGTGCCGCCTCCTCCACCTCAAGACGAGGCCTCGCACGCTTGATGAAAATGAGCCAAACCGCACCGCTGGTGTTTTGCCCGGCGGACGACATTGAGGCGCTATGTTTCGCGTAGCGATTGTAGGCGCCGGCACCCTGAAGGGGCGGGAATTGAAGGACGTCCTTAGCGACCGCAATTTTCCGGCGACCGACATCCGTCTGCTCGATGACGATGAGTCGCTCGGCCAACTCGAGGCCGTGGGCGAGGAACCCACCTTCATCCAGAGCGTCCTTCCTGAGCACCTGGAGAACGTGGACTTCACCTTCTTCGCCGCGGATGAAACTTTCTCCCGTAACACCTGGCCGATGGCGCGCAAGGCAGGCAGCGACATCATCGACCTGTCCTACGGACTGGAGAACGAGAAGGGTGTCGTGCTGCGCGCCCCCTGGGTGGAGCGCGAGCTGGGCCTTGGTCCGCGCGTGGACTTTACCCCGGTGCCGGTGGCCATCGCTCATCCCGCCGCCGTGGTGCTGGCGCTGTTGATGCTACGCGCGCAGAAGGTGGGCAGCATCGCGCGCGCCGTCGCCACCGTCTTCCAGCCCGCTTCGGAGTACGGCAAGCGTGGCATGGACGAATTGCACGAGCAAACCCTTAACCTGCTCTCCTTCCAGCAGCTGCCGAAGTCCGTGTTCGACGGGCAAGTGGCC
>PLBW01000039.1 GCA_003135475.1 Acidobacteriaceae bacterium
TGGCCCTCGATGTACTTGGTGGTGGAGAGCACGCTGATGTCGGCGCCGAGTTGGAACACGGGTTGCAGCACCGGCGTCAGGAAAGTGTTGTCCACCGCGAGACGCACGCCGTGCCGGCGTGCCACGGCTGCAATCGCCGGAATGTCGCACAGCTTGAGCGTCGGATTTCCCGGCGTCTCGACGAAAATCAACTTTGTCCGCGGCGTGATTGCCTGCTCGACCAGCTCGGCGCGCGATGCGTCCACCAGCGTGTGCTCGATGCCGAGTCCGCTCAGCAGTTGTTGGCACAGACGAACCGTGCCGCCGTAAACCACCTCGGAAATAATCACGTGGTCGCCGGACTTGAGCAGTGACAGGAACAAGGTGGTGATCGCTGCCATGCCGGTGGCAAAGCAAACGGTCGCAGGCGTCCCTTCGAGCGCAGCCAAGGCGCGCTCCAGCGCGTCCACGGTTGGGTTGGCCGCGCGCGAATACGTGAATCCCTTGTGCACACCGACCGCTTGCTGCACGAAAGTTGTCGATTGATAGATCGGCTGCAGAATGGCGCCGGTGGTCGGATCAGGTCCCAGTCCGCCATGGATCGCAATAGTAGGTATGTCGTAATTGCCGTGAGACAAGGTGAATCTCCCTTCAAGGTCTGAGCGAAATATGGGCTAAAACAAAATCGCCGCCGGTTGTAAGCCCCAGGCGGCCGCTCAGTGTAGGGAGATTGTTAGGTGCGTGATCACACTCCCGACGCAGGCACGGCGCCACCTGGGGCGCACATGGCCATAAACATTCGGGAATCGATCAGCAAATGCATATCGATGTCTGATCACAAGGACCAGTGACGAAAGCATAGCACAGACGAAGTGGGTGTCAAGAAAAAGATCACCGGCGTCGTACCACTTTAGAAGTGTCGCCTTCGCACTGTGATTTTTGCAAGATATAGGGGCCCTTCAATGCAGATGTATGCAACAGCCTTCCGGCGCCATCCGCTGACCGTCATGCAGTAGTATGCGCTACCGCTGGGATTACAAGGGGAGCCAGCGCCGCAGGCGCGGAAAATCTTAGCCCCGCCCTTCAGGGCGGGGTAAGCGTCAATAGGAGGGTCGAGTCCCGTAGGGACGGCACACGAATCATCCAAACACGTATCGCGGATCGTATTCCACACCCGCCTTGCGTAACAACGCCGCAAACTCCTGCTCGAAACTCCACTTCTGGTGATGCGCCTCCTGGTTCGCAATGTAATCGGCCACAACCTGTCTCTGTGAATGGCTGACGCTGAACGCTCCATAACCTTCCTGCCAGGCGAAGCCCTGGCCCATTTCGCCGAGCATGCGCGACGAATGGCCTTTGAGGTCCCGCATCGCCTGCGCCAGCGGCATGGCGGGCGGCAAGGAGATGAGTAGATGAAGGTGGTTCGCGGTTCCTCCCGCCGCAAGCAAGGTAATGTGCTTGGCTTTGGCAATTCCAGAGATGTAACGACAGAGTGCGTCCGGGTGCTCGATGAGGTTGGCGCGGTCCTTGGTGCTAAATACGCAATGCACCAAGTTGGAAGCGTGGGTGTGCGACATGCAGAAATGGTAATCAAGGATAGCGGTTGTCACGGTGACCGTCAGCACATCGGGATGTTTGGTGTGCCGTCCCTACGGGACTCGGCTCTTTTTTCACGCTTACCCAGTGCTGAAGCACTGGGCTAAGATTTTTTGTCCCGCAAGCGGGACTGGGGCGCGAGTGGTCCGAACAGCCTTCCTATGGCAACAGCCACTGAGCTAAGATTTTTCGTCCCGCAAGCGGGACTGGGGCGCGAGTAGTCCGAACAGCCTTCCTATGCCAACAGCCACTGAGCTAAGATTTTTCGTCCCGCAAGCGGGACTTGGGCAAGACTGATCTGAACAGCTTTCCTGTGCCAGCAACCCCGCCCCTACTGCCGAATCCTCGGGTTAAACACCGAATACAGCAGGTCGGTGAGGAAGTTCACCAGCACGTAGGTCAGCCCGATCATCAAGATGCAGCCTTGCACGAGGTAATAGTCGCGGTTGGAGATGGCCGTAATGGTGAGCCGTCCAATGCCCGGCCACGAGAAAATCGTCTCGGTCACGATGGCTCCGGCGAGCAGCGCGCCAAATTGCAATCCGACGACGGTGAGAATCGGAATCATGGCATTGCGCAGGGCGTGGCGATAAACCACGGTACGCTCGGGCAAGCCTTTGGCGCGCGCGGTGCGGATGTAATCCTGCCCCAACTCTTCCAGCATGGAGGTGCGAATCATTCGTGTAAGGATCGCGGCCAATGCTCCTCCCATCGTGATCGCGGGAAGCACCAGGTGGGCCAGCGAGCCCGAGCCTGAGACCGGCAGCCAGCCCAATTCAATGGCGAAAAACAAGATGAGGATCGGCCCCAGAGCGAAGTTCGGGAATGACAATCCCAGCAGCGAGACGAAGCTGAGCACCCGGTCGTCCCAACGATTGCGGCGCAGCGCCGACCGAACTCCGGCGGGAATCGCCAGGGCCAGCGCGACCAGCAATGCCGCAAGCGTGAGTTCCATGGTGGCGGGATAGGCCTGCGCGATCACGTGGCCGACATTCTGATTGAGGCGCAGCGAGCGTCCCATGTCACCGTGCACCAGGTTGCGCCAGTAGTTCACGTACTGTTGCCCCAGCGGAGCATCCAGCCCGTAGGCATGACGCGCCGCGGCGATGTCAGTGGCGGCCGCTCCTTCGCCCAGCATCTGCTGAATCGGATCGCCCGGCACCAAGTGAATCAGCAGGAAAACCACCGACACCACCAGCCAGACGACCGGCAGCATGTACAGCGAACGCGAGAGCAGGTAGCGCGGCATCATCCTTGGGCCAGAGGCGTTGCCGGTGAGGATTGCACCAGGGACTGCGGTTGTGTCCCTTCGATGGTTACGCTGACCACGCGCAGTCCATCCATGGCCGTGACGGTGTAGCGGCGGCCCTGGTGTTCAAAGCTGTCGCCCACCTCGGGAATCTTCTGCAGGTGCGCCAGCATGAAGCCGGCGAGGGTTTCGAAGCCTTCATCGCGCGGCAACGCAATCTGATATTGCGATTCCAGATCGCGAATGTTGACCGAGCCTTCCAGGGTCATCGAGGAAGCGCCCGGCGCCAGCCGCGGCTCGGTGATATCGAACTCATCCTCGATTTCGCCGACCAGTTG
>PLBW01000206.1:0-10645 GCA_003135475.1 Acidobacteriaceae bacterium
AATTGCCGGCTCCGGTTGAAGCCATGGCCAAAGCGAGAAAACCTGCCGTAGCCAAAACGAGAAAACCTGCCGCAACCAAAGCGAGAAAACCTGCCGTAGCCAAAACGAGAAAACCTGTCGCAGCCAAAACGAGGAAGCCTGCCGTGGCCAAAGCGAGGAAACCTGCGGTAGCCAAAACGAGGAAACCTGCCGCAGCAGCTCGGAGAAAGTCACGCGCCGCCCGAAAGACGGGAACGAAAGTCCGCAAGAAGGCGTGACGATCCCTGCATCATCTTTGCGGTCAGCGGCGACCCTATTCTCTGTATTACTGGACAAATCCAGGCCATAAGGCGGGTGGGTGAGGGTCCCACCGATTTTGATGGACACGATCTCTCCGTCAGGATTCTGCACACCGCCTTGCCGATTCGTGTGGAAGTGCAATAACTCCCGCATCGTCGGCAACCCGGAAGCTAACCGCAGCGTGCCGGCCTTCGGGACTCGCTTACGAGTGTCAGGAGGCTTTTGTTACATGTTCTAAGAATTTGTGTCCGCGAAGAAGATTCCTCGTGCCCTGCGTGCCCGGCGCATTCTTCCTCTACTCGCAATGCGGACTACTCCGCATCCATCCAGAACGATCTTGATTTGTCGCAAAAGCCAGTCCTACGACGTCGATAGAATATAATTCGCACACTGATGGCCCTCACCTCCGGCACCAAACTTGGTCCTTATGAAATCGTCTCGCCGCTGGGCGCTGGCGGCATGGGAGAGGTGTACCTCGCACGCGATACCCGCCTCGACCGTAGCGTCGCGGTCAAAATTCTTCCCTCCCATCTTTCTAAGGACCCCGAGGCCAAACAACGCTTCGACCGGGAAGCACGGACGATCTCTTCCCTGAATCATCCCAATATCTGTACGCTGCACGACGTTGGACACCAGGATGGGATCGATTACCTGGTGATGGAACACCTGGAAGGCCAGACGCTGGCAGAGCGTTTAAGCAAAGGACCGCTGGCCATCGACCAGGTCTTGAAGTACGGGGCCGAAATCTGCGACGGCCTGGAGAGGGCACATCGCAGCGGTGTGGTGCACCGCGACTTGAAGCCCGCCAACATCATGCTGACCAAGACCGGGGCCAAGCTGATGGACTTCGGTCTGGCAAAGCAGGCGGTGGCCAGCGCGACCGCGGCATCCGGCCTCACCGCAACCGCGAAAACACCCCAGGGAAGTCAACCTCTCACCGCGCAGGGCACAGTCGTGGGAACGTTCCAGTACATGTCGCCCGAGCAGATCGAGGGGAAAGAGGCCGATGCCCGTTCGGACATTTTCGCCCTGGGCGCGGTGCTCTATGAGATGGTAACGGGAAAGCGGGCCTTCGAGGGCAAGACTCCGGCCAGCGCGATGGCGGCGGTGCTGGAGCGCGAGCCGACTCCGATTTCTTCCCTGCAACCGATGACCCCGCCCGCGCTGGAGCGTCTGGTGAAGATATGCCTGAGCAAGGATCCCGACGACCGTTGGCAAACGGCGCACGACGTTAAGCTGCAACTCAAGCAGATCGCCGAGGGCGCGTCGCAGGCCAGCGCGCCCGCGATGCCGGTAGCGCAGCATAAGCGGGGTAATGCGTGGGTCTGGGTCCTGACTGGGATTCTAGGGGTAGTTGCCGGGGTGGCGCTGGTGCTGGCCTATCTTGCGAGCCATAGAGACATGCGGGTATTGCGGGTCGAACTCAACCCGCCCGACAGGATGCAGTTCAACCTGTCTGGCGACCACGGCGGCCCGGCGATGATTTCTCCTGACGGCCGTTACATCGTCTTTTCGGCCTACGGCTCCGGGGGCGCCCAGCTCTATTTGCGGTCGCTGGATTCAACTTCTCCGCAGGCCCTTGCAGGCACCGAGGGTGCAATGTTCCCTTTCTGGTCGCCCGACAGTCGCTCCGTAGCCTTCTTCACCGACGACAAGCTGAAACGAATCGAAGTGAGCGGTGGCACGCCGGTCACGATCTGCGGTTCGACGCTGGGACGTGGCGGCAGTTGGAACCAGGACGGAACCATTGTGGCAGCCCTCTCCTACAATACCGGTCTATCGCAGGTCCCAGCCAGCGGAGGCACGCCTACTCCTGTCACCACCATCGACGGCGTCCACTATTCTTCCAATCGCTGGCCCTGGTTCCTGCCTGATGGCAAGCACTTCTTCTATATCGCCGTTAAACACAATGCGCCGACCAGCCCGGAAACCGCGGTGTTCCTTGCATCGCTCGACGGCAAAGAGAACCGCCTTCTGTTTCACACCTTATCGAACGCCATCTATGCATCGGGACGCTTACTGTTCCAGCGCGAAAATTCCCTGGTGGCGCAGACCTTCGACCCATCCAACGGCAAATTCTCCGGCGAGCCGCAGACCCTAAGTGAAAACGTACAATTTGACCCTGGGCTCTGGCGGATGAACCTCAGCGCCTCCACCGACGGCATGATGTTGTACGCATCCGGCACGGCTTCCGGGACCGAGATCCTAACCTGGTACGACCGCAGCGGAAAGCGACTGGGCACGGTGGGCGAGCAGGGGGAATTCTACGATCTGGATCTCTCCCCCGACGAGAAGAAAGTCGCGACCACGGAGCTGAACACAGCCATGGCGACAATCTGGATTCGCGACCTGGCAAACAATCTGAAGACCCGGCTCACCTTCAGCGACGGTGCACACCTCACCCCGCTTTGGTCTCCGGACGGAAANNGACTGGTCGCGCGACGGCCGCTATCTGATGTATGAACAGGGTACCGGCGTGAATACGGACCTTTGGGTGCTTCCGTTATCCGGCGACAGCAAGCCGTTTCCCTATACGAGCGGGTCGTCAAGAGGAACGTTTTCGCCGGATGGCCATTGGGTGGCATATGTGGCCCAGGAAGGGGGCCGTCCCGAGGTTTTTGTGGCCCCATTTCCTTGGACCGGCGCGAAGTGGCAAGTTTCGAACGGAGGCGGCGCCGGACCGCGTTGGCGAGCTGACGGCAAGGAACTGTTCTACTTCGATTTCAACGGGGTTACGGCGGTTGAGGTGGACGGCGCGAGGTCCGCATTCCAGGTCGGCAGCAGTAAGTTACTGTTCCGCCTTCCTCTGAGAGGCATCATGTCTCGTGAGTATGCTCCCTCGCACGATGGTCAGCGGTTCATCGCGGTCACGCCCAGTGAAGGGAGCTCGCAGTCGTTGACTCTAGTCCAGAACTGGCCGGCAGAGTTGAAGAACAAGTAGCGCTGGCTATATGGCGTGGAGCATCTATCGCGGGTCTTGGACACCGTGGCCTCCAGATTTGTCCCGATCAACGGGGCATACAGAAACCAAACGGGCACCGCGTGCTCCGATCAACCACTTAGGTGGCAACACCGGATGGCATCACAGTGGTTGGTATCAGTAATCACATCCCGCTTTCGTTGAGACGCACTAGCTTTAGGCAAGAACAGAGTGAGTCAGCCGGCGCAGTTTGTCGGCTTGTCGCAACCCTCGTCTGTCTCTTCAAATAGACGGCACACAGGAGAGCAAGATGAAACTACGAGTGTTAGCAGTAACTGCTGCAGCAATGGCCTTTCTGATTGCTGGCGTTGTTCCGATGTACGCGCAGACTTGCCCGACGTTCACGCAAGGCTATTGGAAGAACCATCAGCGCGCGTGGCAAGATGGTACGGGGCTAACGCTGGGCACCAACTTCTATACCAATGCACAGTTGGAGAGCATTATGCAGACTCCGGTGCACGGCGACGCCAGCGTGGAACTGGCCCACCAGTTGATTGCCGCGCTGCTGAACATCGCGAACGGCACCGACTCCACCCCCATCCAGACGGCCCTCGACACTGCCAATAGCCTGATCGGTTCGGGGATCATTCCGCAAGGCATCTCACCATCCTCGTCCGTCGGACAGCAGATGGAGGACGCTGCCTCAATCCTGGACGAGTTTAACAACGGGGACATAACTGACGCCTGCGGGGCGGTGCCTGAGTAGCTGACGCCGCAAGCCAGGCCGGGACACTCGTCCCGGCCTGGGCTGTGGTGCGCAAGTATTCCATCCGACCTCTGAACTCATTGAACACGCGGCATGCACGGCTTAGCAAAGTTCGACCCGTTGCATGGCGATCTGAACCGCCGAGTACCGGTGGAACGAATCGCTTTAGTGCGACTACAACCCGGCGCAATGTTCAGTGGGCTGCAATTCTCCTCCCTCATCCGAGGGGGCTTTGGCGTCTGTCTGGAGCTCAGCACGTTCCTGGGTTCGTCGCGTTCAGCTCTGCTCGCGGAGAATCTGTTCTTACGGGAGCAGTTGGCCTTCTACCAAGAACGCCAGATCCGACCCGGGGCGGTTGACCGATGCCGCCGCTCGCGGCGCTAAAGCGACTGCGGAAAAAGTCGTTGCCAGGGTCGAGGAAAATGAAGGTTGGTGTTAAGGATCCGCAGTCCCGACTTCGATGCCCGAGGAAACGCCGTCTTTGGTGGTCAAAGACCACGCCATGCGAGGCGTATTGTGGGCCAGGCCAATTCTTCCTCTGACATCCACGATGATGATGCCCCCGTGGCCGTTCAGCCTGGCTTTCAGGTAGTACAGCGCGCGTTGCGCAGCCTCCTGTGGAACCAGCCCGTCCTCGACGCGGTCGGCGGCCCACTTGCTGAGAACTAGCTTCATCATCGGTTCGCCCCATCCCGTCGTGGAAACCGCAGCGCTGCGGTTGTCGGCATAACAGCCGCAGCCGATCAGCGAGGAATCGCCTACGCGGCCGGGCGCTTTGTTCAGCGTTCCGCCGGTCGAAGTGGCAGCCGCGATGTTGCCCTCCCGATCGAGGGCCACGGCCCCGACGGTGTCGCTCGAGCGCATGGGACCGAACTCGTCGGGCATCTCGAGGTAACTCTGCTTCTTGGCTTCGCGCAGGCGCAGCACCTCACGTTCGATGACCAGCTCGTCGTTGGAACACAACTCGATGCCGTGCTGCTGAGCGAACCGTTCCGCTCCGGCTCCGACGAAGTACACGTGCGGGCTCTCGGTCAGTACCTTCTTGGCGGCACGGATCGGGTTGCGGATGTGCTCCACGCAGCCCACGCCCCCGGCGCGCAGGGTCGCGCCCTCCATCATCAGCGCATCCAGTTGCACCCGGCCATCCATGTTGAGGAACGAGCCGCGACCGGCGTCGAAGGCCTCGTCCTCCTCCATCGCGACCACCGCCGCCTCAACCGCGTCCAGGCAGCTTCCACCGCGTTGCAGCACCTGCCAGCCCTGAGCAGCCGCGGCTTCCACGCCATGCAAGTGCGCGTCTAGAGCATCGTCGGGAATTGCCCACGCTCCGCCATGGATCAGCATTACAGGATTGACCGCCAATGCCGCACCTTTCGTACAGGAGATTCTCGTTGCAGAGGCAAACCCGACAGCATACCAGAAGCCAGGTATGTGGCAGGCGGCCGGTCTCGGTTAGAGTAGCCGTCAGGATTACTGGGCGCGCGCGCGAATGATTTTCGTATAGCGTGCGGTGAAAATCGACGCGGCTACCATGCTAAGAATCGGAGCGCCGACGCCGCTCAGCAGAGGATGGTCTCTCGGGTTAAGCGCGACCGTGACCAGCACGATGTTGACGGTAAACGCTATGCTCCAGACGACGCTCATGACCTGGTTGCCGCGAATGAATCCCGGACTGTGCCAATGCTCGGGGGGTGCGGATTCGCGGGCATATTGCACGGTGAACGGCGCTCCAAACAGGATCGAGCCCCACGATACCCCTGCGTACAACACCCAGATGATTACGGAACTGTACTTGGGAAAAGTCGTCGAGCGGACCACGAACGTCGCGATTGCGGCGAGGATGAAGTAGCCCAGCAGCGTCCAATCCAGCAGCTTGAGCTTGATGCCGCGGCTGGTCTGCAACGCCAGCAAACACACACTGGCGAGGAGGCCAAAAGCAACTCCCACCGGCCAATGCCCCATGCCTGCCAAAACCCCATAGATCACCCATATAACGAATTGCGTTTTGAGAAGAAGCTGGGAAAGCCGAGCCGGACTCATTGGCATGATTGCACCTAATGTGTGCCGATTTATGCCACCGAAGTGCTGCATCTCCGGCACAACCGTGCATTATAGATCGGCCCCGTCTGACTGCCTGCGATGCCCTGTACGTGGCGTTGGCAGAAGCGCTCGATGCGACGCTGCTTACCTGCGACGGCAAACTTGCCCTCACGCGCGCATCGAAGTGTTATAGCGGATTGGCCACTCTCCGAAACGGCTTGGCCGGGCCACAGAAACGGGCGCATAATACACGTGGGTGGATTGTCTATGTCGAGCGCAACCCTAGTCTCGGTGCAGGAATATCTGGCGACCAGTTACCGGCCGGACCGGGACTTTGTCGACGGAGAGTTGCAGGAGAGAAACTTGGGAGAACTTGAACACAGTCTGTTGCAAACTGCCGTCGCTGCCTGGTTCTGGATGAGACAGAAAGAATGGAACGTCTTGCCGATGGTCGAGCAGCGGGTCCAGGTAGCCCCAACTCGCTTTCGGGTTCCCGATGTGACCGTGCTGCGATCGGATCAACCGCTTGGGCCGATCATTACAACTCCTCCTCTGATTCTGATCGAAATTCTCTCCAAAGATGATTCCCTTCGCAGCATGAGGGAACGAGTTGATGACTATCTTAATTTTGGAGTGAAGCACGTCTGGATTCTCGATCCCGCCTCAAAGCGTGCCTACGTGTGCAGCCAAACAGGATTTCAGGAGCCGGAGCAGAGGATACTCGTCGTACCCAATACGCCCATCCGCCTGGTGCTGAGCGAGCTCTTCGATCAGGTCAAACGCTCGTAGGACATCTGATTTAGCACCTCGTACAGCCTGCGTCCAATGCCGTCGCATACAACCATCTGTTTTAATAGAGCCATGGGCGACCTTGGGCGCATGCTGATTTTTATTGGTGGGCTGCTGCTCGTCGTTGGAATTATTCTCATCCTCGCGGGCAAGGCGAACCTGCCCATTGGACGCTTGCCGGGGGACATCGTCTATCGCGGCAAAAACGCGACTTTCTATTTCCCCTTGGTTACTTCCATCCTGCTGAGCGTGATCCTATCGCTAGTGCTGTATGTGGTGAATCGGATGCGGCGGTGAAACGGCCGTCACTTGATACACTGCCTCCAGACGCTCTTCCCATGGCCGATACGCAACAACTCGGGCTGGCCTTCCAGGCGCCGTCGCGCAAGATCTATCCGGTGCGCGAGCTGGTCGCTGCGGTCCGTACCCAGGTGGAGCGCGCCTTCACCGACATTTACGTCGAAGGCGAGATATCCAACTACCGGCCTGCCGAGTCTGGACATCTTTACTTCACGCTGAAGGACGGCTCGGCGCAACTGCGGGTGGTGATGTGGCGGACCCAGGCGCGCCTGTTGCGCTTTCGTCCGGAGAACGGCCTGCAGATTATCGCGCGCGGTCGAGTCACCGTTTACGATGAGCGCGGCGACCTGCAATTTCAGGCAGAATACCTCGAACCCAAGGGCGCGGGCGCGCTCCAGATTGCCTTCGAGCAACTGAAGGCCAAGCTGGCTGCCGAAGGGTTGTTCGAATCCAGCCGGAAGCGACCTATCCCAGCCTTGCCCCGGCGCATCGGGGTGGTGACCTCCCCGCGCGGCGCTGCTATCCAGGACATTTTGAACATTCTGCGCCGCCGGCACGAGTCGGTTAGCGTCCTTATCTATCCCGCCCAAGTGCAGGGCGAGAGCGCCGCCGCGGAAGTGAGTGCGGGGGTGCGCTACTTCAATCGCCACGGCAAGGTGGATGTGATCGTGGTGGCGCGCGGTGGAGGTTCTTTCGAAGACCTCTTCGCCTTCAACGATGAAGCTCTGGCGCGCACCATTGCGGCCGCGCACGTTCCGGTGATCTCAGCCGTCGGCCACGAGACCGACTTCACCATCTGCGATTTCGTCGCCGATCTTCGGGCACCGACGCCTTCTGCAGCGGCGGAAATGGTCATTGGGTCGAAGCAGGAACTGGCGGAGAAGGTCGTTTCCCTGCGTCGCCGCATGGCGCAAGCAGCGAACTACAAACTGTTGCGCGCTCACAATGCGCTTTCGCGGCTCACCCAGCATGCCGTCTTCGCTCGCATGCGCGACAGCATCGCTCGCCGCCAGCAGCGGGTGGACGACCTGCTGTTCCGCATGGCGCAGTCGCAAGCCGAGGCACTGAAGAACCTCTCGCGTCGTCTCGCGGATGTTGACGCCCATCTCCGCCGCCACGATCCTCGGGTGCGCTTAGGCCTTATGCGCCGCCAGCTCGATACACAAACTGCGGAGCTACATTCCTCATTCCTGCGGCGGTTGGTTGGGCGACGGAACGAACTCGATGGGCTGACGATCGCTTTGGGCCGGGCGAGCGAAACCATCTTGTTGCGCCGGCGGGGCCATTGGCAGCAGTTGCACAGCAGTTTGGAAGCGCTCTCGCCCAAGGCCATCCTGGCCCGCGGTTATGCGCTCGTCTTCGATGACGAGGGCCGCCTGGTGAAACAGGCGGCACAGCTCAAGCCCGGCAGCCGGGTCCGTGCCCAACTCGGCCGCGGTGAGTTCACGGCGAAAGTCGATCACGTCAAGAATGAACCGGCGGACAATGGATAGTTGGGGAACGCGGCAGTCCTGAGCGAGCAATCCATCCAGAATCCTAGCACCTCGTATAATTCTGGAAATCATCGGTTCGTGTGTGTCTAAAGCATTTCGCTAACTACTAATCTACTGACCACTTCCTGTTGCTCTGCATTAGAATGAAGGCACTCAGCGCGGACTCTGGCCGCGAAGGGGAACCGCGAAAATGCCAAGCCTCAGCTACATTCCGCAAATATCGGTGACTTCGGTCTTCGATATTCTGGTAGTGGCGTTTCTCGTCTACGAGTTCCTCAAGCTCATCAAAGGCACGCGCGCGATTCCGATGCTGGTGGCTGTGATAATTCTGGGAGTCGCCTTTTGGATCGCGCACCTGGAAGCGCTGAAGACAGTGGACTGGCTGATCACCACCCTGCTGCCCTATGCCATCTTCGCGCTGATTGTGGTCTTCGCCGCCGAAATCCGGCACGCCCTGGCGCGTCTGGGACAGAGGCTGTCAGCCGCCCGCGGCGGCGCGTTCAATGGCGCCGACAGCTACGAAGACATCGTGCTCGCGGCCAATCATTTTTCGCAGACCCTCACCGGCGCGCTGATTGTCATCGAGCGCGAGATTGGCCTGCGTACTTTCATCGAGAGCGGAGTGCCCCTCGACGCCAATCTTTCGTTTGACTTACTGGTCACCATTTTCCGGCCCAGCGCGCCTTTGCACGACGGCGCCGTGATTGTGCAAAAGGGGCGTATTGCCGCGGCTGCCTGCTTCCTGCCGCTCTCCATGAATCCCTTGCTCTCCACCCAGTTTGGCACTCGCCACCGCGCTGCCATTGGGATCACGGAAGAGACCGACGCCATCTCGGTGGTGGTGTCAGAAGAGAACGGTTCCATCAGCATTGCGGTGGGCGGACAAATCGAGCGTGACATTACCGTGGAGTACTTGCGCGAACGGCTGAGCGAAGTGCTGCGACGGTATGTACCGGCGGCGACCTTGCCAACCAGCATTGCGGACCACGAATTGTCGTCCGACGAGCCCGTGGTCGAGCGCGAGCGCCTAAGCCACAATCACGACCTGGCCGATGGAGCGGAGCGATAAAGCCATGCCCGCCTCGCTACGCAATTTCTTCCGCAAGTATGTCCTGAAAAATTTTGCTCTCAAGCTGGTCGCGCTCGCGGTCGCCGTATTGATGTGGTGGGTGGTGGGGCGCGATCCCATCATCGAGATTCCGATGACCGTTCCGCTGGAGTTTTACCATGCGCCCGACAATCTCGACATGAGCTCCGACGGTCCGTTGCAGGCCCAGATCACGATGCGCGGGCCTGAGCGTTTCTTGCGCCAGATCGACCCTTCCGAAGTGCACGCCGTCATCGATCTGCAGGGCGTGGTTCCCGGCGAGCGGACCTTCGAGCTCACGCCGAAACAAATCCTTGTGCCCCGCAACGCCGAAGTCATGCAGGTGGCGCCGGCAACGTTTCACATCAGTTTCGATCGCAGTGCCACGCGCTTGGTTGAGGTGCAGCCCCGCATCATCGGTACCTTGTTGAGCGGATATGGCATAACAGAAGTAAAGGCGGATCCCTCGCAAATCACCATCGTGGGTCCGCAGAAAAGAGTGGATGGGATCGAAAATGCCGTTACCGATCCCGTGGATGCGACCGGCGTGGTGGGCAAAGCCACCTTCACGACCCATGCCTACGTGTCCGACCCTCTGGTCCGTGTGCAAAAACCGGGCGCGATCCATGTGACGGTGACCACGGGTAAGCCTTCCAGCGGAACACGCAAGCCATGAGCACGGCGATGCCGACACCAAAGATGCGACAACTTTTCGGGACCGATGGAATTCGTGGCGTCGCCGGCGAGTATCCCCTGGATCGGCGAACCGTGTACGGCATCGGACGCGCCTTGGGGCAGCGACTCGCCGGACGCCATGCGGTGGCCCGCGTCCTCCTCGGACAGGACACGCGCGAGTCGAGCGGCTTGATCGGCGCGGTCCTCGCAGCGGGACTGGAAGCGGCACCAGTGCAGGTGGTGAGCGCAGGCATCATTACTACTCCTGGGATTGCGTACCTGACGCGCGCCAACCA
>PLBW01000206.1:10711-62827 GCA_003135475.1 Acidobacteriaceae bacterium
TCCGACATGCTGCCGGGTGAGCAAGCGCTGCGTGACCAGTATGCCGAGTGGCTGGCGGACTTGGTTTGTGCCACCGACTTCAGCCGCTTGCGGGTCCTGGTGGATTGCGCCAATGGAGCGGCCAGTTCGGTGGCTCCGGTGGTCTTTCGCGCTGTGGGTCTCAATGCCGACTTCGTCCACATCGAGCCGAATGGGCGCAACATTAACGCGGGGTGCGGGGCGTTGCATCCGGAGAATGTGGCCAGGGCCGTGGCCGCTGCGAATGGCAAGTATGACGTGGGGATCACCTTCGACGGCGATGCCGATCGGGCCTTGTTCTCGGATGCATCCGGACGGGTGGTGAACGGCGATGGCGTGCTGCTGCTGACGGCACGCGATATGAAGACCCATGTTCGTTTGCACAATGACACGGTGGTGGCGACCACCATGTCGAACATGGGCCTGGAAGCGGCGCTCCAGCGCGGCGGCATCGCCATGCTGCGCGCGCCCGTGGGCGACAAGTACGTGCTGGAAGAGATGTTGAAGACAGGAGCCACGCTGGGTGGCGAACAGTCGGGACACATTCTGTTTCGCGACATGGACACCACGACGGGCGATGGAATACTGACGGCGCTGCGCGTGCTGGAGGTGATTGCGCGCACCGGAGAACCGCTGGCAGAGCTGGTTGCCGACATGAAAGTCTTCCCGCAGGAAATCAAGAATGTTCCTGTGCGTGACAAGCTGCCGCTGGAGCAACTCCCGAAAGTGATGGATGCCATTGGCGCGGCCGAGCGTGATCTCAGCGGCAACGGCCGCGTGGTGGTGCGCTACTCGGGCACCGAGAAGCTGGCGCGCGTGATGATCGAAGCGGCGACGGAAGAAGTCATGCGCCGCCACACCGACGCCATCGCCAACGCCATCGAGCAGGCAATCGGAGTGTGATTCACCACGGGCGTCTGTCACCCTGAGCGAGCGGCTGGGTTTGCCGCGAGTCGAAGGGCCCCTATTCCAGCTATATGTCCGAGGTCGCATAGGGGTGCTTGGACTCCTCCTGCCCAAAAAACGGGCAGGCTCCGCTCAGCACGACAAAGGTTGTTACAGATGAAACAATGATCGCCGACTGACAACTAAACCCTAATCCCTGACCCCTAACCCCTATTCCAGGTCCCTCCAGTTCAACCCGACGCCAACTTCCACCTTCAGCGGCACTTTGAGCGCGTGCACATTCTCCATGCGCTCGGTGACCAGCCGCCTCATGGTGTCCACTTCGTCCTCGGGAACTTCGAAGACCAGTTCGTCGTGGACCTGGAGCAGCATTCTTGAGCGCAGCTTGCGCTCGCGCAGCTCAGCGTCGATCCGAATCATGGCAATCTTGATGAGGTCGGCGGCAGTTCCCTGCAGCGGAGTATTTACTGCGGTGCGCTCGGCAAAGCCGCGCAGGTTGCTGTTCTTGCTGTGGATGTCGGGAATGGGCCGCACCCGTCCAAACAGCGTCGTCACTTTCTGATCGCGGCGCGCCTGGTCCAGGGTTGCGTCAATGAAGCCGCGCACCCCGCTGTACTTCTCGAAATAGGCTTCGATGAAGCGCTTGGCTTCCTTGGTGTCAATGCCAAGCTGCTGCGACAGTCCGAACGGCGACAGCCCATAGACGATGCCGAAGTTTACCGCCTTGGCGCGGCGGCGATATTCGGGATTGACCATCAGCGGCGGCACACCGAAGACCTGCGAGGCGGTGAGGGTGTGAATGTCCTCGCCGGTGCGGTAGGCCTCGACCAGCAGCTTGTCGCCGGAGAAGTGCGCCAGCAGACGCAATTCGATCTGCGAGTAGTCGGCGGCCAGCAACACGTGTCCGGGCTCGGCGATGAAGGCGGCGCGGATTTCGCGGCCAAGCTCAGTGCGAATCGGAATGTTCTGCAGGTTTGGATTCACGGACGAGAGCCGTCCGGTGGCAGAGCCGGCCATATTGAAGGTAGTGTGCAACCGCCGAGTGCACGAGTTCACCAGCACCGGCAGGGCGTCCACGTAGGTTGACTTGAGCTTCGAAAGCTGGCGGTAATCCAGCACCATGCGTGGAACTTCGTGTTCGCCGGCCAGCCCTTCCAGCACATCCACCGCAGTCGAGATGGTCTTGCCCTTGCCGTACTTGAACGGCTTTGGCAGGTTCAGCTTGTTGAACAGCACGTCGCCCAGTTGCTTGGGGGAGTTGATGTTGAACTCGAAGCCTGACTTGTCGTAAATCCCTCGCGCCTTGGAACTGATCTCTCGCTCCAGGTGCTGTGACATCGCGGCCAGCACATCGCAGTCCAGCTTGACGCCGGCCTCTTCCATGCGCGCCAGCACCGCTACCAGTGGAAGGTCGATCTCGTCGTAAACCTTGCGTAGTCCAGTCTTCTCGATCTCGCCGCGCAACTTGCCGGTAAGCCGCAACGTGATATCGGCGGCTTCGGCTGGAGACGGACCTAATACCAAGCTGAAGTGCCGCTGCGCAGTCTGCGACAACCCGTAGCTCGCAGCGCTCGCGTATGTGGGATCGAGCAAGTAGCTGTACAGCAGGGGATCGTGCTGCACACCCGCGAGCGTCAGCCCGTGCTGGCCGAAGACATGCATCGCTGACTTATAGTCGTGTACTGTCTTGGATATCGCTTCATCGGCAAGCGCCCGCTTCAAAGGCTGCGCAATTTCCGAGTCATCCAGCGCCAGCGTCAGGGCCTTCCCGGGCTCGGCGGCGATGGCGATGCGCAGGCTCGCGGGCGCAGACGAAACTTGCGGCGCCGCTGACAGTGAGAGCTGTTCGTTGTCTTGCTCTTCATCACTTTGTTCTTCCGCGGAGGTGGTTGGCGCCGCTGCCGATTCCAGCGCGATGGCCAGCACCGCCCCCGGCTTACTTGCGAACGCCACAACAGCCTCAACCTCAGCAGCGGATTGGGCGTCGCGATAGTCGGTCTCGCCAAGCTCGACGCTTTCATGCAGGAAGTCCTGTACCAGCGTGGTGAATTCCAGTTCGGTAAACAGCGCGCGGGCGGCGGCTGGATCGGGATCCTGCGCGCGCATGGCCTCGGGCTCAAACTCGACAGCAACATCCGTCTTGATGGTCGCGAGCTGCTTGCTCAGCAGGATAGCGTCACGATTGTTCCGCAGCGATTCGCGATAGGCTTTGCGCTCGACTTCCTCGGCGTGCTCCAGCGCGTTCTCCACGCTGCCGAAGCGCTGGATCAGTTCCACCGAACCTTTGTCGCCGATGCCGGGCGCGCCCGGAATATTGTCGATGGCATCGCCGCGCAGCGCCATCACGTCCACCACCTTGTCCGGCGGCACGCCCAGGATCTCTTCCACTTTGGCGGCGTCGCAGATCAGATTGTCCTTGGGCGGGTTCAGCACGCAGGTGCGCTCGCTGACCAGTTGCATCATGTCCTTGTCGCTGGAGACCACAAACACCGAGTAGCCCGCGTCCCCGGCTTGCCGCGCCAGGGTACCAATCACGTCGTCGGCTTCGAAGCCGGAGGCCTCGATCATGGGGATTCGATAAGCCTCAAGCGCGCGCCGGATGTAGGGCACCTGCTGCGCTAAATCTTCTGGCATGGCTTTGCGATTGGCCTTGTAGCCGTCGTAGGCCACGTCAACATAGGTCTGCGTCTTGCTGTCGAACTTGCGCAGGCTGGGCATGGCGGTGGCCTGCTCATCGCGAAATGTGGGAGCGGCCACGTCGAAGACGGCAGCCAGGTATTGCGGCTCAAAGTCCGCTCGCAGCTTGCGCAGCATGTTGACGAAGACGAAAGTCGCGCTGGTGGGGATGCCGGTTTTGGTGGACATGGGCCGCTGCCGCGCCATGGCATGGTAGGCGCGGAAGATGAACGACATCGTGTCGATCAGGTAGATGCGGCCTTTCGATCCCGCGGGCTCAGCGGGAACAGCGATGGTGGCTTTGGCTGCGGTTGCCGGTTTCGCGGCGCTGGAGACAGTGGCGGACTTCGGAGTTTTCTTGGTGGAGGGCAAGAGAAAATTCTAACAAGTCGCAGCGAACCCCGCCACAGACCGCAATACATAGCTGCTGAAGGTGGTGTAATAGGGGATTTCACAACAGTTATCCAATACGAATCTTAGCTACTCCCAAGGGATAAGGTTGAAGCTTGCCGCAACGCTATCAAGGGCGGCCTCATCCTGAAGCTTGTGCGCTGAGGTCGTTTCTAACCGCAACCAGTAGATCGGTCCGCCACCGCTCCGAAACACGAGAAATGTTTTCAGGACACGACCGCTGCACACAAGAGTTCCCGTGGCAGCGTTAAGCTTGCCGATACGCGTTGTCGACACGTCCTGCTGACCGGAAGCACACTTCTCCTCCGAAAGCGTGGAACGCACGCCCTGCTCTGGATTCTTCCACTCCAGACTATTAGGTTCTCCCCAGACCGAGATCACCCCGCCCGAGCGCAGCGAGATTCGCAGCCCCCGCTCAGGTCCAGCCTGATCGCCAGTGATGCCTTTCAACCCGCGTGGAACTGTGACCGAATATCCGAGTGCTGGATTCCGGTACGTCCCTACGACCCACCTCCGGTCGGCCTCCTGAGCAACAGCGATCCATGCAGCGAGGCATAGGAGGGCTGTAATGCCTGATTTAGTTAGTTGTGCCACGCCAACATCGTAGACGGTCTGTGCATGAAACCCAAACATAACTGACGAAATCAGGCCATTACACTTCCAATCCCTAGCCTCAATGCTAACTCGGAGGCAACGCCAGGAACGAGCTTGGGGAAAGAATCTGGATGCCCTGAAAAGGATTAAGCACGAGCAGGTCAGAGTCGCCGGTAACGATGTGTGTCGCATGGCCACTCACTGCGAGTTCGAGGAACTTGTCGTCCTTTGAGTCGCGGCAAGCTGCGATCTCTACACCCACCTCGACCCATTGAGTCTCGCGAGTCAGTGCCGCAACAAATTTGCGAACATCTTCCTCATCGACGTAACGGGCAAACTGTTTCCTGCCGAGAACTTCGTAGAGTTCGACGAGAACAGCAACGGATAGTAAGACAGTTCCGCGGCGAAGCGCCAGATCAAGAGCCCGACGCGGTTTTGAATCAGGCAGAAGTAATGCACTAACCAAAACGTTGGTATCGAAGACGCAGCGCAACTAGGCACCCTTCAGAAGGGAATCCAGCATTTCCGCTGTAAGACCCCGGGCCTTTGCCTTATTCCCTACCTCATCGAGCACTTGTTGCAAGGACGGATACTCGCCGGCGGCCAATTCGCGGAGCCAAAGACTCAAGAGGGCTTGAATCTTGCGTTTTTCCTCCGGCGAAGCGCACTCGTATGCGCACGCCGTTTGCGGGTCGAGCGGGATTGTAATCGAAGGGTTCGCCATCGTGGTGCCTCCCGACTATTCTACGGCATTGGTCCTTCTCCGTGCCCTCCGTTTTTCCGTGGTGAAATTCGGTTCACTCTACAAACATGCAGTCTCCATACGAGTAGAACCGGTAGCGCTGGCGGACTGCATGTCCATACGCCTGCAAGATTCGCTCGCGTCCCGCGAAGGCCGCGACCAGCATCAGTAGCGTCGATTTTGGCAAATGGAAGTTAGTCAGCATCGCACCGACCACGCGAAACTCAAATCCCGGATAGATAAAGATGTCAGCCTCGCCACGTTGCGCTACGATGCGGCCGGCAGGAGTGTCTGGTAAATGCCCCGCCCTAGCCAAAAACGGGCTAGAACGGGGCACCCGGCCGGGTAGGGTAGTTTGACGCGCGGCATATTCCAGCGTACGCACCGTCGTGGTTCCCACGGCCACGATTCGCCGACCGGCGTCGCGCGCGCTCTGGATTCGTTGCGCGGCATCTGTTGAAATTTCGTACCATTCGCGATGCAGTTTGTGTTCCTCTACGACCTCCTCGCGCATGGGCTGAAACGTACCCAGACCCACATGCAGCGTGATCTCGACGGTTTCGATTCCGCGCTCGCGTATGCGCTCAAGAATTTCCGGCGTGAAGTGCAGGCCCGCCGTCGGTGCGGCGACGGAGCCGAGCGGTTTGGCGTAGATCGTCTGGTAACACTCCCGGTCCGAGGGCGTATCGGGGCGATCGATGTAGGGCGGCAAAGGAATGTGGCCGATGCGATTGAGCACGCCGAAGAAATCATCCACCGGATCGAAGCGAAGGCGGCGCTCGCCAAAAGTTCCACGGCCCACGATCTCGGCCGCGAGTTCATGCGACGATTCATCGGCGTCACCGCCGAAGTAAATCCGCTCGCCCAATCCAAGTTTGCGGCCGGGATGGACCAGCGCTTCCCACTCTGGCGGACCGGCAGTGAGTTGCCTGGTCAGCAGCACTTCAACGTGGCCACGAAGGAAGTCTTTCGCTACGGGATTCTGGGTCGAGGGCCGCTGCGCGCGCGAGCCGCTGCGATGTCCGTAAAGGCGCGCCGGCAATACTTTGGTGTTGTTAAAAACCAGCAAATCGTCGGGCTGCAACAGTTGCGGAAAGTCGCGAAATCTGAGGTCTTCGAGGCGGTCGTCACTGCGATTGAGGTGCAACAGCCGCGCAGCCGCCCGGTCAGACAGCGGCTCTTGCGCGATCAGTTCCTGCGGCAGGCGATAGTCGAA
The DNA here is from genome assembly GCA_003135475.1 of Acidobacteriaceae bacterium. GTDB lineage: Bacteria > Acidobacteriota > Terriglobia > Terriglobales > Acidobacteriaceae > Bog-257. Next base: position 17,275 of record PLBW01000206.1, read on the forward strand.
ATCGGAAACCAGCACACAGCGATTATGCCTGAGTGTCACATAGGCCTGCCGCCCACCTATAGGAATGAAAATTAACCACGGAGGCACGGAGATCACGGAGAAAACTCGAAAGAAACCAAAAACTCTGTGTCCTCCGTGGTAAATGATTCTCGACGAGCGGACGGACATCACACTCGGATGTTTGTGCCTTCTCTTTTGCGGAAATCGTTTCCTGCGGTAGGATAGCAATCTAAGCCTTTCCAGCGCATCAGGGCCCAAATTCATGAAGACCGAGCAACAACACCGGGACGACATTGTCCGCTTCGGCAAGATGCTGCACCAGACCGGCCAGGTGGCCGCCACCGATGGCAATCTTTCCGTGCGCCTGGCAAACGGAAATGTCCTGTGCACTCCGACGCTCATGAGTAAGGGGCTGATGGAACCCGAAGACCTGGTGATGGTGGACCCCAGCGGCAACAAAGTGAATGGCTCACGGGGGGTGTCCAGCGAAATCGCTATGCACTTGTTGATTTACCGCCTCCGGCCGGATGTCGGCGCGGTGGTGCATGCGCATCCGCCCACCGCCACCGGCTATGCGGCTGCCGGTATGGCGCTGGACAGTGCGTTGTGTTCGGAGATCATCGTGACCCTGGGTTCGGTGCCGCTGGCGAACTATGAAACTCCCGGCACGCAGGAGCTGGCAGAGGTGCTGGCGCCCCTGGTTGCCGAGCACGATGCCATCCTGATGGCGAACCACGGCGTGGTCACGTACGGCGCGGACTTGCTGACCGCCTACATGAATATGGAAACCGTGGAACACTTTGCTAAGATCGCGCTGGTGACCCATTTGCTGGGTAAGCAGCAGCCCCTGAGCGATCAGCACGTGGACAAGCTGCGGGAAATGCGAGTGAAATACCGCAACCACGTTGAAGTGGGAAAAGGGAAAGACTGATTCGATTCAGCGCGAGCTTTGTCTGACTATCGAGGGCCGGTCCGCACCACCCAAACCGCACTACCCGATCGTCGCTCATTCTCCCCCAAAGGTGAACCTCATCCCGGCGCGGAAGTTTGCCCGCAGAGCGGGATATCCCAAGACCTCGTTGTAGTGATTGTTCAGCGCGTTATTCACATTCGCATAAGCCGTGACGTGATGATGGACGGCGTACCAGCCGCCGAGATCGACACGCGCATAACCCGCGGCATAGTAGATGGACGGAATGTATCCGAACAGGAAGTCGGAGTCCGGACGCTGTCCGACTGCGGTGGCGCCAAGGAATCCTCCCCAGCGCTGCCGCGAATAGGTCAGCAGCAACATGCCAGCTTGCTTGGGACGCCGCAGCAGCGGAGCCCCCTTGCCGTAGATGCGCGGATCGCAACCCGCATTCGGATCGCAAGGCGGCGCTTGCTGAATCTGGGTCGAAGTGTAGGTGTAAGCGGCGGTCACCGACAGATGGTTGGCAACACGGCCGCTCAATACCACTTCGGCGCCCTGCGCCATGGCGCGATTGAAGTTGACGTATTGGCTGGTGTTGGTATCGGAGTTGTATAAGTACTCGATCTGATCGCGGAATTGGTTGTGGAAGTACACGGCGCTGAGCGACACCCGATTGCTGAACAGCGACTGCAGCACGCCGGCTTCGATGGCCCGGTTCTGTTCCGGTTGCAGGTTGGGATTCGGCAGTGTGGGGAAGGTCCCGGTGATGCCAAAGGTTTGCTCGAAGCTGGGCTCCTTGATTCCCTGCGAGTAGCCAAAGTGCAGGCGGGTGCCGCTGAAGACGGTGTCTCCGCGCAGCGCCAGAAATGTCAGCGAAGCGCGCGGACTGACCTTGCCGCCAAAACTGCTGTTGTTGACGTAACCAACGCCGGCGAAGACTGACAGGCGCCGCCACACGATGGTCTGCTGCGCAAAAAGATAATTGTTGAAGCGCAGCCCGTGAGTGGTGGTGATTCCAAAGTCCGAATTATTGTTGATGTACCCGTTCTCGTCTTCAAAGTTGTAACCCAGCGTGGTCTGCGCCCATGGCCGCGGACTGTAGATTCCCTGGTAGGCGAAGCCGGCGAGGTTGTACTTGGCCAGGCTGTTGAAGGCGCTGTCGAATGGGCGATCAGGATCGTCAAGGGGATTCACGTTAAGCGCGAGGTGGTGGTACTCAAAGCCGCTGAACTGGTGCTGCCAGGGGCCCGGCCCGCTGACCGTGAGATCGCCGCTGGCCAGGAAGTTGTTCTGGTGCGCATATTGGTTCGGGTCAGGGGGCAGCTCGGGATTCCCGTTGAACCACCAGTTCGATTGAATGCCTGTCCAACTGTTGTAGTGACGGGCGCGCAGGCGAAATGCCACGCGATCGGAAAGTCGCACGCCCACGTTTCCGCCTTGCAGCGAGTTCGAATAGGCGTCGTTCACTCCCTGGCCTTGGGTGTTGAACTGGTTGGCGAAGACGTTATAGTCGAGAATCCCGCGCGCTCCCGCCAGCGATGCATAGCCGTTGGCGGTGGAGAAATTTCCGCCATCGGCGCCGAATTGAATTTCCGGCGTGCGCGTGCTGCCGGTCGAGGTCCAAAGTTGCACCACGCTGGTCATAGCGTCCGATCCATACACCGTGCTTTCGGGACCGCGTTCCACCTCGAGCCGGTCCACGTTGTTCATGGGGACCACGCCGAAATCGAAGATGCCGCCGGGATTGTTTACCGGCACGCCGTCCACCAGCACCTTGTTGTAATTGGATTCGCCGCCGCGAACGAACAAGCTGGCGAGATTGCCGCGCCGCCCGGTGCTGCTGACGATTGCTCCGGGAATGTAGAGCAAGGCATCGGGGGCCGAGACTGGATTGATCGTCTTCAGTTGCTCGCCGGTGAGCACTCCGACCGAGGTGCCGGTTTGCTCCGGCGTGGCGGGGGTTGCGGTGGCGGAGACGACCACGGTTTGCGGGGTGGTCGCAAGCTTCAGTTGAATGCTGACGGTTTCCGTCTTCGGAATAGTAACTGTCAGCGATTGCTCGGCGAATCCTGGCGCGAGCACTACCAGACGATACTGCCCGTCGGCGAGATGCGGGAAAGCTGCTGTGCCGTCTCCGGCGGTGGTTTGCACTCCTACTCCGGCGTTGTCGCTAATGCGGAACAAGCGGACCTGCACACCGGAGACGCGCTCGCGGCTAGGACTTTCCACCAACACTTTGAAATCGGATGCGAGGGCCGCAGTAGAGCACAGCAATGCGACGAAAACTCCACGAATAATAAGGGTCGAGAGACGAACGCTGCACATGACACTCTCCTTTACACGCGAAAGGGGTTGGTGACGTGGTTCGCGCCGGTCTCCTGGCTGACGAGTTGCGATTGGCATCGCGGACAGCGGCGGGGCCTTCCCGTTTGCACAGTGGCCTTGCGCCAAGACTCGCTTACAGTTGCGCGGCAGCGCGGGCTTCACACCCGCTTCCCAGTTCCGCCGATGAGATGACGGAACGCGCGAACATGGATTGGCAAGGAACAATCCCGAACCAAACTGGTTCAGGATGAGATTCGAATGTACTGAGCGGGAAGGCGGGTGTCAATCGGGACGTGCGGAAAACTGCGATTCCGCGAAGGTGGTGATGCGCTCCAGCGCGGCTTGCATCTCGGCGTGATAGCGATCCAATGCCGCGTCGTCGGCGTCCGGCGGAACGAAGATGTTTTTTGCCACGCGCACATAGGCGCGCGAAAACGGTTTGGGAATGAGCATGGCGTCCCACGTCTTCAAGACCCAGGGCTTCTCCACGGCAACGTAGAACGCTGTGATTGAGATGCCGGTCATTCGCGCCAGCATCACCGGGCCCTTCTTGGCGACGTAGCGCGGACCGCGCGGACCATCAATGGTAAAAGCCACCGCGCCTCCGGCTTTGACCATGGTCTCCATTTTCATCAGGCCGCGCTGGCCACCGCGCGAACTGGAGCCGCGAACCGGCACGAACCCGAAGCGGCGAATCACGCGAGCAATGTATTCGCCATCGCGGCTGAGGCTGGTGAGCACTCCGATATCGCGATTGCGGAATAGCCAAGTCGCCGGCAGCACGCAACGATGCCAGAAAGGATAAATGCCGGGAGTAACGTTGTCGAGGCCGCCAATGGAACCCTCTTCGAAGGTGATGGTCATACCCAGCGTGCGGCCGATCAGGCCCACCACCGCAGACGCGATCCACGAAACCAGCGCGAGCTGTATCCGCTGCAGGAGTGTGAGGCGGAGCGGGTGGACTTCCCCGGCGGCTGCGTTGGTTGGATTGGGCACGCGAGAATTCTAACCTGCGTAGCGCATACTGGCGGTAGCTCGGGTCTGTCGAGACTGTTTCCGAGGCAGTTCACAGATCCATGAAGTTGCGAACGATTTGCCGGCCATGCTCCGTGAGCACGCTCTCCGGGTGAAATTGCACGCCTTCGACCGGGAACTTGCGATGGCGCAATCCCATGATCACGCGTTGCCCCCCGCGGTCCGCACAGGTGGCTGAAATTTCCAGTTCATCGGGCAAATCTCTCGCCTGAACGATCAGCGAGTGATAACGGGTCGCCGTCATGGGCGAAGGAATGCCGCGGAAAATTGACTTGCCATCGTGTTCGATGGAGCTGGTCTTGCCATGCATGAGAGTGGCAGCACGCACGACTTTGCCGCCGAAGGCTGCGCCAATCGCTTGATGGCCGAGGCACACGCCGAGCAGAGGCACGCGCCCCGCGAAATGGCGGATCAGTTCGATGCTGATGCCGGCGTCCTGCGGGGTGCACGGGCCGGGAGAGATGACGATGCGATCGGGATGAAGCGCCTCGATTTCGTCGAGTGTGATCTGGTCATTACGGCGGACGGTTATCTGCTCACCCAGTTCACCGAAGTATTGCACCAGGTTGTAGGTGAAGGAGTCGTAATTATCCAGGACAAAAACCATAACTTCAGTTTCAAGTTTCAAGTTTCAAGTTTCGAGTTTCAAGTTTCGAGTAAAGACTCCTAAACCTATGCCTCTCAGCAGGCGAGAGAATTCATCAGCGCGTTGATGATCCGCAGCGCCTCTTGTGCTTGAGTTTCAAGGTCATGGGCAATGTCGGGGCTCAGGTAGTGGAGATCCCCAGCGATCAGCACCTGTGTCTCAACTTCGAGAAGCGATCCCCGTGCCAATGCGAGGAAATGCTTGAACTCTTTCTTGGACAATCGTCCTTGTCCTTCTGCTATGTTACTCGGCACCGATACAGCTGCGCGGCGCAACTTCGCGGCCAATCCGTACACTTCTTCCTTTGGCAATCCACGAGTGTGCAGATAGACGTTTTTCACCAGCGCCATCGACTTCTGCCACGCAATCAGCTCTTTGTAGGAATGGGACACCGCTTCCACCCCAAACTGGAACTTGCTTTTGCTTGAAACTCGAAACTTGAAACTTGAAACTCGAAACTGTCTTTCAGCCACTGGCTTCACATGCCCGCAGCAACGCACTGGCCTTATTCATGCACTCCTGGTATTCGCTTTCGGGATCGGAATCGGCGACGATGCCCGCGCCCGCCTGAACGTAGGCGCGATTGCGATGCAGAACCATGGTGCGAATGGCGATGCAGGAATCCAGATTGCCCGCGTAATCGGCGTAGAGGACCGACCCTCCATAGACGCCGCGGCGCACCGGCTCCAACTCCTCGATGATTTCCATGGCGCGAACTTTGGGCGCGCCGCTCAGCGTGCCTGCGGGGAAGCAGGCTGCCAGAGCGTCGAGCGCATCGAGATCGCTGCGCAACTCTCCCTCCAGCGCGGAGACCAGGTGCATGACGTGCGAGTACTTTTCCACGTACATCAGGTCGCGCACTTTCACGCTGCCGTATTCGCTCACCCGGCCCAAGTCGTTGCGCCCCAGGTCCACTAGCATCACGTGCTCGGCCCGCTCTTTTTCATCGGTGCGCAACTTCGCAATCAGTTGTTCGTCTTCCGGCGGGGTTGCCCCTCGCTTGTGGGTGCCGGCTATGGGGCGATATTCCAGCTTTCGCCCGGACACGCGCACCAGCATCTCCGGCGACGCACCTACCACCTGCATGTCGTCCAGCTTCAGGTAAAACATGTACGGAGAAGGATTCACCGTGCGCAAGGCGCGATAAATCTGAAACGGCTCAGCGGGCGACTTGAAGTCCAGTCGCTGGGACAGCACGACCTGAAAGACATCGCCGGCGGCGATGTACTCCTTGGCGCGGCGAACGCTGGCGACGAACTTGTCGTGCGAGGTAGCGTTGTGGACCTTAATCGGCTTCTTTCTGCCGCTGGTTGACCAGTCAAAATTGTGGGCGCGCACCCCGCGGGCCAGTTTGGCCTCGATTGCCGTAATGTCGGCGAGGGCGCGATCATAGGCTTTACGCGGCGATTCCGCGCTTACATCGGCCGCAGCGATGATGTGCAATTGGTGCCGCAGGTGATCGAACGCCAGCAGCCGGTCGTAAAAGGTGAACACACAGTCCGGCAATCCAACATCGTCTTTGGCATGTTCGGGCAGGTGTTCGAACTGCCGCACCATGTCGTAGGCAAAGTATCCGACGCAACCGGACGTGAAGGGCGGCAGGTTGGGCAGCGTCGCGGGACGATATTGCCGCAAGCAGGCGCGCAACAATTCGATTATGCTGCCCTGACGGCGTTCCACCGAGGGGCCCCGCCGAATCTCCAGCGAACTGCCGCGGGCGGTGACGACCATTCGCGGCTGCGCGCCCAAGAAAGTGTAGCGGCCGATCTTCTCGCCGCCCTCGACCGACTCCAGCAGAAACGCGTATTTCTGCTTGGCAGCCAGGCCCAAGAAAGCTCCAACCGGCGTCAGCAAATCGGCGCTCAGAGTTTTCGCCACCGGGATGAGCGAGGCGTCACGGCTGAGTTGCAAGAAGCTTTTGTAGTCGGGGATCACCATGTGATTGCGCGAGTTGCTGAGGTTATAGGGATTATACGGGAGCATTGCGGAGTCCAAACTGGTTGCTCGCTTCCGGCGCCGTATTCGCTTTCCCTACGAACTCTGACAAGCGCCAATACCGTGGCGCGTGCCCAGTGGCTGTGACCCTTGTCACTGACTCGCGAGAAAAGTAATGAGAACATAAATCGAAGTGTACGGACGCAAGTCTGTGCATCGTGCACTTCTCCAGAGTCGGCCTCCCATTTCTCAACCTTGCATTGCGTCGTTAACGATGCAGGAGGCTACCATGCGACATAAAGCTGCGAGTGTCTCAACCGCGAAGCCCGACGAAGGCTCGCTCGAATTGACCGAGGAGTTAATTCGTGTGCGTGCGTATCAGTTTTACCGGGAACGGGGCTGTGAAGACGGTCACGACTTCGATGATTGGCTGCAAGCGGAAGCCGAAATATTTGGAAAGAAACTCGCTGCCTCGGCTGAAGCAGACGATAGGAAAGGCGGGAGCAGGGCGGCGGGAGCGTAAAGGCGGCTGTTGCTCTTTTGCGTCGATTTCATCAGGGGCACCCATTCTTCCGCCAGGACCCCGGCCGGGAGAGTGCTCGTTCGGAGCGAACGGAACCCTGCGCTGAGCGACCAGGGGGCCTAGGGGGTTCCCTGTCACCAAATAGACAGTAGTTCCTCTAGACCTGCCGCCGTCAGCCGCTCTGGTGTAATCATGGACGTTACTTCTTTTTCGCCCTAACCCCCAGTGCAAAAAGCACAATCATGGGAGCAAAAACAAGCACTGGTATTGGCCACAACAGTGAACTTACTAGCTTTCTCATAATTCCACCCTCACGATCAGAGTCCAGATGCCATCGCCAGGTTTTGAGGAAATGCGCTCACCCGCTCGCACGTGATGCCAATCACAATGATTCAGTGCGTCACACAAAAGCGGTGATCTACGTCACAGATCAATGTTAAGGGTCAGAACCTAGAGCTGAGCGCCCTGCGATGCAGGTAACCGGCCACCCTTCGACTCCCCTGTTGACCGCAATGAGGCTGGCGGATTGGTCTCTCCGGCATCACCTTCTGGCGTCGGGATCGTCCGCGATTGTTCTTAGGGCAAGGGATTCTCGGTTTTTCTATAGGCTAATGAGCGCCAGCAAGCGCAGGCTTTTGCGCCCCGCCATTGAGTTCCCTGGGGTTAAAGATGAAGTGTGAACCGAACTGCTCTGCCAGTTTTTCGGCAACTTTGTCGGCCGTTAAAGGTCTGCTGAAATAGTAGCCTTGAATCTGGTCGCATTGATGTGCTCGCAGGAACGCCATTTGTGGCCCGGTTTCGACTCCTTCTGCAATCACCTTGAGATTCAAACCTTTTGCCATGCTGATGATGGCAGCCGTGATGGCCGCGTCATCCGAATTCGTCCAGCATTTCGTTAAATGCGGAAACCAGCAGCCCGAACTCGTCCCGGTTTTGGAGATTGGCGCGGACCGAGTAGTCAGCGGCAATGGAGACCGCCTTGGCGGTCTGCACCAGGTTCACCAAGGGACGCGAGATGGGCCGCTGGAAGCGCGAGGCCAGGAAAAAAGCCAGCGACATGGTGACCAACAATGCCGCCAGAAAGACCAGGCGTCCCTCCCTAAATCTGCTGTCAAGTCTAGAGTGTCGGGATTATTCGCCAAGACAGGGCAAATCCGGAGCGTCGCTTCTCTCTGGCACGCTGGGGCCTGATCCCATACTGGGCGAAGGACGCCAGCATCGGTTACAAACTGATCAACGCACGGTCGGAGACCGCAACTAGCAAGCCCGCGTTTCGAACGTGTGGCGGTTGCAATGCCACGAGCAGTCAAATGCAACGGTCGTCATACAGGAGCGGCAAGTGCCGAGCTTCCCCAAGGAAGTGCGCTGAGGGCAGTCAGTACCGGTCATTCTCCTGAGCCACAATAGCGCCCAGGCTCTCGTCAATTTCCGGAAATCGTTGTGGCGGACTGCCTTTCATCTGATAGTACCCGCTGGTCCGGTAGAGTGCCTTAGGTTGTTTCCAAGTGCACACTTGCCCGTCAGCCGTTAACCACACTTGCACGGGATTGCGACAGTCGAAATCAGGCACAGGAACCGGAGGACTATCAAACGCACCGGTTACAGGGAAGCGAACTAATCGCTCTTGCACAACCGCAAACCAGGAGCGGTTTACATGCGCCGCCGCGGGATAAAAACCCGGGGGCCCGCTTCGCACCGAGTCATTGGCCGTGTCGACAACGCACAATCGACGGTCTACGGATTCGAAAGCAATTAGATTTTCGTCAATCCAAGCCACCTTGCTCGAGATGTCCAGCTCAGCATTGACTTTCTGCCAGTTGTTTTTGTCCCACCACAGTAATTGCGGCTTCTCATTGGGCGAATCCGGTAAAGCTACAACGGCGACACGGGCGCGGTCCGGAGCGCTCCCAATGGCGCCCGCCCGTCCTGCGAATGAAATATGCTCCGTATCCAAGGTTGGTAGGTCTACTCTGCAAACGGAGCGCTCACCGCAAACCCAAATCCATCCCGTCCCGATGCTGAAATCGACGGCGCGGAAAGGGGCTTTTCGCTCTACGATTGGAGCTTGAGTGACTCCTATGCCCGGGTAGAGCACCCAGGAGTCGGCTCCGGCAAGAAATGTGGCATACCCCATTCCTTCCACCTCAGCAAACGGGGCCGGGCGGACACTTGCCTGGTCTAAAAGGAGCAGGCGGGTCGTTCCAGCCTGGAACGATGCCGAGTGCCGAAGGCTTTGGGACCAGGCCATCGCAACAGGTACGCGCCAGCGTGCCGGCAAAGGTGTTGCTGTTCGGTCCGAGACCCTTATAAAGCGAAGGATTGTTGTAGGAGTGGAACGCGTTTCGCAAGCATGCCGCTACATCGGTGACACCGGGCTTAGGCAGACACGGCACGCACTTCACCGGAGTTTTTCCGCATAGATCTGGGGAGTTGTCCCATTTTTGACCTACCGTGCCTTGCAGCACGTTGTCGGGACCGCACGGTCGGCCTCCCGTTCATGGTGACCCAGATCACAACCACACTGGGAATTTACACAATTCCGGTTCCCGGCCATCAACGGGAGGCGGTAGAGAAACTGTCGCAAATGGTGACGAATGGTGACGAGTTCGGTGCAGCTGGAAAACTCGGAATCGGCCAACCAACGTTACTGCAGTGAGTTAGATGGTGGGCGCTACTGGATTCGAACCAGTGACTTCCACCGTGTGAAGATGGCACTCTACCGCTGAGTTAAGCGCCCACAGTTGCGGTATCTCGATTGTAGCAAATCNNTCATCTAAGTGGCTTATGGCACTGGAAGAGTACCAGCGCAAACGCGATTTCAAGCAGACACCCGAGCCTCCCGCTAAGGTGGAACGCGGCGAGCGCCACCGCTTCGTGGTACAGAAGCACCGCGCCACTCGCCTGCACTATGATTTCCGGCTNNCCAAAGGGCCGTCGCTCGATCCCGCCGACAAGCGGTTGGCCATGCAGGTGGAAGATCATCCGGTTTCGTATTTCGATTTCGAGGGCATCATTCCTGCCGGCAATTACGGCGCGGGCACCGTCATGGTATGGGACATGGGCACGTGGGAGCCGCAGGGAGATGCGGCGGAGATGCTACGCAAGGGTGACCTGAAGTTTCGCCTGAACGGCAAGAAGCTGAAAGGCGACTTCGCGCTGGTGCACATCAAGTCTCGCCGCCCGGGAAGCAAGGGCACAGAGTGGCTGCTGATCAAGCACCGCGATGCCTACGTGCAGGAGGGCTTTGACATCGACGAGTATGACTACTCAGTGCTGACGAAGCGCACCATGGACGAAATCGCGGGCGATCAAGGCTCGGCGGAGTGGAAGAGCAGTCGGAAGGCGTCGGCCGGTGGCGCTACCAAGAAGAACGATTGGCTGGCCGAATCGATCGCGAAAGCGGACGCGAAGAAGGCCAAAGCCGGGAAGAAATCGGCAGCCTCTAAGGGGTCCTCAGCTCCAGGCGCTAAACGGGTGCGGACGAATCCCACCCAAGCAAAAGAAGCCTGGGGGGGGCCCACAGCCGCTTCGAAGCGCAAGCCAAGCAAAATCGCTCGCCCCTCTAGCGCCTCCTCAGGCGGCGTAAAAAAAAACTCCTAGGCCGCGACGAACGCAGTGAAGGTCGGAAGCCAGACCCGGCGCGCATTGGCCACAAATCGCCGATGCCGCAGGTTATCCATCCCATGCTGGCAACTCTGGTGGATAAGCCGTTTGACGGCCAGGATTGGCTCTACGAGGTGAAGTGGGATGGCTATCGCGCCATCACCTTCCTGGCTAACGGCTCGGTGCGCCTGGTCTCGCGCAACCAGAACGACATGACCGCCGCCTATCCCGAGTTGGGCTCGCTCCCAGATTCCGTCAATGCGCGAACCGCAATTCTGGATGGCGAGATCGTCGCGCTGGATGAGCAGGGACGGCCGTCGTTCAGCCTGATGCAGCAGCGGACGGGAGTGGGCGAAGGCGGCCGTCGCATTCGTCGCACCCGCGACGATATTCCCGTGATGTATTACGTCTTCGATCTGCTCTACCTTGATGGCTACAACCTGATGCAAGCCGAGCTGGAACGGCGCAAAGAGCTGCTGGCCTCCATCCTGGCGCCGGACGACCTCGTCCGCTACTCCGACCATTACATCGGAAATGGCAAAGCGCTATTTGAAGCTGCGACGGAGCGCGGACTGGAAGGCATTGTCGCCAAGCGCCGCAGCAGCCCTTATGTGCAGAAGCGCAGCAGCGACTGGCTGAAGATCAAAATCGTCAAGCGGCAAGAGTGCGTGATTGGCGGTTACACCGATCCGCGCGGCTCGCGCGAAGACTTTGGCTCCATTGTGCTCGGCCTGTACGACGATCGGGGCCGACTGATTCCCGTTGGCCAAGCCGGCAGCGGCTTTACCGAGGAGTCGCACGCGGCCATGTGGCAGCAACTGCACGCGCTGGAGACCAAGCGCAGCCCGTTCTTCGGCAAAGTGGAAAGCCCCAGGCCGGTCCACTTTGTGAAGCCCGAGCTGGTTGCCGAAATCAAGTTCTCCGAGTGGACGCACGAGGGACAAAGCGGCGGGATGAAGATGCGCGCTCCCGTATTTCAGGGATTGCGCTTCGATAAGAAGCCGGAGGAATGCAAGTTCGAGCGTACTGCCAGCGCTTCGGTCGAGGTCAAGAAGGCAGAAGCGGGCGATGCGAGGTAGGCCACATCTGAATTCGAAGGAAAATCTTTTCAACGCTGGCTAGATCGCGAGTGGGCTTCCTCGCGAGAAATATACCGGCCATCTGTCTTCAGGAAGGGCTTCCGCGCCAGGGATTGCCGCATGGAGCGCTCGTAGCTGTCCTCTTCGAGCCTGCGCTCTTTCAGAGCCGAGATAATGTCTTTCAGGCGAGATTTCATGACACGTATAACCTGAGTCATTTTATATCCTTCATCGGCAGCACGGACCCATAATCGTGGCCGCTGGCATCCACCGCGCGCGCAATCACCGCGCTAAAGGCATCGCGGACCTCGGGATACTTGGCCACGATCGCTTTACTGACGGCCATGTTGTCCCGGAACGCCACGCCGGCGTTGGAGGCATCGGCGGTCTCGTAACGCACCCGCAGGTCGAGATTGTCTTCCACCGGCACGGCCACCATCTCCGTTACCTTGAAGGTTTTGCCATTGGCGGCAAGGTTCAGCGGATTGCCGTTGCCCGGCAGGTCGCTGGGCCGCGCGCTCTGCATCTCGTCGGCAATCTTGTCGAGTTGCGGCGTACTCATGAAATTCACCGGCGCCATCAAGTCCCACGCTGTCAGATAGTAGAACCAGGCGTTGTGCAATTGCCCTTTGGACTTGTACTCGCGCGCCTTCGCCAGATACCACGGCCCATCCTGGCCGCCGATGGCGCCCAAGCGCGGGTAATAACCTGCCAGCTTCCACGCGCCGCTCACCTCTTGCAGGATTAGAGTCAGGGTGATCGGATCTTTGCCGGCAATCTTCTGCATCACCAGCGCGTAACGGCCAGGCGGCAAATTGGAAATCGAGAACACCAGGCGGTCGGGCGAGTTATAGATGCCGCAATAGAAATCTGCCCGCGGGGGGGCTCCCTTGGCTTGCGAGGCATCCAGCAGGTAGGTTGCGCTGATTGTCGCCGGGCCTGCGGAGAAGTACGGCTTGTTGGTGACCACGGCCTGTTCGATGCTGCCAAAATCTCCGGCGATGGCGGGAATGGAATTGGCTTTGAGCCCGGCAACATCCCCGCGCTTGGACATGTCGAGATATTGGCGCGCCGCTGCTTCGACGGCGTTCTTGGTGGGGACGTCCAAATCGGCGCCGCTGGCACAAGTCTGCGCCGTCCCCGCAGGCGCCGCGATGGTTACTGCAAGCAGCAGGAAACCCATCCGAAGGAACAAGCAGCAGGCCGAGCGATAAGTGAACGATAGTCGAATCATGTTCGTAGCCTTAACGCCGCGCGAATGCCCATTGCGGGCCGGGTTTAGAATAGACACAGCGGCAGGTATCGAGAAACGATACCGCCCTTCGGCCGTCGAACATATTATGGTACGCCTTCGGCACAACTTAGGATTGGCCTTGTTGCTGGCAACAGGACTGTGCCTTGCGACGGGGAAATCGCCAGCCCAGACAGCGGCCCCGTCGAGCAGCGCTCCGGCAATGACCTCGCATCCGCAAAAGGCGCAGGCTCACCGCAAGAAAACCGTTGCCGCAGCCGAGACCCCGCAACCGCCGCCGCCACCGCTGACGCCGGAGCAAATGCCTCCCACGCCGCCGCGCGTCACCTACCAGAATGGATTGCTCACCATCGACGCTAAGAATTCGACGCTGTCGCAGGTGTTGCGCACGGTACAGGCCCAAACGGGCGCGTCCGTCGAGATGCCATCCAGCGCAGCCAACGAACGCGTCACGATGCAGCTGGGTCCCGGACGGGCACGAGATGTACTGAACACGCTGCTGAACGGATCGAAGTTTAACTACATTATCCTGGGGATGGCCGACAATCCGGGTGGCGTGCAGAAAGTAATTTTGACTACCCGGCAAACCGCGCCGACCACCGTGAACACGGCGCAAAACAATGCCCCCGGACAAGCTCAACCGCAGTACCAGCTGCCACCCGACGAGCCGCAGGACGAAGAGATGCCACCCGCCGAAGCGGAGGCGGAGAATCCCCCGCAATCTCCCCAGGCTATGCCGATGCCGGGGCGATTCAGGCCTGGACAGGTTCCGATGCCTTCGCCCGACACGAACCCCAAGCCGGCACCGGACAATGGCAACCCGCCGAACGGCAGGAAAACTCCGGAACAGATGCTCCAGGAGCTGCAAAATATGCAACAACAACAGCAGAGCTATCAGCAACAGTTGAATCCTGCCAATACCGGGGAGCAGCAACCGCCGCAGCAATGACGATGGCGTAAATCAATGCATGAAGAGCGTCCCGCAGGACGCTCTTGGTATTTCGGCTGATGATGGGTCTTCGCCCTACGTCGTCACGCCCACGGCGGAGAGCTCGCGCAGGGCCTCCGTATAAGGCTGACGTGCGACCCCGCGTTCCGTGATGATCGCGGTGACGTAAGCATTTGGGGTGACATCGAACGCGGGATTCTCAACGGCTACACCGTCCGGCGCGATCTGCTTGCCGGCCAGATGGGTCACTTCCCTGGAAGAGCGTTGCTCGATGGGAATGCGGCTGCCATCGGGCGTTTCCAGATCCACCGTCGAAAACGGGGCCGCTACGTAGAACGGAATGGCGTGCGCCTTCGCCAACACTGCGACCGTGTAGGTCCCAATCTTGTTGGCAACATCGCCATTGGCGGCAATACGATCGGCGCCCACAATCACGGCATCAATCTTCCCCTGCTGCATCATGGCGCCGGCCATGTTATCGGAGATCAGCGTGGTCGGAATGTGATCTTTCATCAACTCCCACGCTGTCAGACGTGAGCCTTGCAGAAACGGGCGGGTCTCGTCGGCAAAGACATGCAGCTTCTTGCCTGAATCCACCGCCGCGCGAATCACGCCCAGCGCCGTGCCGTAACCGCAGGTCGCCAGCGCGCCCGCATTGCAATGGGTCAACACTCCTCCGCTGGAGGGCATCAGCACAGCGCCGTGCCTTCCCATGGCCTCGTTGGCGGCAATGTCTTCCACCAGCATGCACTGCGCTTCGGTCACTAGTGCCTGTTGAATCCACGCAATCGGCTGGGTGCTGACCTGTTCAAATTTGTCGCGCATGCGGCGAATCGCCCAGAACAGATTGACCGCGGTCGGCCGAGTCGCAGCCAGGACCTCGCAGATGCAGTCGAAATCGCGTTTCAGCTCGGCATGGTCCCTGGCCTGCGAGTCGCGCACACCCAGCGCAACTCCCATGGCCGCGGCCACACCAATGGCGGGCGCGCCCCGCACGATCATGGTGCGGATCGCGTTGGCAACTTCTTCGTAGCTGGCGCAGGTGACGTAGGCTTCTTCCGTGGGCAACTTGGTCTGGTCAATCAAGCGCACGCCCGCGTCCGTCCATTCCAGGGTCTTGATCATCTCGTCCGTTCGGGCCAGTTATGCGTTGTACGCCCGTACCTCAAGTTCAACTAGTTGCACTGGATATCCGTCAGGATCGGTGAAAATGGCGAGCCACCCAAAATCCTCATGGATCGGTTCCATCATCATCGGCACATTTTTCGACTTAAGTTCCTGCACGAGGCTTTGGATATCGCTCACCTCGAAGCCGAAAGTGCAGCCCAGAGTCGGCGCAACCTTGCTGTGCTGAGACTTCGGGTGTAAGCCGAGGGTAATGTTGCCGGCGGAAAGCGAGCTCCAGCCCGGGGTATGCAGCTCCACCTTCAGGCCCACCACATCGCGGTAAAACGCGACGCTGCGTTCCATGTCTCTCACGATCAGCATGATGGTAGTCAGTTTCCCGATCATGGATTGTCTCCTTCAGTGAGTTCAGAATCGATGGACCTCGCAGCGGTTTCCCGGCAAATTCATCACCGCCAGCCGGTCACAGAGGTCGCACTTACCACTAACCGTCGCGCTTCAAATGTTGGGCGCGAACGTCATTTGCGGTGAACAGCGCTACGAACTCCGCCGGGGCAGCGGCCTTTTCGACGTTGACGCGACCTCCCGCTTCCTCGCGCTCCACCAGGCAAAGCACCCCGGCGATCTCAAATCCGAACTCACGCGCGGCCTCAATGGCCTGGACGGTCGAAGCGCCCGTGGTGCAGACATCATCCACGATGACCACCCGCGCCGGCTTCAGTCGAAAGCCTTCAATGCGCTGGCCCATACCGTGCGCTTTCTCCGCTTTGCGAACCAGGAAACCGTGCACCGGCTTGCCCTGCTGTGCGCTGATAACGGAAGTCGCCACCACGATGGGATCGGCGCCCAGGGTCAGCCCGCCAATCGCATCGGCATGCCAACCGCGAGCGCGAATCTCGTCGAAGACCGCTTGCCCGGTCAGCAACGCCCCGACGGCATCGAGCGTGGTAAGACGGCAATCGATGTAGTAGTCGCTGGTCCCGCCGGCGGAGAGGTCAAATTTGCCCAGACGAAACGACTTTTCCGCCAGCATGGCCAAGAGTTGTTCGCGCGCCTTTGCCATCCTGTCAACCATACCATTTCAATTGGTCACTTTTTCCAGGTGGCGGTAGTGATCGCTGGCCAGCCATAACAGCGCAAACAAGGAGAAGTTGTAACCGCAATGCATGAGAAACGAAGCGGCCACAGAGTTGGTCCTTGCGCGCGCCACCGTGAAGACCACGCCGACCACGAAGATACTTAAGACCGGCGCCCAGGCATAGCCTAACTGGGTCCCGTGAATGGCGGCGAAGGCGGCTGCCGTCACGATGACGGCCATGGTAAGGCCGAACGCCCGCCGCAGCAGCGGGTACAAGAGCCCGCGGAAAAACAGTTCTTCCAGCAACGGCGCCAGAGTCACTCCAAAGGCGGCCATTAAGTAGGCGCTGGCCGCATCATGGAAGTACTTGTCCATAGGCAGCGACTTTGGGATGGGAAGAAAGCGCGACAAGCCGTCGATAGCTATCGCCACAATCGTCCCCATAACAAAAAATCCCGGGGCGGAAGTTCCCGGCCAATTCCAGTGGATCGCCTTCCCGAAGGGCTCGTGGGTGCGCGAGCGCACCAGAACAAACATAAACAAAAAAACGATGGGGTAGGCAGCCGCCTGCGCTCCTATCACCACGCGCGCGTTGGTGGCCAGTTCGGTGATCGGTGTGTTCCGGTATCCAGGGGTGGCACGTGCGATGAACAGTGCAGCTAAACTGAAGCCGAACACTACGACCGCCGTGATCGCCAATACCGCCAGCACATCCCAAGCTGACCAGGCGGGGAAAGACCGGGCGAGGAAGGACGCTTGCGTGGGAAGGGTGACGGGCGGCTGCAACGGCGCGGTTGTGCCCGAGCCAGGCAGATCGCCGGACACTCCGGCGGCGAGCGGATTTTCGTTTGGATCAGGCATCAGGTTTAACACGGCTTACGCGTTGCTCCTCGCATTGGACGAACGCGGCAACAGTTTGGCCAGCGTCTGTCCGGTGTAGGATTTCTTCACCCGCGCCACCTGCTCGGGCGTGCCTTGCGCCACCAAGCGCCCGCCGTCCTCGCCCCCCTCGGGCCCCAGGTCGATGATCCAGTCGGCGTTGCGAATGACATCCATGTTGTGCTCGATGATGACAATGCTGTTCCCCAAATCTGTCAGCCGATGCAGAACTTCCAGCAGCTTGCTGACATCATCGAAGTGCAGTCCCGTCGTCGGCTCATCCAGAAGGTACAGTGTCCTGCCCGTCTGGCGCTTGCTGAGTTCGCGCGCCAGCTTGATGCGCTGCGCTTCTCCACCTGATAGCGTTACCGCCGATTGACCGAGATGAATGTACCCCAGGCCGACATCCACCAGCGTCTGCAGCTTCTGCTTGATCTGCGGGATGTTCTCCAGGATGGGCAGCGCGTCGGCTACCGGCGTCTCCAGCAGGTCGGCAATCGAGTGGCCCTTGTACTTCACCGCCAGGGTCTCATGATTGTACCGTTTGCCGCCGCACACCTCGCATAGCACGTACACGTCGGGCAGAAAGTTCATGGCGATGCGGCGCTGCCCGTCCCCCTGACAGGCCTCGCAACGTCCGCCGGCAACGTTGAACGAGAAGCGTCCGGCCTTGTAGCCGCGTGCGCGCGACTCCGGCAGCATGGCATAAAGATCGCGGATCTGGGTGAAGACGCCAGTGTAGGTCGCGGGATTCGACCGCGGCGTGCGCCCGATGGGCGACTGGTCGATGCGGATGACCTTGTCGATGAATTCCGTTCCGGCAATTGCCTTGTGGGCGCCGGTCTCTTCGCGCGAGCCGTACAGCGATTTGGCAAGCGCACGGTAAAGAATGTCGTTAACCAGGGTTGACTTGCCCGAACCCGACACCCCCGTTACCACGGTCATGACGCCCAACGGAAAACTGACGTCGAGATTCTTCAGGTTGTTCTCGCGCCCGCCGAGAATGGTGACGGCCTTGCCGTTCGCCTGGCGACGCGCGTAACGATACGCGATCTGCTTCCGCCCGGAAATGTACTGTCCGGTCAGCGAACCCGGCGCCTCCTCAATTTGTGCGGGAGTACCGCTGGCTACGACTTCTCCGCCGTGCCGGCCAGCGCCCGGCCCGAGATCGATGACGTAATCGGCGCGCCGTATGGTGTCTTCGTCATGCTCGACCACCAGCACCGTGTTGCCCAGATCGCGCAACGATTCCAGCGCATGCAGCAGGCGGTCGTTGTCGCGATGATGCAGTCCGATCGAAGGCTCGTCGAGCACATACAGAACGCCGCGCAGCTTCGATCCGATCTGCGTGGCCAGGCGAATGCGCTGTCCCTCGCCGCCGCTCAGGGTCGCAGCCGAACGATTGAGCGCGATGTAGCCCAGCCCGACCGCGTTGAGAAAACCCAGTCGCTCGGCAATCTCTTTGCGAATTCGTCCCGCGATGCGCTCCTCGCGCTCGGAGAGTTTGATCTGCGCCGCCGCTTCCACCGCACGGGACACCGGCAGCGCCGTGAAGTCGGCAATAGACATGCCGTTCACCTTCACGGCCAGACTTTCGGGACGCAGCCGGTTGCCGTGACACGCGGGGCATGTGGTCGCGGACATATGGTCCAGCAGCCAGTCGCGATAGGCCTCGGAGGTGCTCTCCTCCATCGTTTGCCGCAGATAGGCGAATACGCCGAGGAAACCGCTCCTCTTGTTCTCGCCTTGCTCGGGGCCGTAGAGAATCAGGTTCTGCGTCTTGCGCGGCAACTGCTCGAACGGCGTGGTCAGGCTGAATCCGTAGGCTTCCGCCGCCAACTGCAATATGTGGATGAGGTTCTGCGACGCCGAACCTGGTCCCAAGGCGCCGTCCAAAAGCGGCTTCGACCAGTCTGCAATGACCTTGGCCGGATCGAAATCGTACTTGCTACCCAGCCCGTTGCACTCCGGGCACGCGCCGTACATGCTGTTGAACGAAAAGGAACGCGGCTCCAGCACGGGCACGTTGATGCCGCACTCCGGACAAGCCAGCTTAGATGAGTACAGCCGCTCCTCGCCGCCGACCACGGCGACCTGCACTAATCCGTTGGCCAGCTTCATCGCCAACTCCACCGACGACGCCAGGCGGTGCTCGATTCCGGGTTTCACCAGCAGCCGGTCAACCACCAGCTCGATGGTGTGGTTCTTGCGCTTGTCGAGGTTGATCTCGTCATCGGCAATGTTGCGCAACTCGTTGTCGATGCGGGCGCGGGTGAAGCCCTGCTGTGCCAGCTTGTCCAGCTCCTTCTTGAACTCGCCCTTGCGCCCGCGAACGATAGGGGCCAGGATCATCACCCGGTCCTCGGGCTTCAGGTCCATCACCCGTTGCACAATCTGGTCGGCTGACTGGCGCGAGATGGCGCGTCCGCACTGCGGACAATGCGGCACGCCGATGGAGGAATACAGCAGGCGCAAGTAGTCGTAGATTTCCGTGATGGTGCCGACGGTGGAACGCGGACTGCGGCTGGTCGTCTTCTGCCCGATGGCGATGGCCGGGCTTAATCCGTCAATACTGTCCACGTCGGGCCGCTCCATTTGGTCGAGGAACTGGCGGGCGTAAGCCGACAGCGTTTCCACGTAGCGCCGCTGGCCCTCGGCATAGATGGTGTCGAAGGCGAGCGACGACTTGCCCGAGCCGCTCAGGCCGGTAATCACGGTCAGAGTATTGCGCGGAATCTGGACACTGATGTTCTTGAGATTATGCTGGCGCGCCCCGCGGACGGTGATGCTGCTGATGCCCATGGATGACTGCTGGTTCGGCTCCCACAGCGCGGTCCGGCTTGCCTCGATCTAGGGCCGAAAAATACGGTCGCGTTCTTCGGGCTACGACCCAGGAACCGCGGTTTCAGCCTGATGCTCTGCTCTGGAAAGTCCGCGAGAGGGGAAACGCAATTCTACTCACGTATCTTAGTCGCCAACAGCGACAGACGTCAATGCGAGGTAAAGTGAATTATCAGAGGAGATGATTGTCCCGCGTCCGGGATTCAACCTGCTCCGGGAAATCCTGGGCATCGTCCCGCGGGTTCCGGCGCATCAAAAGAAGAAAACGATATGACGACGTTTCTGCTCTCGATCCTGCTCCTGTTCACCATCGTTGCGGCATTCGCCTTCGGGGTTGCGATGGGATATTGGGTGATTTGCGGAGTATTGAACTTATTTCATCCCAACCGTACCCCGAAGAAACCATCCAGCGCGCCAGCCCTGGCGCCTACGGCGGGCGGGGACTAGACAGGCTGCGGAAAAAATCTTTGTGGTGTCACCCTGAGCGAGCGGCCACTTTTGCCGCGAGTTGAAAGGCCCCTATAGTCGCCCTAACTTCATGGATCCAATAGCGGTGCTTCGGCTCGCGCGGCCACCTACCGCCGCGCTCGCTCAGCATGACAGGCGGCTGGGTGTGCTTACTTGCTCTTTCCGCAGCCTGTAGAGGCGGCCCAGGACTGGTCGACCCAGTTCCGGCATGCGCCAAAAGCAGGAGAAAAACCGCTGTGAAAACGGTGGCGTCCGGCATAGCTGAGAATCGCCACGCATTCTGAGCTGGCGCAGAGAAAATCATCGTAGCGAGCAGACGGCTGTGGAGGTTGTTCGCACCTCCCTGCGGTACCTTTTGCCAGTAGCTGAGGCAAACCGCCGCAGCCGCGTTCGAACGCTCGTCCGAACTGTGGCGAAACCCATCACGTCGGCGGGTGACCTCCATCACAGCATCCCCTAAGCCTATGCTCCACACTGAAACCGTACTCATGGCGGTTTCATGGGTGCGGGTCCGACAAGAGGCACGCCGCTTGGGCAGCAGTACACGCTCCAAGGTCGAACAGGACCCAGTATTCATAATCTTATTATCGGAGAAGTCATGAAGAAGGTCATCTTAGCTGTTCTACTTACCGCTTTCGCGCTGTTCCTGGTCCTTCCCAGCCTGTCGTGGGCGCAGGAAGACCTTTACAAGGCAAAGTGCTCGGGCTGCCATGGCGCGGATGGAAAAGGCACCGCTGCCGGCAAGAAGATGGGAGCTCCGGAGTTTTCGTCGGCCACCGTGCAGAAGGCGTCGAACGCCGATCTGGTTGACTACATTGAGAATGGCGGGCCGCAAAAGAAGGCCATGCACGCTTTTGCCAACAAGGGTGTCAGCCCGGCTGACGCTGCCAAGCTGGCTACTTACGTGAAGAGCCTGAAGTAGGCCCGCTTCACGCTGGCTTCTTCTCCAAGCCGGCTCCAGGTTATGAACCGGTCTGGAGCGGAACATCCCCGAAGTTCCGAAGTCGCCCGACGGCGCCCTCGCTTTGGCGCCGCTTTCACCTGCCGAGGTCCGACCGGGCCGCCAGGGCGATCTGGAGAAAAGCATGAGCAAGGGAATCCTTTACGATGCGACCCAGTGCATCGGCTGCAAGCAGTGTGAGCAGGCCTGCGCCACCGAAAACGGCCTGCCGTACGACGACCTTATCGCCGACCAGCAAATCACATCGGCGCACAAGTACACCGCCATCCTCATCAAAGACGATAAGTTCATGCGCAAGTTATGCATGAACTGCGATGACCCGGCCTGCGCCTCGGTCTGCCCTGTAGGCGCGATGAAGAAGACCGCCCTCGGCCCGGTCACCTACGACAAGGGTCGCTGCATGGGATGCCGCTACTGCATGGCGGCTTGCCCCTTCGGCGTGCCCAAGTACGAATGGGAGAAAGCGGTACCCGGCGTGCGCAAGTGCATCATGTGCAGCAAGCGCGTCGCCCAAGGAAAACAGACAGCTTGCGCGGAAATCTGTCCCACCGGCGCCACCAAGTTCGGCGATCGCGAGCAACTGCTGGAAGAAGCCAAGAAACGCATCCACGACAATCCCGGCAAATATTTGCCGCACATTTTCGGCGAGACCGAGGTCGGTGGCACATCGGTGATGCTGCTGTCTTCCGTCCCTTTTAACCTTTTCGGTTTCCGCACCGACCTGACGGAACGGGCGCTGCCGATGTACACCTACCAGGTGCTGTCGCGCATACCTGACTTCGTCCCCTTGTTCGGCACCATGCTGGGCGGCATTTACTGGATCACCCATCGCCGGGAAGATGTTGCCGAAGCCGAGGCCCAGGAGAATGAACAGAAAGGCGGTGAGCGATGACGGTCCCAAGAATCCGCTTCACCTTCTGGAAAGCGATCTTCCTTTTCATCATGGCGGCTGGCGTGTACTGCACTTTTCTCCGCTTCTTCCGCGGGCTGGGCGCGTCCACGAACCTGAGCGATCAGTTTCCCTGGGGACTATGGATCGGCTTTGACGTGATGTGCGGCGTCATGTTGGCGGCGGGTGGTTTCACGCTGACCGCCGCGGTCGAGATTTTCAACATCAAACGGTTCCATTCCATCGTAAGGCCCACGATTCTTACCGCATTCTTGGGCTATCTGCTGGTTTGTGCCGCGCTGATGTACGACCTGGGATTGCCGTGGAACATTTGGCATCCGCTGGTCATGCGCAATCCCCATTCGGTGATGTTTGAGGTGGCATGGTGCGTGATGTTGTACACCACCGTGCTGGCCCTGGAGTTCTCGCCCATCGTGCTGGAGCACTTCCAACTGAAGCGCGCGCTGAAGATCGTTCGCAGCGTCATGGTGGTGTTCGTGATTCTTGGCGTGCTGCTCTCCACCCTACACCAGTCGTCGCTGGGGACACTTTATCTGATCATGCCCAACAAGCTGCATCCGTTCTGGTGGAGCCCGCTGCTGCCAGTGTTCTTCTTCGTATCGGCGATTGCGGTGGGATTGGCCATGACCATCTTCGAATCCTCCATGAGTTCGAAGTACTTTGGCCGTGAGCTGGAGCTTCCCATTTTGCGCGACCTGGGACGGGTGCTGGTTGTCGTACTGGCGCTTTACGGAATCCTCCGGTTCGAAGACCTCTATCACCGTGGCGTTCTCAATCTGGTCCTCGTATCGAGCTATCAGCAGCGTTTCTTCCTACTGGAGATATTCCTCTCGGTGGCCGCACCGCTGGGACTTTTGCTGATACCGAAGGTGCGAGAAAGTGCGCAAGGCCTGTACCTGGCGGCGGTGCTGACCCTGCTGGGATTTGTCACCAATCGCCTGAACGTCACTATTACCGGAGTCGAGAACGCGGGCGCGCACTATACC
Source organism: Acidobacteriaceae bacterium (assembly GCA_003135475.1). Taxonomy (GTDB): domain Bacteria; phylum Acidobacteriota; class Terriglobia; order Terriglobales; family Acidobacteriaceae; genus Bog-257. The sequence goes on from PLBW01000206.1 coordinate 40,783, forward strand.
CCAAAGTGGACGGAGGTGGTGATTACCGCCATGTTCGTCGCGCTGGGGTTCGCCATCTTTGGCTTGGTGGCGCGGTACCTCCCGATCTTCCCCGAAGAGAAGGTCCATATCCCGGCACTCAGCGAACCGGAAGCCAGGTTCGCAGAAGTTGTGGTGCCCGTCCATGCTGGAGACTGACAACTCGAGGCGGCCCTCACCCAAAACCATCGGGGAGAGCCCAGTCTCGTCACGTCCCTTCTGGCTGCAACGGTTGGGACACAGCGTAAGCGCCAAGCTGATGGTCTCGATTTTCGTGGTCATGATCATCATCTTCGCCCTGCTGGGATATTTCAGCACGCAACTGCATCGCAAGCATCTGGAAGCCGCGGCGCTGGTCAGCGCCGAGCAGCAGAGCGAGGTGCTGCGCCGCAGCGCTTCGCATTACATGCTGAACAACGATCGCAACGGCCTGTACGAGATGATGCTGAACATGGCCGACCAGCCCGGGGTGGTGCGGGTCCGCATCTTGAACCCGCAAGGCGTGATCAGCTATTCCACGGCCCCGCCCGAGGTCGGCACCATGGTGGATAAGGGCGCCGAAGCCTGCTATGGCTGCCACACGCAATCGCAGCCGCTCAGCCGCCTCAACCGCTCCGACCGATTTCGCGTCTATCACGCCGCCAATACCCGCGTGCTGGGAGTGATCACCCCGATCGAAAACCAGCCCGCCTGCGCCAACGCGGCCTGCCACGCTCATCCTGCAAGTACGCGGATTCTGGGCGTGCTCGATACCAATCTTTCTCTCGCCAAGGTGGATGAAAGCCTGCGCCGGGAACAGAGAGAGATGCTTGCCGGAACTGGAGTAGCGCTGATGGCGGTGGTCTTCCTCAGCGGACTGTTCGTGTGGATCGTGGTCCGCAACCCGCTGCGCGAATTGAAGACCGGCACCGACCGCGTCGCGACTGGCGAACTCGGCTATCAGATTCCCGTCCACTCCCAGGATGAGGTGGGCGAACTGGCGCAATCGTTTAACGAGATGAGCAACCGGCTGCAGGTGGCGCAGGCGGAAATCACCGCTTGGGCGCACACCCTGGAAGAGCGTGTCGAGGAGAAGACCCGCGAGTTGAAACAAGCGCACCAGCGCATGTTGCACGTGGAAAAGATGGCCACCATCGGCAAGATGGCGGCGGTGGTCGCGCACGAAATCAACAATCCGCTCTCCGGCATCCTTACCTATTCGAAGCTGGTCAAGCGCTGGATCGACAAGAACGCGGCCAGCTCACCCAAGAAAGAAGAGATGAAGGGATCGCTCGATCTGGTAGCCAGCGAGAGCAAACGCTGCGGCGAGTTGGTGAAGAACCTGCTGAGTTTCTCGCGGGTCTCGCCGATGAATCTGGCCTGGTGCGATCTTAACCAGGTCATCGATCGTTGCGTGCGCCTGGTGCAGCACAAGATGGATATGGCCGGCGTGCAGCTCAATCTTGATCTGGCAGCCGATTTGCCCATGGCGCATTGCGATCCGGCGCAGATCGAGCAGGTGGTGCTGGCCATGGTGATCAATGCCATCGACGCCATGCCCCAGGAAGGCAACCTGTGGATCAGCACTCATGCCAGCGCGGAGTGGATCGAACTGGTCATTCGTGACGACGGGATCGGAATTCCCGCCGAGCATCTCGCGCACATCTTCGAGCCGTTCTACACCACCAAGGAATCGGGCGGCTCGGGGCTCGGCCTGGCCATCAGCACGAACATCGTGGAACGCCATGGCGGGCAGATCGCAGTGAACTCCGTCGTGGGGCAAGGAACCACATTCCGAATTGAGCTGCCGGTGGATAGCCAGAATCCCGCCGTGGCTGGCGATCGTGACCGCGCAGTGGTGGAAACGAGGTAGAAGAATGACGCAAGGCAAATTGCTGATCGTGGATGATGAGCTCAGCGTGCGTGACTCGCTGGCCAAGTGGTTCACTGAGGAGGGCTATGAAGTGGCCACCGCGGAGAACGCCAATGAGGCGCTGACGCGCGTAGCCGAGCAGACCTTCGATGTCGCGCTGGTGGACATCAAGATGCGCGGCACCGACGGCATCGAATTGCAGCGGCGGCTGCACGAGATCTATCCGGACATGCTGGTCATCATCATGACGGGTTATGCCTCGGTGGAAACGGCCGTTACGGCGCTCAAGAACGGCGCCTATGACTACGTCAATAAGCCACTTGACCCGGACGAGATCGCGCACCTGGTGGCCAAGGCCATGTCGCATCGCCGCACCCAGCAGGAGAATACGCGGCTGAAAGAGACGGTCGCCGAAATTACCCATCCCTCCGACATCATTGGACAGAGCGCGGCGATGAAGCATGTCTTCGATTCCATCGAAACGGTTGCGCCCACCGATGCCACGGTGCTGGTCACCGGCGAGAGCGGCACCGGNNGAATTGGTGGCGCGCGCCATTCATGCGGGAAGTACGCGACGTTTTCATCCCCTGGTGGTCATCCATTGCGGCGCCCTCACCGAGACCCTGCTGGAGAGCGAGCTCTTTGGCCACGAGAAAGGCGCGTTTACCGGCGCGCAATATCGCAAGAAGGGCAAGTTCGAAATTGCCGAAGGCGGCACCGTGTTCCTCGACGAGATCGGCGACATCAGCTTGAAGACCCAAACCGACTTGCTGCGGGTGCTGCAGGAGCGCGAGATCGTGCGCGTAGGCGGCAATCAGACCATCCACGTCGATTTCCGCGTGGTGGCCGCCACCAACAAGGACCTGGAACTGTTGATCGAGGAGGGCAAGTTCCGTCCCGACCTCTTCTACCGGCTAAACGTTTTTCATATCGAGATTCCGCCGCTGCGCGAACGCCGGGAAGACATTCCCCTGCTGGTGGACCACTTCACCCGCAAATTCTCGCGCGAGATGAGCAAGAAGATCACGCGAGTTTCGCCGGCGGCGATGAATGAATTGCAACAATACAACTGGCCGGGCAATGTGCGCGAGTTGGAAAACGCAGTCGAACGCGCCATGGTGGTGGCCGAGGAGCCCGAACTACGCGAGCAGGACTTTGTCTTGAAATCGAGAAATGCCGCTGGCCTGGGAATAGGCGATGTCCGCAGCCTTGAGGATGCGGAACGCGCCCATATTATGCGGGTGCTGGAGGAGTGCGGCGGCAATCAGACCCGGGCCGCCGAAGTTCTCGACATCGATCGCGTCACCTTACACCACAAGCTGAAGAAGTACGGATGGAATAGGAAAGAGAAGGAGCAATTGGCGGTTAGCAACTAGCAACTAGCACAGGTGTTGCCAGAGCCCGCGCAGCGGCCGGCATTTGTGTTAGCCCAGGGCGTACCGGGGTCCCCAACGCGCGCGTTCTTGCCCGGGTTGGGGTGGTTAAGCCCCGGGTCAGCACCCCGTGAAGACCCGAGCCGGCTTCAGCCGGCGACACAAGAACGTTCCGACCAGTGGTGTGCCGCCGCTCCGCGGCTCGGTTCTTTTTCCACATAACCGCGGGCTCACACCCGCGGCTAACACAAATGTCGCCGCTGCGCGGCTGGCTGCTATGAAGAAACTTCAACTTCTGGCGGTGGGAACGGTGGACGCTCAGCTGCTCGAATGGTTGCAGCATGAGCTCTACGAGAAGTTTCGTGTGCCCACCGAAGTCCTGGGGCCAGCCATCGATCCCTCGTTTGCGCGGCACGCGGAACGCCAGCAATACCACTCCTCCGAAATTTTGGCCAGAATGCAAAAGTACGTCAACGGCAGCACCTGGCGCCTGGTCGGAGTCACGGAACTGGATCTCTACATTCCAATTTTGACTTTCGTTTTTGGGGAAGCCCAGCTGGGCGGCGCCGGAGCGCTGGTCTCCTATCATCGTTTGCGGCAGGAATTCTACGGTTTGCCCGCGGATGCGGACGTTCTCGCCAACCGGCTATTGATCGAGACCGTGCATGAACTGGGACACACGTTGCGTCTTACCCATTGCCACGACTATCGCTGCGCCATGGCCCCGGCCCACGCGGTGGAATGGATCGACATCAAAGATAGCGGCTTCTGCGAAGACTGTCTCTCGCGTGTGCTGCAAGCGGTATAGCGCGCCCCACACCGTCGCGCCCGATCGAGACCGCGTGGACTATCGCTTCGCGGGTTTTGGCAGGTCGCTCCACTTCCCGCTGAACAGCTTGCCGCGATGCTCGGCGACCATCGCCGATATGCCCATCACGCCCATCACCAGGAAAATCAGGAAGAAAACCACGGCGATCACCAGCACTGGCATACCACACCTCTGAGACCATTCTGCTTGGCGGTTGAACTTGCTTCTGTGATTGCGGTCACAGGTGGCTGTGAGCTATGCGGAGACGAGCGGCGGCAGGTAGCGCGCCCGCCCTTGGACATGCAAGGTGTTGGTGCGAAAGGGGGGACTCGAACCCCCACGGGTTTCCCCGCCAGATCCTAAGTCTGGTGCGTCTGCCAATTCCGCCACTCTCGCAGGTTTGTTTTCAACACTATGCAAGCCTGCCCTTTTTCCGCTTCGCCAGTAGGGGGAATTTTAGGGGGACTATTTCCCTCCGAGTGGCAAAAGCGTCCTCGATGGCTGCCCGCTGTGGGTGAACATAGCGCATCGTCGTGGTGATGTTCGCATGTCCGGCAATTCGTTGCAAGGTGAAGGCGTCCACCGTCAATCCCTTCTCCGTCAGGAAGGTGTGACGCAGGGTATGCAGTCCGGCGTCGGGATCCAGCCCCAGTTCTTTCCGCGTCCGGCCAATCTGATCTTCCAGCGTCCAAGGCGAGAGCGGCTGGGTTCGGTCGGTCAGCGACGTGAACACGTACTGGCACTGTGACTCGTCCAACAGGGGCAGAAGGACAGCGCGCATCTCGGCGGTGATGGGAAGCTCGCGCTTGCGGGAATCGCGCTTCAACCCGCGCTTGACGTTGAAGTACCCGTACAAGCCTTTCTCGTTTGGCTCATCATTGAGAATGACTGCGTCGCGTTGCAAGGCCAGCATTTCACCCCGGCAGATGCCACACTCCCGCGCCAGCACGCTGGCCGGGCGCAGTGGCTCAGGGGCCACATTCAACCAATGCTGGTAGTCATCATCGTTGAAGATGAACTCCCGCTGGCGTTCGTCCGAGGTCTTGATGGTGATTACAGGCAGCCGATCAAACAGCCTCAGATTCCGCGATGCGTACCGCAGTGCTTTGCGTAGCGTGCATAAGTAGCGGTTGGTGGTGCTTCTGCTGAGCGGCTTTCCGCGTGATTTAGTGGTCAGCATCTTGGCCTTGAACAATTCCACCATGGCTTCGTCGATCTCATCGAGGCGCGCCCCAGCGAACGGCCTGAATTGCAGCAGCCTTGTGTAGTTTGTCGCGTAGAACTCCTGCGTTCGAACATTGTCCCGATCCCCTCGCACCCAAGCGAGGAAGGTTTCTTCAAACGCTCGCAAGGTGGGCACTTCCGGTTTGTCCGCTGGCGGCTTAGGGACGAGGTTGGATTCTCCCCTGGCCAACTCCGTACGGCGGGCCGCTTCGATTTCGATGGCCGCCCGTTCGTTGCGCTGCCGAGTGGACTTGCGATAGCGCGTGCCATCGTACATGAACTCAAACCAGTAGAAACGACCAACCTTAAACACCGACATGTTACCTGCCTTTCTTCTTCCTCTTCTTCTTCAATGCAGCTCTTGCGCGGCTGGCTTTGACGGCAAAGTAATGCGCGCATTCGTACCTGCAAAACTTGTGGACATGGCGATTGTCAACCTCGAAGAGTTCTCCGCACCGGACACAGGTCTGAAACTTGATTCCATCCAACTCGTCGAGATGGAGCGACGCGAGAATCGCGTCGAGCGCGCTGCGTGCCCTAAGGACTGCAATAGGCCGTCCATCCTGCAAGCGCAGGGTGAATTGCGGCGTATAGAACAACCGCCGTACTTTGTATTTTGGAAAGCGCTTTTCGAGAGTGTGCCACTTATTTCGTGGCATTAGCATGGCTGTGCGCAGCAGCTCACGCCACTGGCGGAAATCTTCTTCAAGGCCGATTTCTCCTGAAAGGTCGTTTCTCCTCTTGTCCGCGCGGCGGTTCACCAGATCGCCGGATCGACCAAACATTCCGAACTCGTAGGTAAAATCGTCCCACTGCGCCGCATCGTCACCCTCGTCGAGAAAGCGCTCCCGCACTTCCCATGGGCTGATTTCTTCCCGCGCCTCCCACTCGCCTTGGGGATCAGACTCCCAGTGGCGATTCTGAATGCCGCCTCGCCAGAGCGGAATGCCGTAGCGCGACATTGATTCCATGTCGTAGCTGCCGTGGTTGGGAAAGAAGTGTACTTCCAGCGGAAGGCTTAGGCGCTTCACCAGCGATTTGTGGTTGGCGATATGAGACATGATTTGAGACTTGCGATGTCTCGGAGTCTCCCCTACGATAACAGCGAATTGCAGACTATGCAACGGAAATCTTGGCAGGGAGGCTGGAATGGCGATTGAGAAGTTGTACACCGTGAACGAAGCGGCTCAAGTGCTGCGAGTTTCGAATTGGACGATCTGGGGGAAGCTGCGGAAGGGCGAGCTTCGGCGAACCAAGATCGGAGGCCGCACCGTGCTCCGTGAGTCGGAGTTGAAAAAACTAATTAAGAATTAAGGACGCGAGGGCAACGTGAGTCACCAGCTCTGGATTGCTTGCTATTGCGACAAATGCGGCAAGATCTGGAAGCCGACACTGGACGATCCGAATGTGGATCTCTTGGCGGTTGAAGGGATCGTCGATAGTTTTCGAGACTGCAAGCCACGCAAACTGGCCGAACTTTATGGCAAACGGGAAGAGGTTCCTTGGGAAGAGGTCTGTCGCCGATTGGCACGGATAGGAATAGAACTCGACTCGAACGGCGGCATTCCACTCGTTGACGATCTGAAGCGTTGCGTGTCTGCATCCGTGCAGCATTCGAGGGTGAATTGAAAGTCACGGCTGACGCTTGGCAATGCGAAGTCTGCTCGCACGTATGGCTATCGGCTGGCGAGGATCCGCCGAAGAGATGCTCCCGGTGCAAGAGCAGGCGATGGAACGTCTCGGCACTAGCAGTACCGCGCAGTCTCAATTTGCACATTGAGCAAACCCGATCTCGGCTCATTGCTCGGGCGCGGCGGCGGAGGGAGCTTGCCGAGAAGAGCCAGCAAAAGGAACTCTCCCGGTTGCAGCGCTGATCGAAGATGTGCGCGGCATGACCGTTTTATCTATGACCACCGAACGCACAAAACGCGGCATCGAAGCCTTTCCACTGAGTTGGCCGGAAGGCGAACCACGCGCCGAACGTCAGGAGCACTCGAAATTCGACACGGGCTTTGTGAAGTGCCGCAACCTGCTGTTTGATGAGATCCGGCGCATGGGCGGCGCTGAAGCCATTGTCTCTACCAACATTCCGCTAATGCGCGATGGGCAGCCGCGCGCCAACTATACGCCGCACGATACTGGCGTGGCCGTCTACTTCACCCGGAAAAAGAAGAGCTACGTCTTCGCCTGCGACAAGTTTGTACGCGTGCAGGACAACATGCTGGCCATCGCCAAAACCATCGAGGCTTTGCGCGGTATCGAGAGATGGGGCGCGTCGAATATGATGGAACGCGCCTTCGAAGGTTTTCTGCGACTGCCGGAGAAAGCGGTCGAAACCTGGCGCGCGGCGCTCGACTTTTCGCCCGATCAGCTCATCAATCTCGACATCGTCGAAACCCGATTCAAATCCCTGGTGCGCACCTATCACGAAAGCGGACACAACCCTAATCGCGAACGATACGAGCAGATCGTAGCCGCGCGCGCTCAGGCACGAAAGGAACTTGGAGCATGATTACGCACACCCAGCGCTGAAGCCGTGCAACAAAGTCTCAATTTTTGAAACAGGCTCTGAACCGAGAAGAAGCCAGTCCACGTGGTGAGACACGGGAGCTGGCCTCGGACAGAAAACAATAATGGCATTCTAGCAGCCGTGCTCCCGCGCGGCAGATCGGACAGAACAATGAAATTACTAAACAAGTTTGCCGAGAAGCACAGCCTTGAGGTTGAGCACGATCAAATTCACGATCAAATTCAGGGCAGCGGTGGCAAGATCATCGGGCTGAGCTGTGCCTGCGGTGGCTGTCTGTTGTTATGGTGCAGCAGTGACGTTTGGAGAAAATATCAGAGCGAGTGCAAAGCGCTCGTGCCTTTTGGTGGTCGAAGCGAGGATGGCTTTCCGCAGTTTAGCTCTGGCGGTCGCGCGTTCCTGTTCGACCCGGACGATCCGGGACAGGTCAAGCTAGCATTCAAGCTGACTGAGATCGCAAGTGCCAGCTCGAAAGATCAAGGCAATGACCGATAGCGAAAAAGCGGAAACAGCCGTGGGCGATTCGACCGAAACGCACGGGCGCAAGAGCGCAGCCATTAAAGCGGCTTGGGCCGATCCCGAAGCGCGTGCGCGTCGAATCGAGGCCATTCGCCGGGCACGGCAGTCACTGGAGTCGCGCCAGCGCACGAGCGCGGCTAGTAAAGCGAGTTGGGCCGATCCCGAGGAACGCGAGCGCCGAACTGACGGCATCCGACGCAGCAACGATGATCCCGAAGTGCAAAAGCGAAAGAGTGAGGCGAGCGAAAAGGCTTGGGCCGATCCTGAAAAACGCCAGCGCATGACGGAGGCCATCTCGGAGGCCAAGCGTACCGACGAAGCGCGTGCGCGTGCCAGCGAATCCATCCGCGCGGCTTTGGTTGCCGATCCTGGAGCGAGTGAACGATTGAGCGCGGCCAGCAAGCAAAGCTGGAGCGATCCTGAAGTGCGACGGGCACGCACCAAGGGCATTCGCCGCAGCTATCAGGATCCGGACGTGCGCTTGGCCCATGCCGAAGGCATTAGTAAATCTTGGACACCGGAGCGGAAGAAAAAACAAAGCGAGCGGTCTGAGAAAATGTGGGCCGAGCGCAAGGAGACGCTACGCAAGGCCGGATTGCTTTCGCCGCTGCCCAAGGCTCGTGGCGGCAGGCCAGCCGAAGATGAGATCGCCATTAGGATTCAGGAACTAAAGGCCGCCAAGGTATCTTGGCCTGACGTGAAGCGATTGCTGGATGAGGAAACCGGAGTGACTCGCACTATGACTGCGTACAGGAACTCGCTCAGCCGCTACCTCAAGCGGCAAGAGTCATCACCTACGAGCTAAACAAATCCACCACCTTTGCACCTGCACGAAACCTCGGAGGGGGTTTCGTGCATGCACTTAACCTCGGGATAGGTTTAGTGCAGTTGACATCGCGCAACGGCGACGTACTCTGCAAAAAGAGAAAAAGCCCGGAGGACGAATCCGAGCTTCTCTGGATGCTTTCATGCGCCGTAAAACGCACCACGAGTGTAAACAGATCGGACCTCGCCAGTCAACCCCCCAGATCGGGCAGGTTGGCTTTTTTGTGCCCAGCGTCCGGCGCATGGACAGAACGTCTTTGTCAAGGACGATGGGTGACTTCCTAGTACAGCACCCTCAAAAAAACGGACTAGTTTGTTTTCAACTCCTGCAACCAAACCTTGTTCCAGTCGAGAGGCTGGTTTTCCGGGCAACGGGTCGCTAGAAGATGCGACATTTCGAGCTTACGTCCCGGTCACTAGTGAAGAGGAAGCAAAAACGGGGAAGTACGGGGGAGCCAGAGAAGCAACAAACGGGGCTGGCTCCTGCACGGGGTCTATGCAGTTCTGTGATCGCTTGCTTGGCTGATTGACGAGCCAGAAGCAAGATTCACGGGGGAAAGCTCGAAGTGTGTCTGAAAGGGATTGAGGACTCGCAGGGTAAAACATGATTTCAGCTTTGATCCCGAGAAGTTGGATAGCCGAGAATCGCTGCCCGGTTCATGGCTTGTTCATGCCGATGCGGATCTGCTTATTTTGCGGCGGATCTCGGAAGCGAACCACACAGCTCAATCTCGGCCTTGCACCAGACCGGGCGCGCCGGGAGCGAAAACCAGAAGGCCGTCACGAGCCACAGCCGAAGCAGCCCCGCAAGACGGCTCTATCGGGATTCAGCGGCACCCTGGTTACGCCGCGACCAAATCACGTTCGATAGGTGTGCCCTGGAGGAAGAGGGATGAGACACTGGCACCACTCAACAGCAGCCCGCGCCAAGATTTCGAAAGCGCGTGCGCGCAGAGACATGTTTCAGCGCCCGCGTTCACGGACGAAGGAATATTCCGCGTGGGCATCCATGAAGCAGCGCTGCCTTAACCCGCGAGTGCGATGCTTTCGCTGGTACGGTGGGCTTGGCGTGAGGGTCTGCAAGCGCTGGCGTGACAGTTATGACGCGTTTCTTCGTGACATGGGCCGCGCCCCAGCCGGAATGACATTGGATCGCTACCCTGATCCCAGCGGCGACTATGAACCAGGCAACGTACGCTGGGCGACGTGGGAGCAACAGCGGATGAATCGGCGGCGGAAAGCGAAGGCGGCCTCGGCTTTTAAGCGGCCACTAAATCGCGTTCAGCCGGGTGCTTCTCCGCGCGATCCTCCTCGGGACGGATCTCGTGACAAAGCAGGCACACCTTGATCGCCGGGTCGGGCCATTTGGCCGATACGTCGAGCGGCACGAAGATGTGCTCACACAGTTCCATTGCCGCAAGCATAACATGTGGTGCAACACACAATTCGAAAGGAGATAGAAATCATGATCTTACCGACAATTGAAGACCTCGTTGCAAGGGAGCAAGAAATTCTTGAGCAGCTCGGCAGCGAACGCGACGGGATGCGCGAGCTGTTCGAAGAAGAGCACGACCGACTCGTCGCCGCTGGTGAAACCGTCAGCGCGCACGCCGTTGCGGTTGCTGTATTCAACCGCCTTGCCGATCTGTTCGGCGTTCCGGAGCCAGAGTCAACCAACCGCGACATGGCGATTGCTTACCTCGAAAGGATCGCTGCGCCTATTGATCGCTGGCCTGCTGCGAAGCGAGTTGACTGACGATGCCGACCTTGCCGCGTCCGGGTTGTAGAGTCCGTGGCTGCCGTGCCCATGCATCGCAGGACAATTCTTTCTGCCTGGCGCACCAGCAGGATGCCGCAAGCGCTAGGAGTGCCCAGCACGCGCAACTGGATCTGCGGCGGGGTAATTCTAGCGAGCGTGGGTATGGTTCTCGCTGGGAACGTTTCCGGCTATGGTTTCTTCGTCGGCATCTCCTTTGCGAAAGCAAGGCTTGCCGGGCGAAGGGTTTTCTCAGACCTGCTGCTTTGCATGTTCATCACTGCGTAAAGTCAGCGCGCGAGATCATGGCCAGTGACGATCCAAGTGCGTTCTTCGATGAGGCAATGTGTCAAGGCTTGTGTGCGCGGTGCCATGGAAGTTTGGGCGGCAGAACGGGAAGAATATGAGAGAGGTTCAGGCTCAAGCATCATGTGCAATGTGAGCTATTCGTCTGAAACCAGCGAGGGGCGCGGCTTTCGGGCAGACGGGGATAGGGGTCATTTTTCAGACCGACGAAGTGCTGATCCGACCGAGCCTGCCTCGCACAAAACACGCGCCCCGATGGATTAGCTATCGGCAGCATTCAAAGGGCTTCCGCGCGCCTTCGGGTTTCTGAGTGGCGCTTTGCGGCTGGATTACCATTGAGATCAGAGGCTTTTAAAACGATGAGCGCACCGAAAATTCCAACCGCGATTCGAAACTTCACAACAGCTCGAAGTCATCACGGGCCGAGAAACGAGCGGGAACCTACTCCGCAAGTGAGCCTGCCGCCCTGTCCGAAGTGGCTAACCGGGGCCGCGCGGAAGATGTACCGCGACGCCGGGCGGCAGTTGCTGACTCTCGGCGTGATGACTCGGCTCGATGGGCCGACTCTCGCAGCATATTGCCAGTGTTACAAGCGCTGGTGTCAGGCTGAAGCTGCAATCGAGGAGAAGGGCGCGACGATCACGCTCACGAAGGTGGACTCCAAAGGCAATGTCACTACGCTGGAGCAAAGAAACCCGGCCATCGGGATCGCCATCGAGATGATGCGCCAGATGCGCGCCTTCGCGGGCGAGCTGGGCGTGACCCCAGCATCGAGGCCAAAGATTCACGCAACGCCACAGCCTAGACGAGCTGCGCAGCACACGCCGCTGCAAGAGCCGAAGAGTGCGCTGGGAACTTTACTGGATGCCAATGTCAACGCCAACAAGCCCAACTGAAGATCGCGCGACCCGGTACGCCGAAGATGTGCGCGACGGAGCACTCATAGCCGGGCCATGGGTTCGGGCCGCGTGTGCGCGACACCTTCAGGATCTTGAGGCTGGCCCAGCTCGCGGCCTGCGGTATGACCCGAAGGCCGCTGAGGAGGCGATCCGATTTTTCGAAGAAGTATTGGTTTTGCCGGAAGTCGGAACGCAATTTCTGCTCCAGCCGTGGCAAGGGTTCGTTATAGGCTCGATGTTTGGCTGGAAGATGCGCGCCGGGGAGCAGTGGGTGCGCCGTTTCCGAACTCTCTATTTGGAATCTGCGAAGTCGAACGGAAAATCGCCCCTTTCTGCCGGGATCGGCCTACTCGCGATCTGCGAAGGCGAACCACAGGCGCAGGTTTTCTCTGCTGCGACGAGTATCGACCAAGCAAAAGTCGTTTGGAACGACGCCGAGAAGATGGTCGCAGCTTCGCCGCTGCTCAATCGTATGGTGCAACGGAGCGTGAACAATCTTTTCGTGCGCGAGAGTGGCTCGTTCTTTCGGCCTCTGTCAGCCGAGCACAAGGGGTTGGACGGCAAGCGTGTCCACTGTGTCCTTCTCGATGAAGTTTGCGATCATCAAAACGATTTAGTCGTCAGCAAAATGAGGGCCGGAACAAAAGGCCGCCGTCAACCCCTGATTATCGAGACGAGTAACGCAGGCCATGACCGCGAGTCAATTTGCTGGACACATCGCCAGCATTCCGAGCGCGTGCTGCTGGGTACGGAGGTTGACGATAGCTGGTTCGCGTACGTGTGCGCGCTCGATGAGAAGGACTCTTGGAAAGATCCGGCAGTATGGATCAAGGCCAACCCGAACCTCGGAGTAAGTTGCCCGGTTTCCTATCTGGAGGAGCGAGTCAAGGAGGCTTCCCAGATTCCGCGTGCCCTGAATCACGTTTTGCGGCTCAACTTTTGCCAATGGACAGAAATTGCAACGCGGTGGCTTCCGATGGAAGACTGGGACGCCTGCAACGCACCAATCGACATCACCAGACTCTCCGGGCAGACGTGTTACGCGGGTCTGGATCTAGCTCGCACCCGAGACATGTGCGCCTTGTGCTTGGTCTTTCCGCCTGCTGGTGACCGATCACTGTGGGCTGTGCTCTGGTACTTCTGGCTACCCAAAGATCGGATTCGAGAGCGCTCGGAAGTGGATCACGTTGACTATGAAAGCTGGGCGCGCGACGGCCTCTTGCATTTGACGGAAGGGAACGGCACGGATCTCGATGCCATCCGCCGAAAAATCAGTGGGGTCTATGTCACACCTGCGGGAGTGCAACAGGAAGAGGATTGCTTGATGCAGAAGTTCAACATCGCAGAGCTTGCTTATGACCGCTACGGTGCGAACCAACTCGTCACCCAACTTCAAGGTGATGGGATCGAGTGTTTTCCGGTAGGGCAGGGCTTCCTCGGAATTTCCGCAGCCGCAAAGGAGCTTGAACGCCTGGTCGTGGGCAAGCTCTTCACCCACGGCGGGAACCCCATCGCTCGATGGCAGGCTGCGAACGCAGTAATTCTGGAAGATCCTGCGGGGAACATAAAGCCCAACAAAGCGAAAAGCAGTGCCAAGATCGACGGGATCGCCGCGCTCTGCGATGCGCTCGTGCGAGTTATTATTGCGCCGCCAGAAGAGCCGTACCACAGCATCTTCGAGGACGCGCCGTTCACTTTCAGCGACCGTCCCGTCCCAGTACTGGATCCAGCAGCACCGGATCCAGTCGCCGTCGTTGTCGCGCAACCGCCAGCTTCGCGCAAAGGTGGCGTTTTCGATCACTGGGCAGCGCCAAATGCTGTTGTACATTGCGAAGGCGGCAGCCCTAAGTGTCGAACCTGGCGCGAGCGGTACGAGACGATGTGTCCTGCCTGCTTGCAAGCGAGTCGAGAAGCAGCAGAGGTGCAGCGATGAGCGACGAGGCTGTCCGGTTGTATCCGTTACCGACTCAGCGCGATAAGCGTCTGGGTGAACTCAACCGCGTGGTACGCCTGCTTTATTCGGCGAGAGGGAATGAGGCTGCGATGCGCGCCAACGCAAAACTCACTGCCGCGCTCGATGCGGATCGCCGCACTTGGGAAAATCTGGTAGCTCAGCTCGGTGGAAGCGTCTAATCTTTCAGCAGAGTGGCATTCCTGAGCGCTAGGGCTTCGCTGTGGGCCTTAAACCTTGGGGGAGGCTACCCTTACCCCCTCCCAAGCGAAAATCGTGCGTCCTAGAGCGAATTTGAGGGGGGAACCACGGAAGTTACACCTACCGCCCCTTTGCCGATCACCTTCCCGACACCGGGAAAGTGATGCCGGGTCGCCAGCTCAGACTATCCGCCTTCCTAGCTCTCAACCTATCGCCAGCCCATGAATTTCTCCGAATTTCCACTAATTTGACAATAAGGCAGGGGTGGCTTGTTTACAGGGCGAAACGATAGGTTGGCTCCGAGTGACTAGTCTCAAAATGAGACGCCCTCGAAGGTACGGAGTCGCAAATTGAGACGCCTGTCGGGAACATTTCCCAATTTACGAGCAAGAGTTTATAACTCATGCTAGAGTGCTTCTTAGATCGCGGAAGAGAAAATCCGCAACTCCAAGAGTGGCCCACCGGGGCAGAGAGAGAGAGGAACAATGCCCGCCAAAACACGCGCAGATTATCTGGCGCTCGCAGAATCATTCATCACCGCAGGCACATTCAGCAAGGAAACTGAGGCCCGTTTCCGCTCCGCGTTGCGTCTGGCCGAACTCGCGGGTGGCGAGGCCCAGCGCAAGGTTGGTGTTATCGAGTATGAGTCCCCCGGCGAGGAACGCTCCTTCCGCGAGTGGATTGCCACGGGGAAATACTTATCCCGAGACCTGGCCGAGGGCGACGGCGCATTTCCCGGCAGCTCTGGCAGCGGCTTCGTTCCGGTCGGCTTCTACGGCGCGGTTATCTCGCGACTCAAGCTGATCGACCAGTTGTGGGATCCAGACCTGGTCACTGTTTTGAAAACGCCACGGGGATCGGCTTTTGCCATTCCGTTGGATAGCGACGTTGACAATCAGGGCGTCGTTATTGCCGAGAACGCCGTTGGCACCAGCGCCGACCAAGATCCCTTGATGGGCGTCTTGGCCCTGCCGGAATGCCCAACGGTTCGGGCAAGCTGTTTTGTTTCCCGAGAACTCGTCAGTGACAGCGGTATTCCTCTTGACACCTATCTCAGCAAGAAATTCGCGACAAGATTCGAACGCGCCTTTGGCCCGGTGATGGTCGCGGCATTAGTGAATGGCGCGGCGGCTACCACGACGGCTTTGGGCGCGACCGGAAGCGATCAAACGATGCAGGGATCGAGCAGCGCCAGCACGAGCATTGGAAGTGACGATCTCGTTACGTTAGCGGCGAGCATTGACGGCGCTTACCTGGAACGCGCCTCGTGGGTAATGCGGCCCGCGACATATCTCGCGATCCTCGGCCTGCGGGGCGCGACCCCTGGCTTGCGCGTTTTCCATGAGAAGTTTGACGACGATGGCAACCCACTGTTGCTCGGCAAGCGCGTCGTATTCGCTCCCGCCATGCCCGGCCTCGGTGCTTCCAAGAAACCCGTTGTATTCGGCGATTTAAGCCGACTGGTTATCCGGCAAGGTGGCGAGATGACGTTGGCTGTTTCCGCTGAGCGGAGGCCGGAATACGGTCAATACTACTACCGGGCGATGATGCGTCTGCAAGCCGCTGCGGCCATCGACACAACGCTCTCGCCTGCTGACGCGCCGTTCGCCGTCCTGACGATGGGATCGTAACCTGCCTGAAGCCGAGGGAGAAAGGACTTCACGATGAACGAGCTTAGCAAACTAACAAACGAGATTAGGGAACTGCGGGAGGCAGTCCCGACCCCACGAGCACTACGTCGGATGTCACCAGTACGAAAACGGCAACTGGTCGCCGAACTTCGAGCGCAAACGTCGTTTGTGAGGGACGCAATGGCCAAGGTCAAAACCAAGATCGCGGAGAACCGCCTGCGTCGCAGGTATCCGGATCCGCCAGTGGCCCGGTTTATAAGTCCGGTGGCCGATCTTGGTGACCGCCTCGCTGACCGGGAGCTGGAGGAGAAGCTATTCGACGCGCGCCGAGCACGCGCGGCGGCTTCGATGCGGTGACAAGGTTTTCTTTGGTGGCCCTCCCGCCATGGGGCTGGAAGCGCAAAAAGCTCCGGCCCCGTTTTTTCCGAGGCCACCACGAAGGTTTCGCCTTGGTTTGTCCGCGATACTCTGCGAGCGGGTGAACGCGGGGTCGTTTAACAACCAAGCTGCTGGGCGGCCCCGCGCATAAAGTTCCGAGAGCTAAGGTTGGCTCTTTCGGAAGCAGGGCGCATCCACCCTGCGTTCAGCGGTTGCAGGGTCGGGAGTTTTCGCTTTTCCTCCCGGCCCTCCCGGCCCTTCCTCTTACAATTCACTCGCAACTCGCGTTGTTCTGATCTTGACGAGCCTCGTACACTGGCTTCATGTGGCCTGTGCATCCTTCCTGTGCGGTCTTCCCATCCATGAGTGCCGAAGAGCTGGCGGCCCTTGCCAGCGATATTCGACGCGACGGCCTACTGGAAAAAATTAAGCTGTGGTGCAGCCCCGATGGCGTTACTTTTCTGGTCGATGGCCGAAGTCGATTGCGCGCGCTCCAAAGCCTTGGCTTGAAGCCGTCTGTGGAGCACACCACGGTCGTGAGCTGCAAGGCCGAGGAGATCGCCACTTTAATCGTTGGCCTGAATGTCCATCGCAGGATGCTGACGGCGAGACAAAAAATTCAGTTGACGCTCGCAGCGATGCAGGCAGGCGCGGACTTCCATCCCAAGAAACTGGTTTCCCGGATTGCAACCGCAACCGGACTCAGCAAGGTTAGCGTGTACGACAACCGGGATCTCTTGCCAGAAGGATCCTACCGTCCGCAGGGAAGCGTTGGGCCTGCAATCGCCCAAGCGTTGGCGACCTTGCCGCCGTCCAACGATACACGCCGGGGAAAGCGAGGCGGCAGGATCCGGCAAACGCCAGCACGGGTGGCCGCCGTCACCGGAGTCTGCCTGGCCACAGCCAAGAAGTATCTCGCCCAGCAGCCCGGCAACGGCAACGGCCATCACTTCAACAGCGGATATGGGAAGCCGAAAGCACCGACGTTTGCGGAGGAGAAGAACCTATCACCAGAAGACCTGGCGCTGGGCCGCGCGATCCGATGTTTGGAAGACGTGAGCGGAGCAGATCTAACGAGCTGGGGTCTGTATAAGCTCTCGGTTGCCGAGGGCCATCTTGCGCGCATCAAGCACGAGCACGAGCAGGAAACCGAGGTCGAGCACGATGTGATGGCGGAGGCGGCGACGAGTTGACATGGCGACTTCAGCGCAGACCGTGGAAGAGATCGCCGAAGCCGTAGGCGTCTCGCATGTCACTGTGAATGAAGTTTTGTCGGAAACGGCAAAGTTGCCGGATTGCACAAAACCCTCTGCTCTGCACCAGATCGAGACGAAGCGGTGCAGGCATTGTCGTCGCACCTTGCCGACAGACGCTTTCTACTCGCGGGGAGACGGCCAACCCGCGAGTTGGTGCAAGGAATGTCAAAAATTTTCCTCATCGCTCAGCTATCACGATCCCGGTAAGGGGCTGGCTCGCGCCGCGCGACTAAAAGCAGAACGCGCTGCGATGCGCGCGGCGACGAAGGATCAAAAGCTGATGCCCTTCCATCTGATTGCAAAAAGCATCGGCGTTTCCCCACAGCAGGCGTGGAACATTTTTAACAGCGGCATGAGAAAAATCAGGCAGTCCGTCACAGAGGAACAGCGCAGTCTCTTCGTCGAAAGCACGCGGCTGCGAGATGCCCGGCAGACGTGGGGCGACCTTTTCGAAGAGGAAAGCAGCTCATGAGATCAAGTGTGCGCAGTAGAAAATTGCTTGTATCAACTCGACCAGACATGGTTCTTGTCAGCCCCGCTTCCATTGCAGGCGTGACTCCAACGTTTTACACCGGAAATGCGTCGATCCCTCTTGATTCAGTCTGCTGCGATTCGGGTTCTGAGCCTTTCAATAACTGACTTCCCTACCAATAGCATGTCCGCGTGAGTCAGCAAGCTGCCTTTGATGTAGTTGCAGAACCAGCAACATTTCACCAAGTTGTCGAGTTCATAACCTCGCGCATTGTCCACCCTGTCCAGCGTGAGCCATCTGATAGCCGCTTGCTTGGAAGACCTGAACACACGCCTAAACTTCGTTATCTCGTAATCCGAACCCGCGTATGCATTGACGTAGTCGCGGAGTCGAATGAACTCCGCTGTCGTGATGCCACAATAGGCGCATATGTCAGGCGTCTCCCGCCACCAATTACCGAGTGATTCTGGAGTGAGCGTAAACGTCAGGCCACGAGCGAGTGCTCCTTGCCGAAGAATGTAAATAGCACCTCTACCGAAGCGGAAATAACCCTTGTCCTGCTGTTTCTTGAGACCTTGCTTTAGAGCTTGCTTGCCTCGACTTGTCTTCTGGTATGCGGCGGTAGCAGCAGACGTGCAGGTCTTGCACCAAGAGGCCCTGCCATCTCTGGTGAGCTTGTTGCGCGAGAAGTCTTCAATTGGCTTTTCCGAGCCGCATTTCCTGCATCGTTTTACGACCGTTGGCACCATGGACTGCTCTCAGTCGGAAGGCCACGACGCACCTGGGAATCCCCGGCTGCACTGACAATCCACCTAGCCGGCGGGTTCTGTCAACAAACTGGCTAGGACTGTTACGCGACCCTTCGCTTGAAAAAGAATACGGTGTCAACATTCGCCTTGCCCCAGGGACTCACTGTCACAAGTTCCCATCCATCCTGCCCCAGCCCATTCAGGACTTCAATGATGTCACCGTCGTCAGAACCGGGATTTATTTCCCACCAATATTCCCACTTTTCCATGCTCTTTCTCCGAGGGAGCGCTTCCCGAAGAAAGTTTACTCTTACTGCGACCGTTTCAGCAGGTTGTTCAAGGTACATACTTCCGAACCGGAATTTCCGTTTTAGTTCCCAACAGCCCCACTAAATACCCCTTTAGGTGCTCCAGCGCATAAATATTCTCGCCGGGCTCAGGGCTCGGAACAGGTTCCAGACTGTGCCAATGCGAGTCCCAAATTGCTGGTCGCGACCTTCCCATCCACTCGCGGTGAGCGGGACGCCAATCGCGAGCCCGATGCGCGCCTTGACAGCCGACGCACCTACCTGCCGAGCCATGCTCCAACCCCCGTAGTTCCGGCGCACGTGGTGATGGGCGTGCGTTCCGCCAGCGCCGAGCAGGATCCCGAGGAGCAGCCAAAGCAGAATAGCGGTCACGGCTTTTTCTCCCGCTGCTCAAGTGCAGTGTCGAGTACGCGCCTCACGAGTTCACTCATCGAGACGCCCAGTTCTCGCGCCCACTTCTCCAGCAGCTTCTTTTCTCTCTTCGTAAGCTAAGATGTTAGTTCGGATCACGCCCTCCATGATACATGCGGCTAAGTTGCGTCACAGTGATGTGTGATAGCCAGCCGTGGCTTTTTCGATGACGCGCCAACGGCAAGGGCTGCTCTTCGGGGCGGCCCTTTTCATTCGCCCTTTCTTCGCTGATCGAGTAGGGGGAATTTTAGGGGGAGTAAATACCTGTATCTGTTTGTTTCCCAGTTGGGGCTGTTTGCGGAACCTACTGAAATCACAGCGTATTACTATTCCTGACAACTCAGCACAATAGGCGGATGGCCGATCCTAAGTCTGGTGCGTCTGCCAATTCCGCCACTCTCGCGGGTTTCGCTGAACCACGACCGATGAACAGAGCTGACCTGCGCAGCTCAACTCCCGGCCATGACAAGTCTAAAGCAGTTTTACGCTTGGTGTATAGAGTGAAGCACCGCTTCAGCGCCGGGGTCCCCAGTTGCCGCTAGCGGGCATCGCCTGAGGGGCGGCGTGGCCCTTTGTCGAACTCCTGTAGAGCTGACTTGGGTTGCCCGACCGGGAGGGGTAGAGAGGGCAGATTGTGGGAAATTGCCTAGAACGATGTCGCAAACGAGTGCACAGGATTGAGCCACAAGTCAACATTCTAAATGGTTTACGGTGGCACTTAAATTGCACGTATGGGAGCAGTCTCCCTCGCTACGAGGCCAGTTGGGTTCGTTGCGGTTTGACACACAAGAAGGAGGGTTTACCCCTTGAAAATTCGCATCGCTACTCTGTCTCTCACAATTCTGTGTCTTGCCTTGACCGCTAACTCCTCGACGACGCTATTTACTTCTGGTTCGATCAATGGCAACTTGAATGCGTTCTTTGTCGACGGCCCTAACTCCGGTCCATTTCAACAGTGGATTTCCGACGGATTTGTTGACACCACGTCCGGCACGGCCAATCAGGTTTCGATCGGCCTCTGGACATTGGGCGGCGCCCCGACGACTGTTTCGTATGAGATCGGCTCCACGTCGTTCGGCGGCCCCGGCCTTGCTGCCGGTACTAGCCTCTCGAACGTTTTCTTGTTTACCAATTCCTTCGGGTACAGCATCTACCAGACCACATTCAACATTACCCCCACCCCTTTGACCGCATTGACCCCTTACTACCTCAGCATCGGTAATGTCAATGACGCCGGCGGCACCCAGGAAGACGCGTGGGACGTCAACGAAAGTCCCCTTGCGTCTTGCTACTTCATGAACCCCAGCGGGAGCGGCGGCTGTCCGACAACTGAATCACAAGCGTTCACGATCAGCGGCGGCGGCGGAACGACTCCTGAGCCCAGCAGCATCCTGCTGTTCGGTTCTGGCATCCTCGGCTTGGCGGGCGTCCTGCGCCGCAAGCTAACTCGGTAAATACAACCCTTCCCCCAGTTGTTAGACAGCCGGAGCTTCCGCTCCGGCTTCTTTTTTGCTATCTGGAAATAAATCAGGGAACGAGCTGGTTCCCTGCTACGGCCTGACGTAACCAGTCCCGCAGCCGGCATCGGCGGTCCCGCTTACCAAGTCGAGGGCAAGGAATCGTCGAGTTCCGTATGAAGCGCCCATTCGGTGGCCCGCTGCTGCTCGCGCGTGAGTTTCACTCCGCCGCAGGTCAGGTAAAAAGCGTCATGGGGGTTTGTATAACAGTGCCACCATGAAGCCAACCTCAGCGAACCTTTTCCAGTTGCCGCCGGAGGGCATCGCCGGAGACGCTGCGCAACCCTTGTCGAAGTCCTGTAGAACTGACTTGGGTTGCCCGACCGGTGAAAGAGGGCAGATTGTGGGAAATTGCCTAGAACGATGTCGCAAACAGGTGCACAGGATTGAGCCACAAGTAAACATTCTAAAGGGTTTACGGTGGCACTTAAATTGCAGCTACACATGCTGTCTTCTATGACGCCGACTCTATGAGGGCCGGTGGGTTTCGTCCGCGGTTTCAACAAAAAAGGAGGGTTTACCCCTTGAAAATTCGCATCGCTACTCTGTCTCTCACAATTCTGTGTCTTGCCTTGACCGCCTACGCTGGCACCACAACGTTCTATAACGACGGCGGGATTGATGGCCTCGACAATGGGTTCTTTATCAGCGGCCCCAACCTCCCAAATCCTGCCGGGTCTTTCCAGGACATTTCGAACGGGTTTATGCCGCTAGTTACCGGCACCGCCAACCATCTCGAGTTCGGTGAGTGGGTACTCAGCGGGTCCACGCCGACGGGAGTTGACTGGGAGGGAGGCACCTCGGCGTTCAGCAACAACAGCGGGTTCGGACACATTACGCAAAATTCCAGTAACAGCGTTTTGCTCTTCACCAACGGCTTCGGTTACGGCATTTACGACGTTACTGCAACAGTTAACATACCCATGACATTTGGCACCGAGGAGTGGCTCACCCTGAGTAATGCCACCAACACCGGTAGCACGCAGTCGGGAGCGTGGGACCTAGCAGGCCCCAGCGGCGGTCCTGCGACTTGCAACTTCCGGCAGAGCGGTACCAATTATGGC